>NZ_JBHXFI010000022.1:0-119990 GCF_042724075.1 Streptomyces sp. NPDC127097 | reverse complement strand
GCGGGGGGTGTTTTTTTTTTTATTCACCCCCCCGCGTTTTGGGGGGGGGGGGGGGGGGGGGGGGGCGGCCCCCCCCCCCCCCCCCGGGGGGGGGGGGGGGCCGGGGCCCCCCCCCCCGCGGCCGGTGAGGTGTCGGGTGTGGTGGAGGCGAGGGCGGTCAGCTGTCCTTGAGGACGCCGGCCGCGCGGGCCTCGGTGAGCCACTCCGGGAACTCGACCATCATCTGCTGGTAGAGCTCGTCGTGGGAGAGGCCGCGCGGGTCGCGGCCGGCGTGGAAGAAGCCGGCGTTGTCGACGGCGCGCTTCTCCGGGACGGCCAGGTCGTCGAGCTTGCGGAGGAAGTCGAAGCCCTTGGCGTCCGGGTCACCGAAGCCGATGAACTGCCAGAAGATCGGGAGCCCGGCCGCCTCGCAGAGCGCCTTCTCGGCGGCCGGCTTGGAGGTCGGGGCGCCGTCCGTCTGGAAGATGACGAAGGCCGGGGTGGTGGCGCCGGACTTCTTGTAGTGGTCGACGACCGCGTTGATGGCCCAGTGGTAGTTCGTACGGCCCATGTGGCCCAGACCGGCGTGCAGTTCCTCGATGCGGCCCTCGTAGTTGGTGAGGTCGAGGTCGGCGGTGCCGTCGATGTCGGTGGAGAAGAAGACCACCGGCACGGTGGCGTCGTCGTCGAGGTGCGCGGAGAGGCCGAGGGCCTGCTCGGCGAGGTTCTGGACGGTGCCGTCCTTGTAGTAGGGACGCATCGAGCCGGAGCGGTCCAGCACCAGGTAGACGGCGGCGCGCTGAGTGGCGAGGCCGTGCTTCTCCAGGGTGCTGCCCGCGGCCTTGTAGAGGCTGACGAGGGCGGGCGCGGTAGTGGGGAGCGAGGCAGCGGCGGCGGAAACGGTGCGGGCCTCGGCCTCGGCCTCGGCCTCGACCTCGGGCTGGTCGGCGGGGGGCTGGTCGGCCTTCGGCTCGGCCTCCTGGGGAGCCTCCGTCTTGGGCGCTGCCGCCGCCGGCTCGTCCTCGGGCAGGTCCGTGGCCTGCGGCTCGTCCTTCGGCGCGGCCTCCGGCTTCGCCTCGGCCTCCGGCTTCGGCTCGGCTTCCGGCTTCGGCTCGGCCTCCGGCTTCGCCTCGGCTTCCGGCTTCGGCTCGGCCTCCCGCTTCACCTCGGCCGCGGGCTTCGCCTCGGCCGCCGACTGCTGCACGGGTTCCGGCGTGACCGCCGCCTGCTGCTCCGGCTCCGCCGCCACCTCGGGCTCCGGCTCGACGGCGTCGGCCGCTGCCTCGGCCTCGGCCGCCTTCGCCTCGGGCTCTGCGACAACCTCCGCCTTCGGCTCGGCCTTCGGCTCGGCCTTTGTCTCAGCGGCCTCGGCCACCGGCTCGGTGCCGGCCGCCGCCGTGCCCGGGTTGTCGAAGGCCCGGCTCACGAGATCGGCACCGGCCTCATCCTCGGCCGGTACGGCCGCCGCGGTGGCGTCGCCGGCCGCCGGCTCCTCCCGCCCCGCGGAGCTCTCCGCCGCCCGCTCCGCACGCTCCGCGCGGCCGCCCTGGGCGGGCAGCGTCGGGGTCGTCGGGGGCGTCGGTGCCGGGTCCGTGACGGGGGCCTCCGTGGGGGCCGTCCGGGCGGCCGGGACCTCGGCTTCCGGGGTGGCGGGGGCCGGTGTGGACTCCTCGCGGGCCTCCGGGATGGTCGCGGACTCCGGCTTGTCGGCGCCGCTCGGGGCCGCGCCGGTTTCTTCACGGGTCGCCTTGGAGCGACCGAAAGCGTTGCGCAGCAGACTCCGAATGCCCATCGGCGAACCTCTCTTGCGGGTGCTGGGTGCGGCGTATGTCCGTGACGCACGGACATGTCCCTGACCAGGACGGATACGTAAGGGTAGCGGCCGGGACCGGCCTCATCGTGGGACCCCGCGCCTTGTAGTGGTGGGCCATCCGGGGGCTGTGACGGGCCGGCGGGTTTCGACCGGGCGCCGGAGTTCCGCCGCGGGGACATCGGTCCTGCGTACGAGGTTGATCAACAGTGGGCGCACCGCCACGGCGCACGGCCCCGTACCGAATTTTCGATACCGGACTGAATCCTTCCCGCGCTCCGGGCCACCGTTGTTTGCGTCGTTTTGCCCTTACCGGAACCGGGATTGACTCCTCGTACGGCGCCGCGCGGGCCTGCCGTCCCCCCGGATTCACCACCTGTTCATGTTTGCGTCGTCATGTGGCGGATCGGCCCCTTTAGCGTCACGGCGAACCATGACCGCGAACCGGACGACGGCGCCCGCATCCTTACGGCTGCGCCGCACACCGTTCGACCTCGCTCCACTCCGCTAAAGAGGGGGAAATGTGCGCAAGTTCCTGCCGTTGATCGGCTCGCATCCTGGTGGGCGTTCGGCCATGACGTGCCGCTACCGCTGTGGTGACGCCTGCTTCCACGAGACGCCGAACACGAGCGACAACGCCTACGTCGGTGACGTCATCGCCGGTGCGCTGTCCCGCCGTTCGATGGTGCGGGCCGCCGCGGTCGTGACGGTGGCGGCGGCGGCCGGCGGCGTGGTGGGCGGTGTGGGGGCGCCGCCGGCCGTCGCGGCGCCGGGACCCGGTCCGGAGTCCCGGGGCGGCAAGGGCCACAAGGCGGCGCGCGGGCTGCGGTTCGCCACCGTGGCGCCGAACAAGACCGATGCGGTGGTCGTCCCCGAGGGGCACGCGCAGAACATCGTCATTCGGTGGGGCGACCCGATTCTGCGCGGGGCGCCGGCCTTCGACCCGGACCGGCAGTCGGCGAAGGCGCAGGCGGGGCAGTTCGGTTACAACAACGACTACATGGCCGTGCTGGACGTGCCCGGCGAGCGGCACCGGCAGCTGATGGTGATCAACCACGAGTACACCGACGAGCAGCTGATGTTCGCCGGGTACGACGCGGAGGCGCCGACCCGGGAGCAGGCCGAGATCGGCTGGGCGGCGCACGGGCTGTCCGTACTGGTCGTCCAGGAGGAGCGGCACAGCGGGCGGCTGACGGCGGTGTCCCGGCACCGGCTCAACCGGCGGATCACCGGCACCACGCCCTTCGAGGTCACCGGCCCCGCGGCCGGCAGCGACCTGCTGAAGACGTCCGCCGACCCCAAGGGGACGCGCATTCTGGGCACGCTCAACAACTGCGGCGGCGGCATCACGCCCTGGGGGACGGTGCTCTCCGGCGAGGAGAATTTCAACCAGTATTTCGCCAACGGGGGCGAGGTCACCGATCCGACGGCGGCCGCCCGCCTCAAGCGGTACGGCATTACCGGCGGGGCGAGCCAGCGTAAGTGGGAGCGTTTCGACAAGCGCTTCGATGTGGCGCGGGAGCCGAATGAGCCGCACCGTTTCGGCTGGGTGGTGGAAATCGACCCGCACGATCCCGAGTCGACACCGCGGAAGCTGACGGCGCTGGGGCGGTTCAAGCACGAGGCGGCCGAACCGCGGCTGACGGCGGACGGCCGGCCCGTTCTCTACATGGGCGATGACGAGAAGTTCGATTACTTCTACAAGTTCGTCTCCGCCCGGCGGATGAAGCGGGGAACGTCACGGGCCGCGCGGGAGCACAACCGGACGCTGCTGGACGAGGGGACGCTCTATGTCGCCAAGTTCACCGGGGACAGCCCGGCGGGGGAGATCGACGGCTCGGGCAAGCTGCCGAAGGACGGCGAGTTCGACGGGTCGGGGGAGTGGATTCCGCTGGCGAGCGGCGACACCTCGCATGTGCCGGGAATGACGGCGGAAGAGGTCTATGTCTTCACCCGGATGGCCGCCGACAAGGTGGGCGCCACGAAGATGGACCGGCCGGAGGATGTCGAGCCCAGCCCGCGGACCGGGCGGGTCTATATCGCCCTGACCAATAACAGCGACCGCGGAAAGACCGGCAAGGCTCCGGCGGACGAGGCCAATCCGCGCAAGGAGAACAAGCACGGGCAGATCCTGGAACTCAGCGAGCGGTGGGACGACCCGGCGGCGGACCGTTTCGACTGGCGGCTGTTCCTGGTGTGCGGTGACCCGGAGGACCCGGCCACCTATTTCGGCGGATTCCCCAAGGACCAGGTCAGCCCGATTTCCTGCCCGGACAACATCACCTTTGATGTGCACGGAAATCTCTGGATATCGACCGATGGAAATGCGCTGGGCAGCCATGACGGGCTCTTCGGTGTGGCGACCGCGGGAGAACGTCGGGGTGAGGTCCGGCAGTTCCTGACGGTGCCCACGGGAGCCGAGACCTGCGGGCCGGTCGTACAGGAGCGGCGGGTGATGGTCGCCGTGCAGCATCCGGGTGAGGTGGACGGGGCCAGTGTGGAGCGGCCCGCCTCGCAATGGCCGGACGGGGAAGGGGAGTTGGTCCGCCCCTCCGTGGTGAGCGTGTGGCGGAAGGACGGGCGGGACATCGGCGTGTGAGGCAAGGACAGGCGCCCATGGGGGCGGGGACCGCTCCCCGTCCCCATGGGCGCTGTCCCGTCCCGCGGCCCCACGCCCGTTCCGCGACGCGCCCCGGCGGCTCCTCCCGCCCCGCCACATCACGCCGCGGAAACGATGTGGCAAGAGCAGGGTAAGAAGTGTGTCGCTCAGGTATCCGATGCGCAGGTGTGCCCGTCTTCTCCGGTGACCATTGTCCGGAGCCGTCCGTTGTGCCTAAGGCGGCCGGTTAAGAAGGCAAGAACCCTTCCGAGGGTGACGGGAGATGTGGGCGCATGGGGCTGACCAGTCAGTCGCTCGAATACACGGTGATCGTGCTGGCGGTGCTCTGCGTCGCCGCCACGGTCTGGCTCTGGCCCCGGCTGGCGCGGCGCGGCGTGGCGGCCGTCCTCGGCCGGCTGGGCGCGATCGTGGTCACCCAGGTGTCGATCGTGTGTGCGCTCGCCCTCGCCGTGAACACGAACTACGAGTTCTACGGCAACTGGGACGAACTGCTGGGCAACACCGACGAGGCGCCGGCATCCCTGAGCCAGGGCGGCGGGCAGTTCACCTCGGTAGGCAACCTCAAGGGCGGACTGGTCCAGCCGGCCGGTCCGCAGGGGCTCGACCGGGTGACCGGACTGCCCAAGGGGCCCGCCGACCGGGTGGGCAAGGTCGAGTCGGTGAAGATCATCGGCCGCCGCAGCCGGGCCATCAACCCGGGCTTCGTCTATCTCCCGCCGCAGTACTTCCAGCAGCAGTTCCGCCGCCAGCGGTTCCCCGTCATGGTCGTCATCAGCGGCTATCCCGGCGGGATCATGAACCTCGCACAGCACCTCCAGGTGCCGCAGAACGCCGGCCGGCTGATCGCGCAGGGCAAGATGCAGCCGACGGTGATCGTGATGGTCCGGCCGACGATCGCCCCGCCGCGCGACACCGAGTGTGTGGATGTGCCGGGCGGGCCGCAGGCCGAGACGTTCTTCACCAAGGACCTGCCGGACGCCATGAAGTCGGCCTACCGGGTGGGCCGTGACCCCAGCGCCTGGGGCGCGTTCGGCTACTCGTCCGGCGGTACCTGCTCGTTGCAGCTGGCGATGCGCAACCCGAAGGTCTACACCTCGGCGGTCTCGCTCTCCGGTGACTACGCGATCAAGGACGACCTGACCACCGGCAGCCTCTTCGGCCCCGGCCCGGAGGGCGCCAAGCGTGAGCGCGAGCACGATCTGCTGTGGCGGCTGAAGAACCTCCCCGCGCCGCAGATCTCCGCGCTGGTCGCCAGCAGCCGTAAGGGCGAGGCAGATTACGGCGACACCATGAAGTTCCTGCGGGCGGCCAAGTCGCCGATGACGACCGAGTCGATCATCCTGCCGCAGGGCAGCCACCAGTTCACGACCTGGCGGCGGGAGGTCGCACCGGCCCTTCAGTGGCAGAGCCAGCAGCTGACGTTCCCCCAGGACACCGAGGCGATCCCGCAGCGCAAGCCGGGCGTGGGCAAGGGCGGCGCCCCGGGGCAGCGGGCCACGCCGTCCGCGGCACCGTCGGCGTCCGACGACGACAAGGGCCGTCGGCGGGTGGAGGCGGAGCGCCCCCAGGGGTGAGCCGCGAGTGAGCTGAACAGGGGCGCCGGAGCTGTCCGGCGCCCCTGTCGCATGTGCGGGGCAGACGGCTGACGGCGGGCGCGGAGTGGACCGTTCCGCATGATCCGGGGTGCCTCGGGTAACCGGAATTTCCTCGGACGCACGGTCCGTCACGCACACCGGGGAGTTCTCATGGCGCGTACGCGAGAGGGCGAGGAGGCGGCCTGGTCACCGGTGCCCGCACGAGCCCCGCTGGCCGTCCGGATCCTGCTGCTGGTGCTGGCGTTCGCCGCGATGGTGGCGTTCGCGGCGGCGCTGGCGCGGGTCACGCTGACCCCGTCGGCGGCGTCGGTGCCGCTGACCCACCCCAACCTCCGCCCCGGCGACTCCATCCGGGGCTACCTGGCGCAGCCGCACCTGGCCGACACCGTCAAACAGCTCGGCGGCAATGTCGTGCTGGGCCTGCCGTTCGGGGTGCTGCTGCCGGTGCTGGAGCCGCGGGCCCGCGGGCTGCTGCGGGTGGGGGCGGCGACCGCGCTGGTAATGCTGCTGGTGGAGCTGGTGCAGGGGGCGCTGATCACCGGCCGGGCGTTCGACATCGACGATGTGCTGCTCAACTGCGCCGGTGCGCTGCTCGGCTATCTGCTGCTGGGACGGTGGCTGGGCCGGGCCGTGCATCCGCGGCGCCGGCACTGGTGGCACCGGATCGGCGGCAAGGGGGCGGCGGGGCCGGTCAAGGCTTCCGGGACCGGGCCGGGGTGACGCAGGGCCAGGTCGGCACCGGCGGTGGCGCGCGCCCCGTGCCGCGCGCCCGGCCGCGCTACGGGCGGTAGACCATGCCCGGCTCGGGCTTCGCCGGGGAGAGCAGCCGGGAGACCGTGACGATCGTGTAGCCGCGCTTCTTCAGCTCCTTGAGGATGCCGGGGACGGCCGGCACGGTCCCCCGGTAGATGTCGTGCAGCAGGATGATGCCGTCGCGCTCGGTCTGTTCGAGCACCCGCTTGGTGATCAGGGCCGAGTCGTTGGTCTGGTAGTCCTTGGCGGTCACGCTCCACAGGACCTGGGCCAGGCCGAGGTCCTTGCTGATTTTGGAGACCGTCTCGTCGGTCCTCCCCTGCGGCGGGCGCATCAGCCGGGGCGTCTTGCCGGTGATCTTGCGGACCGCGTCCTGGAGGCGGGACATCTCGCGCCTGGCCGAGGCGGCCGGGATGTCGGTCAGGATCTGGTGCGACCAGGTGTGGTTGGCCGGCTCATGGCCCTCGGCGTCGATCCGCTTCACCTCGGCGGGGCGCTTTTCGACGTGGTTCTTGCCCAGCATGAAGAAGGTCGCGTGGACCTTCTCCTTCTTGAGGATGTCCAGCAGGCGGTTGGTGTGTTCGCCGGGGCCCGCGTCGAAGGTGAGCGCGACGCACTTGGCCTTCCGGCAGTCGACGGCGTCACCGGCCGCGCCCCGCGGGGCCTTGCCGTCCTCGGCCGCGGCGTCCTTCGCCTTGACGGCGGCCGCGGGTGCGTCGGCGCGGGCGTCGGCCGGGGCGGTGACGTCGTAGGTGGCGCAGCCGCTGAGGGCCAGGACCAGGGACGTGGCCGTCAGCAGCCCGGCGATGAGGGTGCGGCGGGCCGCGGATATCGACGTCGGCATACGGGTCTCTCTTCGGGTGCGATAACTGCGACAGCGAGCCCGTGACCTGCGCTTTCGGGCATGACGAAGGTGACGCTTACGGGGGCGTGGCCCCGCCGCGCCGACCCTCGGGGACAGCTGTCGTAAGGACCCTGGGGACTATACATAGGCAGTACACACTGCATGTATACGTGGGGTGTGTACAGGGAGGGAGTGCGGGGAGGGAGGCGCGGACGGCGGGGTGGCGGGAGGGGGCGGGACGCACGGCGGTGGAGGCCGGACGCGGCCACCCCGATCGGACGCGTCCGCCGCGACACCCCGCCCCCGCCGCGGTGGACTCATACCGTGACCGCACCGCCGCCGGACGACTGCCTGGCGCACAACGACTGGATCTGCGGCGACTACCTGAGCACCCGTCGGCAGATCCTCCTCGACGCGCTCCTCCAGCACCTCCAGCTGACGGTGTTCTCGGTGGCGCTCGGGCTGGTGATCGCGGTCCCGCTGGCGCTGCTGGCCCGGCGCAGACGCTGGACGGTCGGACCGGTGCTCGGCATCACCACGGTCCTCTACACGATTCCGTCCCTGGCCATGTTCTCGCTGCTGCTGCCGGTCTACGGGCTGTCCGCCACCCTCGTGGTGGTCGGCCTCGCGCTGTACTCCCTCACCCTGCTCGTACGGAACATCCTGGCGGGCCTGGACGGGGTGCCCGCCGAGGCCACCGAAGCCGCCCGGGGCATGGGGTACGGGCCGGTGCGCCAACTGCTGACCGTCGAGCTGCCGCTGGCCGTACCGGCGGCGATGGCCGGGCTGCGGATCGCCACGGTCTCGGCGGTCGCGCTCACCACCGTCGGCGCCATCGTCGGGTACGGCGGACTGGGCAACCTCATCTACGCCGGCATGAATGCGTTCTTCAAGGCGCAGGTGCTCACCGCGTCCGTGCTCTGCGTGCTCCTCGCGGTGGTCTTCGATCTGCTGCTGCTCGGCGTGGAACGGCTGCTCACCCCCTGGCGGCGGGCGAGCCGGCGGGCGGTGCGGTCCCGGGCCACCGCCGGACCGAAGCGCCTGGTCGCGGCCCTCGGGCGGCGGACATGAACACCGTCTCCGCGGTCTGGAGATGGCTGACCACCGCCGCCAACTGGTCCGGTGAGAACGGCGTCTGGCACCGCCTCGAACAGCACCTCCAGCTCACCTTCTCCTGTCTGGTCATCAGCGCCCTGATCGCGCTGCCGGTCGCGCTGACCCTCGGCCACCTGGGCCGCGGCGGGGCGCTGGCCGTCAACCTCGCCAACATCGGCCGCGCGGTGCCGACCTTCGCCGTCCTCGTCCTGCTGCTGCTCACCCCGATTGGACGGCACGGGCCGTGGCCGACCATCATCGCGCTGGTGTTGTTCGCCATTCCGCCGCTGCTGACCAATGCGTATGTCGGGATGCGTGAGGTGGACCAGAGCGTGGTGCGGGCCGCCCGGGGGATGGGGATGACCGGCACCCAGCTGGTGTGGCGGGTCGAGGTGCCGCTCGCCTTTCCGCTCGTCCTGACCGGTGTCCGGATCGCCGCGGTGCAGCTGGTGGCCACCGCCACGCTCGCCGCGCTGGTGGGCGGCGGCGGGCTCGGCCGGATCATCACCGCCGGGTTCAACCTGGCCAGCACCCCGCAGGTGGTCGCCGGAGCGGTGCTGGTCGCGGTGTTCGCGCTGCTGATGGAGGCCGCCTTCGAGCTGGCCCAGCGGTGGGCACCGGGGTGGGCCCGCGGACGGGCTCGATGAGGCCCGCTGTCGCCGCCGTGGCAGCCGTCGTCGGCCTCGGGCTCGCGGCCTGCACCAGCGGCCCCTCGCTGGAGACCCGCGCCGCGATCACCGCCTCCCCCGGCGACAGCCACGAACTGACCATCGGCTCGGCCGGCTTCACCGAGAGCGAGCTGCTGGCCCAGATGTACGCGGCGCTGCTCGACCACGCCGGGTACCGGACCCGTGTGGTGACCGTCGGCAACCGCGAGCTGTACGAACCCGCCCTGGAAGTGGGGCAGATCGACGTCGTACCCGAGTACGCCGCCACCTTCGCGGACTGGCTCAACGCCAAGAACAAGGGCTCCCAGGCGGCCCCGGTGGCCTCGCCCGCCATCGGTGCCACCATGGCCGCGCTGCGCCGGCTCGCCGGGCCGCGTGGTCTGACCGTGCTCCCGGCCGGCCGGGCCGTCGACCAGAACGCCTTCGCGGTGAGCGCCGGCTACGCCCGCAAGCACCACCTCAAGACCCTCAGCGATCTGGGCCGCGCCAAGCTTCCGGTGCGGCTGGCCGCGGGCGATGAGTGCGTCCAGCGGCCGTTCTGCGCGCCGGGGCTGAAGAAGCGCTACGGGATCAACATCACGGCCATCGACCCGAAGGGCGTCGGCACCACGCCCGCCAAACAGGCCGTGCAGAACGGGCAGGACCAGATGGTGCTCACCACCAGCACCGATGCCACCCTCGACCGGTTCGGCCTGGTGCTGCTCACCGACGACAAGAAGCTTCAGAACGCCGATTACGTCATCCCCGTCGTCAACCGCGCCCGTGCGGGCGGCGCCGGGCCGGCCGCCGCGCTCAACCGCCTCAACAAGGTGCTGACCACTGCCGATCTGGCGTATCTCAACGAGCAGGTGGACAGCTGGCGGCGGCTGCCGGCGGATGTGGCGCGCAACTACCTGAAGTCCAAAGGGCTGTTGCCCAAGGGCTGATGCCTCGCGGGCGGCGTGGGCCGTGCCCGTGACCGTGACCGTGACGCGAGCGGTGGCAGGGCCCGTGTTTCACGTGAAACGCCGCGCGGCGCGGCAGGCCGGGCGTTTCACGTGAAACGCCCCTCCCGGCGCTCTCACTCCGTGGGCACCGAGTCCACCTCGGCCCGCTCCCGCGGTACCCCCTGCTCGTCCGAACCGATGGTGCGGCGCAATGCCTCATGGAGCTTGGTCGGGGTGAGGACGCCCAGGAACCGGGGGCCGTCCAGGACCGCGATCCAGCCGGCGTCATGCTTGAGCATCTCGCTGAAGGCCGCCTTGAGGGTGCCGGTCACCGGTACCCATGCCTCCATCCGGCGGGCGTGACCGGCGACCGTGCCCTCCCCGCCGGCCAGTTCCTCGGTGCCCACCCAGCCGTGCAGTGCGCCGTCCTCGTCGAGCACCACCGCCCAGCGGGCGCCCTCGGTCCGCAGCAGTGCCCTGGCCTCCGCGGCGGGTTCGCCGAGCCGGACGAACGGCGGGCGTTCGAGGTCACCACGGTCGATACCGGTGACCGAGAGCTGCTTCAACGCACGGTCGGTACCGACGAATTCGGCGACATAGGGGGTCGCGGGGGCGCCGAGGACGCTCGCTGGGGTGTCGTACTGCTCGATCCGGCCGGCTCCGTAGACCGCGATCCGGTCGCCGAGCCGGATGGCCTCCTCGATGTCATGGGTGACCAGCAGCACCGTCTTGTGCAGCTCGGCCTGAAGCCGCAGGAACTCCTTCTGTAGCCGGTCGCGGACGACCGGGTCGACCGCGCCGAACGGCTCGTCCATCAACAGCACGGGCGGGTCGGCGGCGAGCGCACGGGCCACCCCGACCCGCTGCCGCTGGCCGCCGGAGAGCTGCTCGGGGTAGCGCGGGCCGTAGACGGCCGGGTCCAGGCCGACCAGATCCAGGAGTTCGGCGGCTCGCGCGCGGGCCTTGGCCTTCTTCCAGCCGGTCAGAAAGGGCACGGTCGCGGTGTTGTCGAGGACGGTGCGGTGCGGGAAGAGCCCGGTCTGCTGGATGACATAGCCGATCCCGCGGCGCAGGGTGACCGGGTCGACGCCGGCGATGTCCGCGCCGTCGACGTAGATCCGCCCGTGCGTGGGGTCGATGAGCCGGTTGACCATCATCATGGTCGTCGTCTTGCCGCAGCCCGAGGGCCCGACCAGCGTCACCAACTCCCCCTCGCCGACCTCGAAGGAGAGGCCGTCGACGGCGGTGGTCCCGTCGGGGTAGCGCTTGGTGACGGAGTCGAACCGGATCATCGCCCCATTGAATCCCGCGGCCCGCGACCGGACCCGTCATGCGGGCAATCGGGTGGGTGCGCCCGGCTCCCGGCGCTCTGCGCCCAGCCCTCAGCCCCCTGCCCCCGGCTCCGGAGTGACGAACCCTCAGACGGTCTCCCGCCGGGCGCCTGGCTCCGGCTCGCCGCCCGCCCCCGGCCCGTCGGCCCCCGGCCCTTCCGTCCCCGCCCCTTCCGCCCCCGGCCCGTCGGCCATCCGGAACCCGCCGGCCGGCACCGCCTCGATCACCGGCGGCTCGCCGAGCTTGGCCCGCAGTGCGCCGAGGGTGACGCGTACGGCGTTGCCGCCGTAGCTGGTGTGTTCCTCCCACACCTCCTCGATCAGCTCGTCGCCGCTGACCACCGCGCCCTGCGCGCGCAGCAGCACTTCGAGCACCCCGAACTCGGTACGCGACAGCGCCAGCGGGCGGCCGTCGCGGGCGGCGAGTCCGCGCGCGGTGTCGACGGTGACGCCGGCCCGCTCGATGAGCTGCGGCTCCGCGCGGCGGGCGGGCCGGCCCAGCGCGACGACCCGGGCGAGCAAGTCCTCGGGGGCGAAGGGCTTGGCCAGCCAGTCGTCCGCGGCCGGCGCCGGGTCCGCCGCCCGGTCGTCGTCCGGGCCGGCCGCGGTGAGCAACAGCACCCGGGTCGGCAGCCGCTCCGCCACCACGTACCGGCGGAGGGTGGCACCGTGCGGTGCGGGCAGCTCGTGGTCCAGGACGAGCACGTCGTACCCGCCGAGCCGCAGTCCGGCCAGTGCCGCGCGGCCGTCGTGGGCGATGTCCACCACGATCGCCGCGCGGCGCAGCTCCGCGGCGATCATGTCCGCGAGGCACTCCTCGTCCTCCACCACCAGAACGCGCATGGCGTCATGTGTACCCGAGGCGGAGCCGTTGGCGAGCCGAACGCCGTGCGCCGCGACGCCGGGACCGGGGAATTCACCAGGCTGGCGCCGAACGGCACCCGGCAAGCGCCCCTGCACCGCACCGCTGACGGGGACCGCCGACCGGGCCGCAGCGGCCCGTGCGACCGCGTCCCGGCGAACCTGGGCCGGACAGCCCCGGGGCGCGGGGCCGTACGAGTTGCTTCCGCCGCACCGCCTCTCCTCCTGCCGCCTCCGGCCCGGCCGGCGTGCTTACGATCCACTTCGGCCACCGGTCGGAAGGTGGAAGGGAGCGCCACGATGAGAGCCGTAGCAGTCAGCGCATTCGGTGAACAGCCGCAGCTCATGGAGCTGCCGCAGCCCGAACCAGGGCCCGGGGAGGTCCTGGTGCGGCTGGCCGCCGCCGGACTCAACCCCGTCGACTGGAAGCTCGCCGACGGGATGTTCGGCGATGCCGTGCCGGCCGCGTTCCCCCTCGTCCTGGGGTCGGACGGGGCGGGCGAGGTGCTCGCCATCGGCAGCGGGGTGCGGCGGTTCACCATCGGTGACGCGGTGTTCGGCCAGTTCCAGCGGCCGGAGCAGGGCGGTGGGTCGTACTGCGAGCTCGCCGTCGCCGACGAGGACCGCATCGCGCACGCCGCCCGCAGCGTCACCTACGCCACCTCCGCGGCCGTGCCGACGGCCGGTATGACGGCGTACAACCTGGTCGAGGAGACCCGGATCACCGAGGGCAGAAGGGTGCTGATTGTCGGCGCGACCGGCGGCGTCGGCACCTTCGTCACCCAGCTCGCGGCCGGCCGCGGCGCCGAGGTGATCGCCACCGCCCGCCCCGCCAAGGCGGAGCTGATGCGCACGCTGGGCGCCGCCGAGACCGTCGACCACACCGCGGGCCCGATCGCCGACCAGGTCCTCGCGATCCATCCGGACGGTGTCGATGTGCTGATCGACATGATCAGCGGCCCCACCGAGTTCGCCGGACTGACCCGGACCGTGCGCGACGGGGGCACCGCCGTCTCGCTGATCGGCTCGGCCGACGCGGACGAGCTCACCGAGCACAACCTCCGCGGCTTCAACTTCGTCAACCGCCCCTCCCCGCAGCTGCTGGAGATCCTCGCCGGCCAGGTCGACGCGGGCCGTCTGACGGTCCTCGTGGGCCGTGAGGTCTCCCTGGAGGAGGCGCCGGACGCCCTGGCGACCAGCCGCACCGGCCGGGCGCAGGGGAAGACGGTCCTGGCGATCTGAGCGGCGGTCAGCAGCCGGCGCCGGTGCGCGCCGCGGACCGGCGGGCCCGCAGCGCCCGGACCGCCGGGGGTCCCGCCGCGGCCAGCGCGGCGGTCAGCGTCCCCGCGCCGATGACCAGCCAGACCCCGGTGCGCAGCGGTCCGGTGAGCGCGTCGGCGTAGGCTCCCGCGGCCGGCCGGGAGACCATGGCGGGCAGCGCGTCCAGGGTGCGGCTGCGGACCAGCGCCAGCGCCGCGGCCAGCAGCCCGGCGGCGGCCGCACAGCCCAGCCCGGCCCAGACCAGCGCCTGCCGCCGGCGCCGTGCCAGCAGCAGCCCGCCGGTCAGACACAGCGCCGCGGCCGGCGGCAGCAGCAGCGCCCCGGTGCGGACGACCTCGTAGACGGCCCGGATCCGGGGCACGTCCGGGGCCTTCAGCAGCACGATCTCCACCCCGGCCCGCGGCACCCGCCGGAGGAGGTCGAGCCCCATGCCGTTGCGGGACAGCTGACGCTTGACGCGTTCCACGACCGGGGTGAGGTCCAGCGTGACCGGGGACCGGCCGGAGGCGGCCAGCCGGCCGTCCAGCGTCCGGTGGGCGGTCCGGTGCACCCCGTTCCACATCGCGCGAAAGCCGTGGCCGGTGACGACCTCCCGCACCTGCTTCTCCACGAACTGGCGGATCCCGCGGGTGAAGTGCCGGCGCACCGCGGGACGCTCGGCGCGCGGTACGGCCTTCAGCAGCCCGTCGAGCCGGACATGCGCCATCACGCCGTCCGTCACATCGTCGACGACCGCCTCCTGGACGGCGGCGTTCCCGGCCAGCGGCGCCACCGCCGCCACATAGCCGTCGGTCTCGGTCAGCTCGGCCCGGGCCCAGATCGCGGCCAGGCTCAACGGCAGCAGCAACGCCCCCACCAGCAGCAACACCCCGCCGGCCAGCGCCCGCCCGAGCCGTCGCGGCCGGTGCTGCGACCGCGGTGTCATCCGCCCGCCCGCGCGTACGGGTGCGCTCGCTGACATCGCGTCCGGTCCTTCCTGTCCTTCCTGCACGGCGGACCGGGCGCGTTCCACGGACCGGCCGGGCCGGCGGAGCACCGCAGGACGCGCGCCACGGCCATCTCCCAGGCAAGTGGGAACCTCCGCCGCCCGCGACCGGGGCCGGTGCCAATGGGTGACCGCCCGCGCGGCCCCGCCCCGGCCGCCCCGCGGCTCCCGCCCCGGCCCGCCCGCGCGGCCCCCGCCTCAGCCCGCCCGCGCGACGCGCCGCCGCCGGACCGCCCGCACCACCCCCGGCCCGAGCAGCGCGGTGGCCCCGGCGCCCACCGCCCACCCCCGCCAGCTGCCGCCCTCGCTCTCCGGGGTGCTCTCCGGCAGGTCGTCCACATCGCCCGAGCAGGCCGTGGGGGCGAAGGACTCGCCGACGTAGACACAGACCGTGGCGGCCGGGCGCCGGGTGCCGGGCGCGGCGGAGGCGGCGAGGCCGTCGCGGCCGCCGAGCACGGCCGTGGCGGTGAAGACCTGGATGTCGTGCGCGGGCAGATCGGAGCGCCAGATCACCTTCTGCTCGCCCACGCCGTGCCCTTCGACCCGTCCGCGGGGCGCGGTCGCCGAGGTCGTGGTGGCCGGCATCCGCTGCTCGATCCGGGCGTCGCGCACCTCCGAGGCGCCCAGGTTGTGCACGGTGATGCGGTAGTCGAGCCGTTTGCCGGACTCGGTGTCGTCGCCGTCGGTCACCGTCACCGTGACCGAGACGGCGGGCGGGGCCTTCGCGGCGGACGCGGCGGCGGACGGTGCGTGGAGCGTGGCGGCGCACAGCAGCGCGCAGACAGCGGCGGTTCTCATGCCGTCATCCGAGCATCGCGGCCGCCGCGACCGGTGGCAGGCGGCCCGCTCCCGGGCCGGGGTTCACCCGAGTGACGGGGACGCGGGAGCGGCGCGCCCACGGCCCGGGGCCCACGCCGGACCGCCACGGCCCGCCGGACATCCGCGCCCGGCGGCCCGCCCGCTCAGTGCCGGTGCGGCCCCGGCCGGTGCACCGGACCGTGTGCGTCCTCGCAGTGGCCGGCCGGCCGCTCCGGGCCGGGACCGGGCCGCGGGCTCAGCGTCAGCAGCTCATCGGGCGCGCCCTGTTCGCCGACATGGTCGACCTGGAGGGTGGCGTGGGTGATGCCGTACTCCCCGCTCAGCAGCTCCTGAAGGCTGCGGCGGACCTTGTGGCAGTCGCCGCCCGGCGCCACCAGGATGTGCGCGGACAGCGCCGGATGCCCGGAGGTGATCTGCCAGATGTGCAGGTCATGCACCTCGACGACCTCGTCCGCGGCCACCAGATGGTCGCCCAGTGCGTCCGGGTCGATCCCGGCCGGCGCGGCCTCCATGAAGATCCGGCCGGACTCCCGCACCAGCCCCGTGCCGGCCCGCAGCATCAGCGCGACGACCACGAGCGTGGCGATCGCGTCGGCCCGCTCGAAGCCCGTCGTCAGCACCACCAGTCCGGCGACGGCGGTGGCGGCGAACCCGAACAGGTCGGTGAGGATGTGCTGATAGGCGCCCTCGACGTTCAGGCTGGAGCGGTTCGCCTTGGACAGCAGCCAGGTGCAGATCAGATTGACCACGATGCCGGACAGCGCGGTCACCAGCACCAGCCCGCCGCCCACCTTCGGCGGCGAGATCAGCCGCTCGACGGCCTCGTACGCCAGCCAGGCCGACAGCAGCAGCAGGGTGATGCCGTTGGCCTGCGCGGAGAGGATCTCGGCGCGCTTGAGCCCGTAGGTGAAGCCACCGCGGGCCGGCCGGGCGGCCAGCCGCATCGCGATCAGCGCCAGCACGATCGAGACCGCGTCGGTGAGCATATGGGCGGCGTCCGAGATCAGCGCCAGGGACTGCGCCACCACACCGATGACGACCTCGACCGCCATGTACGCGGTGAGCAGGATCAGCGCGGCCCGCAGCCAGCGCCGGTCCGCGTCCGGTGAGACACCGTGCGCATGGCTGTGGCCGTGCCCGTGGCTATGGGCGTGCTCGGTCATCGGCGCGCTCCTTCCTGGCTCCTCGCTGCGAAGCAAACCGCACTTCTGCGAAAGATCCAAAGGCTGCACCGGTGACCGTTGTCATTACCGTCGAACGGACGATCGTGCCTGGTCAGAGCGGTGCGGCGGAGGGCGGGAGCGGAAGCGGGAAACGGAGTTCGGCCATCCGCTCCCGGCTGGCGCGGTGCGCCGCCGCGGCCCCTCCCGCCGGGTAGCATCCGGCGCCATGAGCAACGCTACGGGGGAGACCCGGCGGCCCGCACCCGGCGCCGGACAGCTGCTGGCGCCGCTCGGCCTGCTGGCCGCCGTCGCCATCCTGTCCACCCACCACGACGGCCTCACGTTCTGGCTGGGCGCCCTGCTCGGCACCGTCGCCGTCCTCGGCTACCTGGCCTGCTTCGACTCCCCGCGCGGCATCTGGCAGTGGCTGCCGGCGCTGGTGGGCTTCTGCGCGGCGTTCCTGTTCGCGGGCCAGTTCCTGATCGCCCTGCTGGCGTGAGGGCGGGGGGCCTCCCCGCGGGACGGCGCGAGACGACCGGTCAGTAAAGTTCGGCTCCCGTCCCCCGGACCGGTCCCCGTCCCCTCCCGACCTCTGAGGTATCCGGCAGTGAGCCCCGCACCACCCGCCCCGGCCGCTCCTGAACCCCTGTCCGTCGTCGGCATCGGGGCCGACGGCTGGGACGGACTGCCGCCCGCCTCCCGGCAGGCCCTGAGCGCCGCCGAGGTGCTGATCGGCGGCGCCCGCCAGCTCGCGCTGCTGCCCGCGGAGTGCACCGGCGAGCGCGTCCGGTGGCCGTCGCCGCTGCGCCCCGCCGTCCCCGGCCTGCTCGCCGCGTACGCCGGGCGCCGGGTGTGCGTGCTGGCCAGCGGCGACCCGATGTTCTACGGCATCGGGCGGACGCTGACCGAGGTGCTCCAGGAGCAGGCGGCCAGCGGCGCGGGAGCGGCGGCGGGCGGTCCCCCGGCCCCCGGGCTGCGCATCCTCCCGCACCCCTCCTCCGTCTCCCACGCCTGCGCCCGCCTGGGCTGGCCGCTGGAGGACACCGAGGTCGTCACGCTGGTCGGGCGGCCCGCCGAGAATCTGCTGCGCGCGCTGTACGACGGCCGCCGGGTGCTGGTGCTGTCCGCCGGCGCCCGGACCCCCGCCGAGGTCGCGGCCCTGCTGCGCGCCCATGGCTTCGGCCCGACCCGGATACGTGTACTGGAGCAGCTCGGCGGCCCACGGGAAAAGACGGCCGAGGGCACCGCCGAGGACTGGGACCTGCCGCCCGGCGATCCGCTCAACGTCCTCGCCCTCGACTGCCGCCGCGCACCCGGCACCCCGCCGCTCTCCGCCGTCCCCGGTCTCCCCGACGCCGCCTACGAGCACGACGGCCAGCTCACCAAGCGCCATGTCCGCGCCACCACCCTCGCCGCCTTGGCGCCCGCCCCCGGTGAGCTCCTCTGGGACGTCGGCGGCGGCTCCGGTTCCATCGCCATCGAGTGGCTGCGGGCGCACCGCGGCTGCCGCGCCGTCAGCGTCGAACGCGACCCCGTACGGGCCGAGCGGATCGGCCGGAACGCGCGCACGCTCGGCGTCCCCGGGCTGCGCGTGGTCACCGGCCCCGCGCCCGCCGCGCTGGACGGTCTGCCGACGCCGGACGCGGTCTTCATCGGCGGCGGGCTGACCGCCCCCGGCCTGCTGGCCGCGTGCTGGGCGGCGCTGCCCACGGGCGGCCGGCTGGTGGCGAACACCGTGACGCTGGAGTCCGAGGCGCTGCTCGCCGACTGGTACCGGCGGCACGGCGGCGAGCTGGTGCGGCTCGCGGTCGCGCACGCCGTGCCGGTCGGCGGCTTCACCGGCTGGCGGCAGGCGATGCCGGTCACCCAGTGGTCGGCCGTGAAGCCGCCGCCCGCCGCCCCGTCCCCGACCGCCGTCCCCCAGGAGACCGAGCAACCATGACCGTCCACTTCATCGGCGCGGGTCCCGGCGCCGCCGACCTGATCACCGTGCGCGGCGCCCGTACGCTCGCGTCCTGCGGGGTCTGTCTGTACGCCGGCAGCCTGGTGCCGCGGGAGCTGCTCGCCGAGTGCCCGCCCGGGGCCCGGCTCATCGACACCGCGCAGCTGGACCTCGACGCGATCACCGCCGAGATGGTGCGCGCCCATGAGGAGGGCCACGACGTGGCCCGGCTGCACTCCGGTGACCCGTCCGTCTTCAGCGCGGTGGCAGAGCAGATGCGCCGGCTGGACGCGGCCGGTGTGCCGTACGACGTGGTGCCGGGCGTCCCCGCGTTCGCCGCGGCGGCGGCCGCCCTCAAGCGCGAACTGACCGTCCCCACCGTCGGCCAGACCGTCATCCTCACCCGCGTCGCCCAGCGGGCCACCCCCATGCCGGAGGGCGAGGACCTCGCCACCCTCGGGCGCAGCGGTGCGCTGCTGGTGCTCCACCTGGCCGCCATGTACGTCGACCGGGTCGTCGCCGAACTCCTGCCGCACTACGGCGCCGACTGCCCCGCCGCGGTCGTCGCCATGGCCTCCCGCCCCGACGAACTCGTCCTGCGCGGCACCCTGGCCGATATCGCTGATCAGGTGAAGGCCGCGGGCGTGGTCCGTACGGCCGTCATCATGGTCGGCCGCACCCTGGGCGCCGAGCAGTTCCGCGACAGCCACCTCTACTCGGCGGACCGCGAGCGGCCGCACCTGCCGTGCGGGCCGTCTGACGCGGCATCGGTCACCCCTCCGGTCCCGCCGTCGGTCACGGAGACGCCGTAGCCGACGCGTACGGGCCGAGGCCCGCGCCGGGCGGACGTGCTTCCGCCCGGGACGCGGCCGGAAGTCCGCCCGCAACTCCGGCCGGACAGCGACGAACCCCGGAACTGGAGGTTCCGGGGTTCGTCGCTGTCAGCCTCAGCCGGCCTCGCTCAGAGGCTGGGGGTGATCCCCACCGTGGCGATACCGCCGATCTGGCCGAGGGGCGTGTTCGCCGCCAGGGACCCGCCGGCCTCGAGGCCATTGCCGATGCTCACGGCGGCACCGTGTCCGGCGACGTCGGCGCCGGCGGCGGCGGCGTTCCCACCGGCGATGGCGTCCAGCTCGGTGTCGGCGATCTCGCGGGTGTCGATCTCAGGGGTGAAGCCGTGACGCATGGCGTGCCCTTCCCTTCGGAGCTATGGGTTCTGAACTCACACGGGCCGAATTGCCGATAAAGCAAAATACGGCCGTAATGGGCCGCCTGGCGCCCGAATGTGACACCCGTAATGGCGGCCCGTGTGCTCGCAGAATGCAATCACGCTCAAGCGTCGCCCGGCAACTTGCAGTTCATTTTTCAACCTGTATGTAATTGAGCACCGCTATCGCCCTGACCTGCAAGTATGCCCATTTCTTGGTGGTGGGTAGACCGTGTGGCGGCTATCGTAAAACTGTCCCGGAAAAGTCCCGCATGCGCACCCGGCGGGCATATTTGCGGGTACTGTCCACCGAAACCGCGGCGAGTGGCATGGGGGACATGTCCGCCTTCCCGGTATTCCTCTCCATCGGGGGTGCTTGACACCGGCCGAAGTGCGGCGAAATGTGGAACACAACCGCTCCGTGAAGCCGTCGCTCATGCCGGATCCGTATCCGCGGGGACCCCCGCCCGGTCCGCTGCCCCGATCACCGGCTGGCCCCTCGCCGGAGGTGCCACCGCCGGGAGGGGACACCACAGATCCGCGCCGGCGCGGCCGTCGTCAGGTGCTGCTGATCGTCGGTCTGGCCGCCTTCGCCCTGGCGATCGGGCTGTTCTTCCTGGGCCGACAGGCGCAGCAGGCCCAGCTGAAGGAGGAGGTCCGCCTCCAGCCGGCCGCCGCGGTGGCCCCCGACCCGTTCACCCCGTCCGTGGCCGGACCCGTCCCCGCGCTCCGGTCCGTCCCGTCGCCCCCGGACCCCTCCCCGGAATCCGGAAAGGTGCGGGTGGCCGGCCACTACGGCAGTGAACCCGGGCTGTTCGGCGGCACCGTGAAGGCGTCGGCCTGCGACGCGCGCCGCCTGGCGGACCTCCTGCTCCGGGACCCGCACAAGAGCCGGGCATGGGCCGCGACACTGGGCCTGACGTCCGCGGACCTCCGCGGCTATCTCGCGGGGCTCACCCCGGTCGTGGTGATCATGGACACCCGGGTCACCGACCACCACTACCGCAACGGCCGGGCGACGCCCGAGCAGGCGGTGCTGGAGGCGGGTACGGCCGTCCTGCTGGACCGGTACGGGGTGCCGCGGGTGCGCTGCGCCACCGGTGATCCACTGCGTCCGCCCGCCGCGGTCACCCGGAACGTGGCCTATACGGGCCAGAGCTGGCGCGGCTTCCGGGCCGACGGCACGGTCCGGGTGCTGCCCGCCCGCCGGCCGATGGGCGCCCTGGTGCTCACCGATGTCGCGACCGGCGGACGGTTCGTCCGGCCGGTGGGCGGCACCGGTGCCACGGACCGGAACGTGCCCGGTACGTACGGCAGTTCAGCGCCGCGCGGGACGGCCGCCGCCGACGGGCACAGCGTGGCCGGCCTGCCGCCGTCCGTGCGGGCGGGGGAGGCGGTGCGCGGCAACGGCCCGCTGAACGTGCTGCGGGGCGGGTGGCCCGAGAGTGAGGAGCCATCATGACGATTCCACCGGATACCGCGAATCTGACGCTGGAGCAGTTGCAGACCGCGCGGCTGGCGGCGGGGGACATGGCGCACCTGGGGTCGCAAGGGCTGGACACCCTGCACTCCAACCTCAGCAGTGCGTTGAACGCCGCCCGGAACACGATGGCAAGGGTCCACACGCTGTTGAACGCATTGGAGGTGCAGCTCGACGCGGCCCTGACCCCGGAGGCGCGCCGCGCGATCATTGCCCAGCAGGACGCGGCGAGGAGGCTTTTCTCGGACGCCAAGGCCGCGGTCGACAACATTCACAGCAGCCAGCAGGTGCTCCAGCAGGTGAGGCAGGCCGGGGCCGCAGCCGCGGAAGCGGTGACCGGGGAGGTCGTCCAGGCTCCGCTGTCGCTCGGGCAGCGCTTCTGGAACATGGTGCCCCAGTGGCTCCAGCGTCTCGGTCCGCCGGTGCGCGATGCGGCGGCGCAGGTGACCGAGAAGATCGTGCGCGGGGGCAAGCAGAGCCTGACGGCCCTCGGCAATCTCGCCGGGAGGGTCGCGGGCGGGGTGGTCCAGGCCGCCCGCGCGGTCGGCAACGGCGTCGTGAACGTGTGGAACGCGGTCTGGCCCACCGTCAGGGACAACGCACGCACGGTCCTGTCGGCGGTGGGAACCGTCGTCCGCGCGGCGAGATCGGGTGTCGGCACGCTGGTCACCACGGTCATCCGGGGCTCCCTCGGGGGCGTGCCGGGGATCGTCGTGGCCCTCGGGGCGCTCGCGCTGGTGGGGGCCGGCGCCTATGCGTGGAGCGCCTACAACACACCCGACCCGCCCAGGCCGCCGACCGTTCCCGGGCCGCAGGAACCGGGGCCCCACCAGCCGCCGCCCGAGGCCCCGCCACCGGAAGCGCCGCCTCCTGAGGCGCCCCCGCCGGAGGCCCCGCCACCGGAAGCACCGCCTCCTGAGGCGCCGCCGCCCGAGACGCCCCCACCGGAAGCACCGCCCCCTGAGGCACCCCCGCCCGAGGCCCCGCCACCGGAAGCGCCGCCTCCTGAGGCGCCGCCGCCCGAGGCGCCCCCACCGGAAGCGCCGCCACCCGTGGAGCCCCCGCATCCGGTCGAGCCGCAGCACCCTGAGCCCCCGCCCGAGGCACCCCCGCCGCACCCGGCTCCCTGAGTGCTGTCCCGGCAGCCGGCCGGGCACCGCGCACCTCGGCCGCGGGACACCGACGGAGGGAATGCAGCACGCCGTCCGGACGTCCCCGCCCCCTCCGGGCCCGTCCGGATGGCTCCGCGACCGCATCAGGGTGAATACCCGTTATCCCGCCACCGGGGGCCGGTAAGGAAGCAGCGACACCCAAGGGGGGCCGAAGCAAAGGAGTACGCCACGATGCGTACCAGACTGGCCGCCGGCGTCGTCGGCGCCGCAGCCCTGCTGACGCTCCTCGGCGGCAACGTCGCCGCGGCCGACGGCAAGGACCATGTCGCGCAGGCGAAGGACACCCCCGGGCAGGCGCACGACAGCTCGCCGTGGATGCACGACACCCCGGTCCGGATGAACGACCGGCCGGGCCGGCTGCACGACCGCCGCGAAGGGCGCCACGACCGCCAGGGCCGCTACGAGCGCCCCGGACGGTTCCGCGACAACCCGCTGCGGCTGACCACCTGCGCCCTCGGCACCGCGCTGGGATCGCTCACCGGCAGCTCGGACGACTGCCTGGGCGGCCGCTTCGACCGCGGCTACCGCGACTGACGGCCCACGCCGACACGGGGAAGCCCGTCACCGCTGAGGGCTTCCCTGCCGGGCCTCCCCCGGACCCCGCGGCTCCGCCCGACCCACCACCATCCCCGCCCGGTCGATACAGATGACATCGACCGCGACCGGCGCGCCCCGCAGCACGGCCAGCGCCTCGTCCCGCGCCGTCGCCGCCACCAGATCCCCCAGCGGCACCCCCGCCGCGGTGCACAACTGGAGTGCCGCCAGGCCCGTGTTGGCCTCCGCGACCGCCGCCGCCAGCGCCTCGTCCGCGCCACCCCGCCGCGCGAGCTCCGCCAGGAACCCCTTGTCCACCTGGGACCGCGCCGAGTGCAGATCCAGATGCCCCGCCGCGAGCTTGGACAGCTTGGCGAACCCGCCGCAGATGGTGAGCCGCTCCACGGGATGCCGCCGGACGTACTTCAGCACCGCCCCCGCGAAGTCGCCCATGTCCAGCAGCGCGTCCTCGGGCAGATGGTGCAGCGCGACCGCCACCTTCTCCGACGTCGACCCCGTACACCCGGCCACATGCCGCCGGCCGGCCGCGCGCGCCACGTCCACCCCCCGCCGGATGGAGTCGATCCACGCCGAGCAGGAATACGGGACCACGATCCCGGTGGTCCCCAGGATCGACAGCCCGCCCAGAATCCCCAGCCGCGGATTCCAGGTGCTCCGGGCGATCTCCTCCCCGTGATCGACCGAGATCTCCACCTCGACGTCGGCCGTCGCGCCGGTACCGCCGTACCGCGCCGCAACCACTGCCAGATGCTCCCGCATCAGCTGCCGCGGCACGGGGTTGATCGCCGGCTCCCCCACCTCCAGCGGCAGCCCGGGCCGTGTCACCGTCCCGACCCCCGGCCCGGCCTTGAAGACGACCCCCGAGCCCGCGGGCAGCGCCCGCACGGTGGCCCGGACGAGCGCCCCGTGGGTGACGTCCGGATCGTCGCCCGCGTCCTTGACGACCCCCGCCATGGCCGTCGTCCGTCCCGGCGCCAGCTCCTCCACCGCCAGGGCGAAGGACGGCGTCTGCCCCTTCGGCAGCGTGATCGTCACCGGATCGGGGAACTCGCCGGTCAGCAGCGCCGTGTACGCGGCCGTGCTCGCCGCCGTCGCACAGGCACCGGTCGTCCAGCCGGGCCGCAGCCCGGTGTGCGCGAGCTGCGCACTACGCCCGCCCGCGGCCTTGCCCGTACCCTGCGGCCCCGTACCCTGCGGTTGCGCTTCAGCCACGGAGGAACCCACATCCCATGCCCGACGCAGCCCGCCCGCCACGCCATGTACTGATCCTCGGCGGTACGACGGAGGCCCGCCGCCTGGCCGCCGCCCTGGTGCGGGGCGCCGCCGGGTCGCCGGAGCCCGTTGGGGTGCCGGAGCCCGCCGAGGGGGTGGAGCCCGTTGGGGTGCCGGAGCCCGCTGAAGGGGCCGAGCCCGTCCGGTCGCCGGAGCCCGTCCCGTCGCTGGGCGTCCCGTCGCCGGAGCCCGCCCAGTCGCCGGAGCCGGCCCTGCGCGTGACGACCTCGCTCGCCGGCCGGGTCGCCGCGCCACGGCTGCCCGACGGGGAGGTGCGCATCGGCGGGTTCGGCGGCCCCGAGGGCCTCGCCCGCTGGTTGCGCGCGCACGCGGTGGACGCGCTCATCGACGCCACCCATCCTTTCGCCGACACGATCAGTCACAATGCGGCCCTGGCCGCCGCCACCGCCCATGTTCCCCTGCTCGCCCTCCGCCGGCCCGGCTGGGTGCCGGGACCCGGCGACGACTGGCACCAGGTCACCTCCCTGGACGAGGCCGCCGCCGCCCTCCCCGCCCTCGGCAGCCGCGTCTTCCTCACCACGGGCCGCATGGGCCTCGCCCACTTCGCTCACCTCACCGACCCCTGGTTCCTGGTCCGCTCCGTCGACGCCCCCGAGCCCCCGCACCCGCCCCGTATGGAGGTGCTGCTCGACCGGGGCCCCTTCACGGTGGAGGGTGAGCGCGCACTGCTCCGCGCCCACCGCATCGACGTCCTCGTGACGAAGGACAGCGGCGCCGCCGCGACCGCCGCCAAACTGACGGCGGCCCGGGAGGCCGGAATCCCGGTAGTGGTCGTACGACGCCCCCCGGTTCCCGACGGCGTACCGGTGGCGGCGAATCCGGCCGAAGCCGTGAACTGGCTCCGCGCCCGTTACCGCTCCGCTTTCAACGCGGCCGGTTCACACTGAGCCGATTGGCTTCCCGCACCCTTTCCACTAACTCTTCCCGCCGCTTTACGGATTCCGCCGGCTCATCCTCCGCCCCCGGGTCGTGGGCAACGCCGGATTCGCCCGTCTCCTCGCTCCTGGAACTCACGCCCGCACCGCCTCCGCGAGCCGTCGCGCGAGCTGCGGCGTACATCGCCCCAGGTCCACCAGCGGCCGCGGGAAGTCCCCCACCAGCGACACCCCGTCCAGGGCCAGGGACGGCAAGGTGATGCCGGCCCCCTTCAGCGCCGCCCGCAGCTCGTCCCGCGCCTGCTCGGCATCCCTGATCCTCCCGGCCGCCGGAGACCGCTCCGCCATTCCCATTCCTCTTCTCCGTTCGAGTCCTGACTGGCCTGCCAAGGCCCTTTCCCCGTCCTAGAGTTGTCACTCCGGGCCGCTCTCAAAAGGGAGTTGGCGTTGTCGTCGACACGGGCAACAGGGGGTTCGGCGAATGGTCGAAAACAATTCCGACGAGGACGAGGGCTCGGCCCGCTGGGTCCTCGCCTGCGAACTCCGGCGGTTACGGGAGGCGTCCGGCAAGTCCCTGGCCCAACTGGCCGAGGACACCAACTACGACCGCACCTACCTGCACCGCCTGGAAACCGGCGAGCGACTCTCGAAGCTCCCGGTGATGGAGGCGCTCGACGCGGCATACGGGACGGGCGAGCTGCTGGTGCGGCTGTGGGGGCTGGCGCGGCTGGATGGCTTCAAGGACAAGTACCGGGAGTTCATGAAGCTTGAGGCGAAGGCGACGATCATGCATGCATACGCGAGTGCCATTCCTGGGTTGCTGCAAACCGAGGACTTCTCACGCGTCGTGCTGTCGTCAGTGGCAACGCCCATAAGCCCCGATGAGCTCGAAGAGACCGTCGCTGCCCGACTGGGCAGGCAGGAGACGCTGCAACGTCACCGACCGCCCCATGTGCGGGTCATCCTCGATGAGGCGGCGCTGCGGCGGCCGGTGCGTGTCCCCGGCATCTGGCATGACCAGCTGGCACGGATTTCGGAGGCAGCCAAGGCGCCGCACACGACCATTCAGGTGCTTCCGTTCTCTGCGGGGGTGCATAGCCTGATGGGTGGCTCGCTCTGGCTCTTGTGGATGGCGGACGGTGGTGCCGTTGCCTACCTGGAAGGCAACAGGTCGGGCGAACTGATCGAAGAGCCAGAGGAGGTTGAGCAATATCGCCTGTCCTACGATCGGCTCCGCGACGAGGCCCTCTCGCCGTCTGATTCAGCAGCGTTCATCGAGCAGTTGGTGGAGGACAGCAGACCATGAAGACAGTTAGCGACCTGGTCGACGGCGCTTGGCGCAAGAGCAGCTACAGCGACGGCGGAGCCGACAACTGCGTCGAGGTGTCCGACGGCTTCCCCGGCGCCGTCCCGGTCCGTGACAGCAAGAACCCGGCCGGGGGTGTGCTGCTCTTTCCGGCGGCTGCCTGGTCGGCGTTCATAGGTGGCGTGAAGGACGGTCGGCTCGGCTGAACTGGCCGCTCGGGTACGAGTACGCACCCGTGCCCGAGCGGCGGGAGCATCCCTTCTGGGCCTACCCAGGGCTCCGCTGCCGCCGGGTCGCCGCCACGATCACGAACGTGACGCTGATCAGGAGCGCCCATGAGCCGAACTTCTCCAGGGGGACCGGCTGCCAGCCGTGGAGTTGGTGCGGGTAGCGCCATGCGCCCAGGTAGGTGGCGATGTTCTCGGCCAGCCACAAGAAGAAGCCGATCAGCGCGAAGGACAGCGCCAGCGGCATGCGGTAGCGCGTCTTCCCCACACTGAACCGCACCGACGTGCCTCCCGTGACCGCGACGAGCAGCGCGGCGAGGGGCCAGCGCAGGTCGGGCAGCCAGTGGTGACTGAAGAAGTTCACGTAGATGGCCACGGCGAGGGCAGCGGTGGCGCGGGGGCGGTAGCGGACGAGTTCCAGCTCCATCAGCTGCCATGCGCGGCAGACGTAGCTGCCGACCGCGGCATAGAGGAATCCCCCGTACAGGGGCACGCCCGCGAGCTTGAACACCGCGGGCTCCGGATAGCTCCAGGAGCCGAGCGAGACCTTCACCAGCTCGAAGGCCAGCCCGATCGCGTGACACACGGCGATGACCAGGACATCCCTGCTGCTTTCCCACCCGCGTAGCCGGAACACCAGCGTGAGCAGCAGTCCGTAGACGAGCAACAGGTCGTACCGGGCCACCGGCAACTGCGGCAGCGCGGTGGACAGCGCGACCCCCGCGAGCAGCGCGACGGCGAACGCGCAGCTGCTCGTCTGGAGCCGGGTGAAGATCAGTAGTTGCTGTACGCGGGCCAGATTCGCGTGCATGTCGCGAGAGACGCGTCCCTGACGGGCGGGGTTGCCAGAGGGGCGGGAGGGGTTGCCGGCGGGACCGGAGGGGGTGCCGGAGGCGAGGTCCGGCGCCGGGCCCACGCCCGGACCGGGCCCCGGCACTACTCATGGCGCGAGCCGGAGCCCCTACCCGGCCGGTCGGCTCACCCCTCCGGATACCTCCGCGGTGTCCACACGACCTCGGTCCCGTCATCGCGCCGTACCGCCTGAGTCTGGGACGAGCCGACGATGAGCAGGGTGCGCATGTCGACCTGGGTGGGGTCGAGGTCGGAGAGGCGGACGGTGCGTACCGACTCCTCGGGGCCGCCGATGTCGCGGGCGAGGATGACGGGGGTGTCGGGGGCGCGGTGTTCCAGGAGGAGTTCGCGGGTCTTGCCGACCTGCCAGGTGCGGCTGCGGGAGCCGGGGTTGTAGAGGGCGAGGACCAGGTCGGCGCCGGCCGCGGCATGCAGGCGTTCGGCGATGACCTCCCAGGGCTTGAGGCGGTCGGAGAGGGAGATGACCGCGTAGTCGTGGCCGAGCGGGGCGCCGGCGCGGGCGGCGGCCGCGTTGGCGGCGGTGACACCCGGGAGGACCCGTACGGGGATGGCGCGGTAGGGGGCCTGGCAGGCGACCTCCAGGACGGCGGTGGCCATCGCGAAGATGCCCGGGTCGCCGCCGGACACCACGGCCACCCGGCGGCCGCGCCGGGCCAGGTCGAGGGCGAGTTCGGCGCGTTCGGACTCGACCTTGTTGTCGGAGGCGTGGCGGCGCTGACCGGGACGCAGCGGGACGCGGTCCAGGTAGGTGGTGTAGCCGACGAGGTCCTCGGCGGCGGCCAGGGCGCCACGGGACTCGGGCGTCAGCCAGAGCGGCCCGGCCGGACCGGTGCCGACGACGACGACCTCGCCGGGGTGGGGGGAGGACTCCGCCTGGCCGGCGCCGGACGGTTCGTCGGTGGCGGTGGCGGTGGCGGTGGCGGTGGCGGTGGCCGTGGCCGTGGCCGTGGATGTTGCCGTGGCCTCAGCCGGGGCGGCGGTCGTGGTCGTAGCCGGGGCCGTAGTCGTGGCCGCGGCAGTGGCCGTACCCGTACCCGTACCTGCGGCCGTACCCGTACCCGCGGCCGTACCCGTACCCGTGGCCGTGTCCGCCGGTGGCAGGTCCGCGATGCGGCTCGGCACCACGCTGACGGAGAAGTACGGGACCGTCTCCGCGTCGATGTCCGCCAGCCGCTCCGTGCGTTCGCCGGACATCGTCGCGCGCTCGACGTAGTGGGCTTCCAGGAGACGGCCGGAACGTTCCATGGCGCGGCGGACGGTGGGGAAGGTGCGGCCCAGTTTCATGACGACGGCGGTGTCGGTCGAGGCCAGGCGGGCGGTCAGTTCCTCCTCCGGGAGCGTGCCGGGGAGGATCGTCAGGACCTCGTCGGCCTCGGCGAGCGGCTTGCCCAGGCGGGCCGCGGCGGCGCTGATGGAGGTGACGCCGGGGATGACCTCGGTCGGATAGCGGTGGGCCAGCCGCTTGTGCATGTGCTGGTAGGAGCCGTAGAAGAGCGGGTCGCCCTCGGAGATGACGGCGACCGTGCGGCCGGCGTCGAGGTGCGCGGCGAGGCGGGCCGCCGCGGTCTCGTAGAACTCGTCCAGTGCGCCCCGGTAGCCGCCGGGGTGATCGGTCGACTCCGTGGTGACCGGGTAGATCAGCGCTTCCTCGATGTGGTCGGCACGGAGGTGCTGTGCGGCGATGGAGCGCGCGATGGAGCGTCCGTGCCGGGCGCTGTGGTAGGCGATGACGTCGGCCTCGGCGATGACCTCGACCGCTCGGACCGTCATGAGGGACGGGTCGCCGGGGCCGAGGCCCACACCGTAGAGGCGACCGGTCAGCTGCTGCTCGCTCACGCTCACTCTTCCTCGCTTGCCAGGGCGTTGATCGCGGCGGCGGCCATGGCGCTGCCGCCCCGGCGCCCGCGCACGACGATGTGGTCCAGCTCCGACGGGTGGGCGATCAGAGCGTCCTTGGACTCCGCGGCGCCGATGAAGCCGACGGGTATGCCGATGACGGCGGCGGGGCGGGGTGCGCCCTCCTCGATCATTTCGAGGAACCGGAAGAGGGCGGTGGGGGCGTTGCCGAACGCGACCACGGCGCCTTCCATCCGGTCCCGCCACAGCTCCAGGGCGGCGGCGCTGCGGGTGGTCCCCATCCGGGCGGCCAGGTCCGGCACCGACGGGTCGGCGAGGGTGCACAGCACCTCGTTGTCGGCCGGCAGCCGCTTACGGGTGACGCCGCTGGCCACCATGTTGGCGTCGCAGAGGATCGGCGCACCGGCGCGCAGCGCCTCGCGGGCGCGGGCCACCACCTCGGGGGTGAAGGCGAGATCGCGTACCAGGTCGACCATGCCGCAGGCGTGGATCATGCGGACCGCGACCCGGCTGACGTCGGCGGGCAGGCCGCCGAGGTCCGCCTCGGCGCGGATGGTGGCGAAGGACTGGCGATAGATCGCCGCACCGTCCTTCTCGTAGTCGAACGCGGTCACTGTGGCCTCGGGGTTGTCGGGTACGGGACGGTTCTGGAGGTGGGGCATGGCGCGGTGGGTCGGGGGTGGTTCATGGGGTGGGGCGTGGCGCTGTGGGTCGGTTCATGGGGTGGCGCGGTGGGTCGGGGTGGAGCATGGCGCTGTGGGGCGGAGGTGGTTCATGAGGTGGGGCGGGGGGCTGCGGGGGGTGCCGCCGGGGCGGGTGGGGTCTTCGGCCGGACGACCGATACCTGGTAACCGTCCGCCGTCGCCAGCACATCGACCCAGGCACCGTGCGGGTGCCCACAGCGCCGCTCACAGCCGGACCAGTACACGGGGAGGTGGTGACGGGGGGCCGCCGGGGTGTCCGGTCCCGGTCGGTGACGGGGAGCGGGGTTGCAGGTGTCGGGGCCTGAAACGGATATGGGGACGGATACGGGGACGGGGACGGGCGTGCCCGCCGTGACCGCGGCCGTTGCATCGCCCCGTACGTCGGTACGGGACTTGGCGCAGCCGGGGCGGCCGGTGCAGGCGCCGATGCGGTGCCAGGGGGAGTCCGGGTCGGTGATCAGCCCGGCGGCGGCCAGTTCACGCAGGCGGGCAGCCGCCACGTCGGCGGACAGCCCCGGGATGACGATGCCGCGCCAGGGGGTGAGCCGGAGAACGCCCTCCCCGTCCGCCGCGGCGACACCGGTCAGCAGCCGCCACTGCGCGACGGACAGCCGCCCCAGCGGTGCGAGCACGGAAAGCGCCCGGGCGCCATCGAGCCCCTCGACGATGCCGGGGGCGGAGGAGTCGGCGTAGGAAACGGGGGCGGGGTACGGCGCGGGGACCGCGTATGGCGCGGGAGCCGCGTCCGGCACGGGGTCCGTAGCCTCGGCCACCTCCGCCACTCCGGCCACAAACCCAAACCCAACCCCCGCTCCCCGCAGCCGCTCCGCGACCGCCCGGGCCGTCAGGCCGTGTTCGGGCGGGAGTTCACGGACCCGCCAGGCGCCGCTGCCGCTTGCCTCGGCGGCGGAGAGGAATGCCTCGGCGGCGGTGAGGGCGGCGCGTGGGGCGTCGGGGCCGGCGATGCGCAGGGCCGCCGGGTCGTCGCCGACCCGCAGCAGGGCAGTGCCTCCGGGGCGGGCCGGATGTCCGGTCCCGGCCTGGTCCCCGTCGTCTGCCGGGGCCTCGGTCCCGGCCGGTTCTGCGACCAAGCTCACATCGCCGCCGAGCGCCGCCACATCGCCCCGGCCGTCGTCCAGGACGAAGAGGAAGCGGCCCGACAGCGCGGTCGCGGACTCGCTCGTGCAGAGCAGCCGGTCCAGGTCACGGGCCCACAACCGCACGTCAGAAGGGGTGTGCCGGTCCAGTCCGGCCAGGGGGGAGGCGAGGATGTTGCGGATGCGTTCGTGGCGCTCGGAGGGCAGCAGGCCGGCGTCGCGCAGCAGGGCGGCGAGCCGGCCGCCGCAGTCGTCCGGGAGGCCACGGAGTTCCGCGTTGCCGCGGGAGGTGAGGGAGAGATGGCCGTCCCCGAGCCGGTCCGCGGCGTCGGCCAGCGCCTCCGCCTGACGTACCGTCAAATCCCCGGCGGGCAGTCGCACTCGGGCGAGGTGGCCGTCGGCGGCGGAGTGCAGCCGCAGCGCTCCCGGGCAGGCGTCACCGCGGTCCCGTATAAGCGGTTCGGACCCGGGGGGCCGTGTCGAGGGGGAGGGCGGCATGGCCGCGAGCATACCCACGGAGGCGGGTGGCCCATCCGGGCCGGATCCGGCCAAGCTCGCGGCCCGAATCCGCGTACGCAGGCGCGCGCCCCGTACCGATACGGCCGGTCCGGAGGCCCGCTTACCTCGCGCGGCCGCAGCCCTTACTATGCAGGTCGGTGGGTCGGACGTCCCGCCGACGCCAGCGACGGCGCAGGGCCTTACGGCCCCAGGGAGGAAGCCCGGTGTGAATCCGGCGCGGTCCCGCCACTGTGAACCCGGCAGCTGCCGGTGAGCCAGGAACTCCCGCCGTCCATACGACCACCCGGGGCGCGGATACCCCGAGGAAGGGCCTGCGCTCGCATGCTTCTGCTGCTGTCGACCTCCGACACCGACCTGCTCAGCGCCCGGGCGGCCACGGGTCCCGTGCCGTATCGGCTCGCCAACCCCGCCCGTCTCGATGTCGCCGAACTCCCCGCGCTGCTGGAGGGCACCGACCTCGTCGTCGTACGTCTCCTCGGTGGCATCCGCGCCTGGGAGGAGGGCCTGGAGGTGCTGCTCGCCGAGGACCAGCACCGGCCGGTCGTCGTGCTCACCGGTGAACAGGCCCCCGACGCCCAGCTCATGGAGCAGTCCACGGTCCCGGTCGGCATCGCGGCCGAGGCGCACGCCTATCTCGCGCACGGCGGCCCCGCCAACCTCGACCAGCTCGCCCGCTTCCTCTCCGACACGGTGCTGCTGACCGGCCATGGCTTCGAGCCGCCGGAGCCCGCCCCGTCCTGGGGCCCGCTGGACTGGGAAGGGCGCAACGAGAGCGGCCCGCTGGTCGCCGTGCTCTACTACCGCGCCCACCACATGAGCGGCAACACCGCTTTCGTACGGACCCTGTGCGAGCAGATCGAGGCGGCCGGCGGGCGCGCCCGGCCGCTGTTCGTGGCCTCCCTCCGCGCCCCCGAGCCGGAGCTGATCGAGGCACTGGGGAGCGCCGACGCCCTGGTCACCACGGTCCTCGCGGCGGGCGGCAGCAAGCCCGCCGAGGCATCCGCGGGCGGCGACGACGAGTCCTGGGACGCGGGCGCGCTGGCCGCCCTGGACGTGCCGATCCTCCAGGCCCTGTGCCTGACCGGGCCGCGCAGCGCCTGGGAGGAGAACGACGAGGGACTCTCGCCGCTGGACGCCGCCTCGCAGATCGCGGTCCCCGAGTTCGACGGCCGGCTGATCACCGTCCCGTTCTCCTTCAAGGAGGTCGACGAGGACGGACTGCCGGTCTACGTCGCCGACCCCGAGCGCGCCGCCCGGGTCGCCGGGATCGCCGTCCGGCACGCCCGGCTGCGCCACATCCCGGCCGCGGAGAAGCGCCTCGCGCTGGTGCTGTCCGCCTACCCGACCAAGCACTCCCGCATCGGCAACGCGGTCGGGCTGGACACCCCGGCCAGTGCCGTGGCCCTGCTGCGCCGCCTCCGGGCGGACGGCTACGACTTCGGTGACGAGACCGCCGAGCCGGTCCCGGGCCTGGAGTCCGGCGACGGTGACGAGCTGATCTACGCCCTCATCGAGGCCGGAGGCCACGACCAGGAGTGGCTCACCGAGGAACAGCTCGCCCGTAACCCGGTCCGCATTCCGGCCGCCGACTACAAGCGCTGGTACGCCACGCTGCCGCAGGAACTCCGGGACTCCGTCGAGCAGCACTGGGGGCCGCCGCCCGGCGAGATGTTCGTCGACCGCAGCCGGAACCCCGACGGCGACATCGTGCTGGCCGCGCTGCGCCGCGGCAATCTCCTGATCCTCATCCAGCCGCCACGCGGCTTCGGCGAGAACCCGATCGCGATCTACCACGACCCCGATCTGCCGCCCTCGCACCACTACTTGGCGGCGTACCGCTGGATCGCGGCCGCTGCCGAAGACGGCGGTTTCGGCGCGGATGCCATGGTCCACCTGGGCAAGCACGGCAACCTGGAGTGGCTGCCCGGCAAGAACGCGGGCCTGTCCGCGGCCTGCGGCCCGGACGCCGCCCTCGGTGATCTGCCGCTCGTCTACCCCTTCCTGGTCAACGACCCCGGCGAGGGCACCCAGGCCAAGCGCCGGGTGCACGCCACCCTCGTCGACCACCTCGTCCCGCCGATGGCCCGCGCCGAGTCCTACGGCGACATCGCGCGCCTGGAGCAGCTCCTGGACGAGTACGCGGCCATCTCCGCGATGGACCCGGCCAAGCTGCCCGCGATCCGCGCCCAGATCTGGACGCTGATCCAGGCCGCCAAGCTCGACCACGACCTGGGGATGGACGAACGCCCCGACGACGACGGCTTCGACGACTTCCTGCTGCACGTCGACGGCTGGCTGTGCGAGGTCAAGGACGCCCAGATCCGCGACGGACTCCATGTGCTGGGCGGCGCGCCGACCGGCGAGGCACGGGTCAACCTCGTTCTGTCCATCCTGCGCGCCCGCCAGATCTGGGGCGGTACGTCCGCCCTGCCCGGTCTGCGGGAGGCGCTCGGACTGGACGAGTCCGCGGCCACCCGTACGACCGCCGACGAGGCGGAGGCCACCGCCCGCGCCCTGGTGCAGGCGATGGAGGACGCGGACTGGGACCCGGCAGCGGTGGCCAAGGCCGCCGAGGGACACCCGGCCGCGGTCGCCGACATCCTCGACTTCGCCGCCCGTCAGGTCGTCCCGCGCCTCGCCGCCACCACCGACGAGATCGACCACGCCGTGCACGCCCTCAACGGCGGCTTCGTCCCGGCCGGGCCCTCCGGCTCCCCGCTCCGTGGCCTGGTCAACGTGCTGCCGACGGGCCGGAACTTCTACTCCGTCGACCCCAAGGCCGTGCCCTCCCGCCTCGCCTGGGAGACCGGCCAGGCCCTCGCCGACTCCCTGCTGACGCGCTACCGCGACGACAACGGCGACTGGCCGCAGTCCGTCGGTCTGTCGCTGTGGGGCACCAGCGCCATGCGGACGTCCGGCGACGATGTGGCCGAGGCGCTGGCGCTGCTGGGTGTCCGCCCCGTCTGGGACGACGCCTCGCGCCGGGTCAACGGGCTGGAGCCGATCCCGCTCGCCGAGCTCGGCCGCCCCCGTATCGATGTCACGCTGCGCATCTCCGGCTTCTTCCGGGACGCCTTCCCGCACGTCATCGGCCTGCTCGATGACGCCGTACGGCTCGCCGCCGGACTGGACGAGCCGGCCGCGGAGAACTTCGTCCGCGCCCACACCCAGGCCGACCTCGCCGACCACGGCGACGAGCGCCGCGCCACCACCCGCATCTTCGGCTCCCGCCCGGGGACGTACGGCGCGGGTCTGCTCCAGCTGATCGACTCCCGTGACTGGCGCACCGACGCCGACCTGGCCGAGGTCTACACGGTCTGGGGCGGCTACGCCTACGGCCGCGGGCTGGAGGGCCGGCCGGCCCGCTCCGAGATGGAGACCGCCTACAAGCGCATCGCGGTCGCCGCCAAGAACACCGACACCCGCGAGCACGACATCGCGGACTCCGACGACTACTTCCAGTACCACGGCGGCATGGTCGCCACCGTCAAGGCGCTCAAGGGCAAGGCGCCCGAGGCGTACATCGGTGACTCCACCCGCCCGGAGACGGTCCGCACCCGCACCCTGGTCGAGGAGACCTCCCGGGTCTTCCGCGCCCGGGTGGTCAACCCCCGCTGGATCGAGGCGATGCGCCGCCACGGCTACAAGGGCGCCTTTGAACTCGCCGCCACCGTGGACTACTTGTTCGGCTACGACGCCACCACGGGCGTGGTCGCCGACTGGATGTACGACAAGCTCGCCCAGACCTACGTCCTCGACCCCGAGAACCGGGCCTTCCTGGAGGAGGCCAACCCCTGGGCCCTGCACGGGATCGCCGAACGCCTCCTCGAGGCGGAATCCCGCGGCATGTGGGAGAAGCCGGACGCCGAGACGCTGGCGGCGCTGCGCCAGGCTTTCCTGGAGACCGAAGGGGAGCTGGAGGGCGAGGACTGACCCACCACGGGGCGGGCCGGCCGTGGCCCGCCCCGGCGGAAGGCCGCGGCCGGCCACAACGCGTGGCTGCGGCCGGAGTCCGGCAGCTGACCGGGGCGGCGGGGGCCGGCCGTCGGACCGGGCCGCCTGCTCCGTCAGGCGGCCTTCGCGGTGATGTCCCCGTTGCTGGTGGTCAGCTCCAGGCGGTAGCGGGCCGCCGGGTCCTGGGCGATGCCTATGTGCTCCTCCCCGTTGCTGGTCTCGGCGGCGACCCGGTACGGGCCCTTCGGCAGTTGCAGCCGGATGGCGCCGTTGGAGGTCTTCGCGCGGACGTCCTGCGCGGTGGCGGGGGTGAGGTCGATATCCCCGTTGGACGACTCGGCCGCGGTCCGCGCGCCCGACAGCCCGCGTCCGGTGATCCGGCCATTGGTGGTCCGGACATCGACCGCGCCGCTCGCCCCGTCCAGCTGGATGTCCCCTGAGCTGGTGGTCAGCTTCACCGGGCCCACCTTGGCCAGCTCCACCGAACCGGACGAGGTCTCCCCGCTCACCGGGACCCCGGCCGGCAGCTCGACGGTGTAGTCCACGGTGCAGTTGCGGCCGCAGCCGGCGAGCACCAGCACACCGTCCTCGACGCGGTGGGTGGCGCCCTGCGGCCGTTCGCCGTGGTACGAGACCGCGCGGTGCACCGAGACCGTGCCGCCGCCCTTGCCGCCGTGCACCGTGAGGCCGCCCGAACCGGTGTCCAGCCGGACGGACGTGATCTTCTTCGAGACCGTGGCGTCGTCCTTGAAGGTCTTCCCGGGCAGCAGCCCACAGGCGCTGAGGCTCACTGCCCCGATGCCGGCCAACGCGACGACGCCGATGAAACGGACCCGCATACGCATGAACTCCCCCGGAAAAAGTCGCTGTTTGGCGAGGTGCGGGCCCGTGCCCCGCACGCTCCCCCGCTGTTTCGAGGCTATGGCCGCGACCGCGCCCGGACCATGAGGAAAACCCCCGGATCAAGGTGTGGAGAGCCCCAGGTGCGACCCACGGGTGGCGGTGCGACGATTTTTGTGGGGGTGGTTCCTGTGCTGCTCATGGGGTGGACGAGGAGGCTTCCGGTGACTGCCACGAAGACATGGAACGCCGAGATCAGCATCACCGAGACCGACAGCGAGGTCAGAGCCGAGGCCAGGCTGCGTGGCAAGGAAGGCGGACAGATGGTCGGCCAGGGAGCGGCTCGCTGCAATCCCGCCGATGAGAACGTCCCGGCCATCGGCGACGAGCTGGCGGTGGCACGGGCGATGTCGGACCTCAGCCATCAGCTGCTCCAGCGGGCCGCGCACGACATCGAAGTGCACACGGCCCGGCCGGTGGAACGGCTGCGCGCCTGAGACCCCGGCACACCGGGCGCCGTCCGGCAGACCGGCCGGCGTCCCGTCGGCGTGCCGTGACGCACCCCGCGCACCCCGTGACGTACCTCGTGACGCACCCCCTGCCGGCAGAGCCCGACGCCCGTTGCTCGCGGCCCGACGCTCGCCGCTCTTGTAATGGTTGAATGTATTTAACCCATGACCGCACGCTGGCGGACATGGCACGAATCCCCGATGCGCAGTGTGAACCGTGGTGGTGTCCCGCATGCGGACTGTCCTCCGAATCCTGCCGACCGATATCCGAACACCTCACGTCCGAGGGAATGGTGCGGTACCTGTGGTGCCACACCGCTGGCTGGCTCATCGCCTGCTCCGACGTTCAGCTGATCCATGTGAGCCCGGAGGAAAAGCACCACACCGTGGACGGTGGGGTTCTGTAACGCCCGGGAAGGTCCCGTGAAGCAGAATCACTACGGCCGTCTCGGAGCCGTGCTGTCGGCCGATCTGATCAATCTGCCCGAGATGAGCGCGGCAAGCGTGCGGCGCTTGCTGGAGGCGCATGAGATCCGTCGCCCGGCGGTCGGCGCTGCCGATGTGGACGGCTTTCGAGGCTGGCGTGACCAACTGGCCCGCGTGTTCGGTTCCACCGATCCCGCCGAGCAGTGCTCAGCCGTGAACGACCTGCTGGTGGCGGCCACCATCCGTCCTTGGGTGACCACCCATGACGGCCTCCAGCCCCATCTTCACTTCGTCCCCGACTCGGCCGACGTGCTGTCCAGGGTCAAGGCGGTCACCGCCGGCGGCCTTGCTTTCGTCCTGTGCTGGGAAGGGGGAGCAAGGCTCGGGCGCTGCCTGCGCGCCGAGTGCTCCCGCGCCTATGTGGACACGTCCAGGAACGGTCGGCGGCGGTACTGCACGGCACGCTGCGGGAACACCGAAGCGGTGATGCGCCACCGTTCCCGGCAGCCGGGCGCTGTGAACAACGCTCGTGATCAATACAGCTAGCGACCATGCAGTTGCCTAATTGCCCACCGCGAAGTCCGGCCCGATCGTCAGCGTCACCGCGCCCGGAGCCGCGTCGGCCGATTCCTTCGCCTTGATACCGGGGAAGCGGCCGGTGAGGACCGCGCTCCGGTCCTTGAGGGCGACCGGGTAGGTGAGCGTGGTCCGGTCCGTCGCCGGGGCGTTGCCGGTGGCGATGACCGTGAAGCCGAATTTGCGCAGCTGCTCGGCGGCGGCCGCCGCCCGGCCGGGGGTGCCGGTGCCGTTGAGCACCCGGACCTGCACGGAACGGGCGGTCACCGGGTTCTTGGCGGCCTCGGCGAGCTTCTTCTTCCCGGCGGCGCCGATCTCCCGGTCGTGCGCGAGGTCGCTGAACAGCCCGCCGGCCTGTGGGTATTGCCAGACGACATTGGCCTTGTCGGTGGGGACGTCGGCCTCGCGGGAGTAGTTGGGGACGGTCAGGAAGGTAAGGCGGTCGCTGGGGATGTCCTTGACCGTCGCGGCCAGGTCGTAGAGCGGCTTGAGGCCGGCCAGGTCCTTGTCGGTGGTGATGGACTCGGTGGCCGCCTTGAGGAAGTCGTAGAGCTCGCCGGGGCTGGTGAGCTTGGACTGGGCCTTGGCGCCCAGCGCCTTCATGAACTCCTGCTGGCGGCCGATGCGGCCGAGGTCGGAGCCGTCACCGACGCTGTAGCGGGTGCGGACGTAGCCGAGCGCCTTCTCGTCCCGGACGTTCTGGCAGCCCGCCTCCATGTCGAGGTGGGCCTTCTTGTCGTGGATGGCGTGTTCGGGGCAGACCTCAATGCCGCCCAGGGCGTTGACCATCCCCTTGAAGCCCTGGAAATCGACCGAGGTGAAGTGGTCGATCCGCAGTCCGGTGTTCTTCTCGACGGTCTTGATGGTGCAGGCCGCGGCCTTGCGGATGTCGCCGGAGTCACCGCCGATCGAGAACGCCTCGTTGATCTTGAAGTGGTGGGGCGACGACTTCGAACCGTTGCCGCGGGTGCAGGCGGGGATCTGCACCCACGAGTCCCGGGGGAAGGACACCGCGGTGGCCCACTTACGGTTGGCGGCGATGTGCAGCACCATCAGCGTGTCCGACTGCATGGTTGTCAGGTTCCTGCCGTATTTGGCGTTGGCGCCCGCGCGGCTGTCGGAGCCGACGACCAGCACGTTCTTGGAGCCGGGGCTGAGGTTGGGCGGCCGGTCGCCGTCGACACCGATGTCCACGCCGCGGATGTTGCCGTCGAGTTCCTGGTAGACCCACGCCCCGACGCCGGCCGTGGCGAGCACCAGGACGCCGAGCACCCCGCCGGTCCAGGCGAGGATGCGGCCCCGCCGGGTGATCCGGAGCGTGCCCGTCCGGCCTGCCTTACGGGAGCCCTCCCCGGTCCGGCGGTCGGAGCCGGAGGGCTTACGGCGCGCGCCGGGGCCGGGCGCGCGGGAGCCGCCGGGCGCGCGGGAGTCGCCGCCGGGGGAAGGGGGCGAGCCGGGTGCGCCGTCGGCGCCCCGTCGGGCCGTCTGCTGGTGCGTCTGCCTGTCATGCACGCCGATGGCCCTTCTGGTCCTTCTGATGCTGGTGATGCGGGCGGTGCGGTACGGAGGTGGGGATGATCCCGCCCCTGGCTCCGGCCTCGGCCCGGGCGGCCGGCCGGACCGGCGGCGTCGGCGGGGCGTGGCGGATCAGATACCGGCGCTGGGCAGCAGCAGGATGAACTCGGGGTCGTAACGCCGCCACTGCGGACATGCGCCGGGCAGGGTGCGCAGCCGGCACCACAGCTCGCCCGCGCCGTCCGTCCACCAGGCGTTGATCCGCCCCAACGTCCATCTGCCGTCCGGGTATTGGACCTCCACCGGCTGATAGACCCATCGCACCTCCGCCTCTGGAGGCGGGCAGTCCCTGGTCAGGAGTCCGCACCTCGTCGCCATCTCCCCCTCCGGCCACGCCTGTTGCGTATGTGTGCGCACTCTACCGGCGACGTCTACAGCCTTGTAGAAGTTGTCCGATGCGGAGCGTGCACGATCCGGTGGGCCGTGTCCGGCCCGGTGAGGTCAGGGATCAGTGTGCACTCAGAGCGGCGTTGCCGCCTTCAGAACGACGAACAGCGCAACCGGTGCGTTGAGAGCGCAGAGCGCAGAGCGCAGAGCGCAGAGCGCAGAGCGCAGAGCGCAGAGCGCGGAGATGGCCGTGCCCGCAGTGGGCGGTGGTGACGGCGGCTCAGCTGTGCCCGCCCCCCGGTCAGTCTCCGTGGGCTTCGTCCGAGGGGTGGGGCCGGTGGGAGGCCGGGCCCGTGCCGGGCTCCGTGGCCGCGGCCGGGCGGCCGGTGGGCGCCGGGTCGTCGGCCGGGGCGGGGCCGTCGGCCGAGGCGCGGTCGAGGAGCGCGCGCAACACCTGCTCGTCGTGCACGGACAGCGCGGAGACAAAGCTGGCCAGTACGGCGTCCCGGTCCGGTTCGCCGTCCAGTACGCGGCGCATCCGCAGCGCCGCGAGACCGGCCTCGTCGGCGGCCGGGAGCCAGACGTACGCACGGCCGGACCGCTCGCGGGTGACGGCCTGTTTGGCGTGCAGCCGGGACAGGATCGTCATCACGGTCGTGTACGCGAGGTCGCCGCCGAGCCGCTCCTGTACCCAGGCGGCGGTGGCCGGGCCCGACGCCTCGTGCAGCGCGGCCAGCACCTGGGCCTCCAGTTGGCCCTGGCCGCGCCGGCGGGCGCGCTCCCGTCCGGAGCCGTCATCTTCCCGCGGCCCAGGGGTGGCCCCGCCGTCCGGCGCCTTCCCGAAGGACTTCCCGCCCACTGTCGTCGCCTCCCGTCGCGCCGGGTGTCTCGCCGCCCGGGACGTCCCGGCATCCTACTGAGTGGCCGAATCCGGGCGGTGGTTCGTCGGGCCCGGAGCCCGCGGCGTCGATCCCCGGCGCTTTACTTCTACACTCCCGTAGATTTTGAGGCTCACCCGGAACGCAGGCAACACCTGGAGGGAAGCCATGGGAGTCTCGCTGGGCAAGGGCGGCAACGTCTCCTTGTCGAAGGAAGCGCCCGGACTGACCGCGGTCACCGTCGGCCTCGGCTGGGACGTCCGCACGACCACGGGCGCGGATTACGACCTGGACGCCAGCGCGCTGCTGTGCACCGAGGCGGGCAAGGTCGCCTCGGACGCGCACTTCGTCTTCTACAACAACCTCACCAGCCCCGACGGCTCGGTGCGGCACACCGGCGACAACCTGACCGGCGAGGGCGAGGGGGACGACGAGTCCATCGAGGTCACGCTGTCGGGAGTGCCCGCCGAGATCGCGAAGATCGTCTTTCCGGTCTCCATTCACGATGCGGAGAGCCGGGGGCAGAGTTTCGGCCAGGTCCGCAATGCCTTCATTCGCGTGGTCAACCAGGCGGACGGGGTGGAGCTGGCCCGCTACGACCTGAGCGAGGACGCCTCGGCCGAGACCGCGATGGTCTTCGGCGAGCTCTACCGGCACGACGGGGAGTGGAAGTTCCGCGCGGTGGGCCAGGGCTATGCGTCCGGCCTGGCGGGCATCGCGACGGACTTCGGCGTCAACGTCTGAGGCGGGACCTCCGGCCGGGGGAGGGCGGCCGCCGCCCTCCCCCGCCCGGAGGTCCGCTGCCCGGGGCGCTCACGTGCACGGCCCACGGTGAGCGCCGTCTACAGCCTTGTAGAAGATGCCTGGCCGTGGCTCCTCGCCGGGAGTGCTGGGCTATCACCGCCTATAAGGGGATTTGCCCGGCCGGTGCGGGGTACCGTGAAGACACCAAGGGACTCGGGGACCACAACACCGGGCGCGTCGCTGCTGCGGCCCGCCCGAGTGAGGTGAGCACCATGCAGACTCTGTGGACCGTGGTGGTGCTGCTGGCGCTGGTGGCGCTGGGAGCGCTGTTCATCGCCCGGGTCAATGCCCAGGGTGCCGGGCGGATGCCGACCCATCGGTACGCGGACTGGAAGCAGTCCGTACGGCAGCGGATGCACAAGCGGCCGCATGACGAGGCCGGCCCCGAAGCGCCTGCGACCGGCCCACCGCCGCCCTCGGGCAAGGCGGGAAACGACCTGTGACGTCCGCCGCCCGCTCCGTCCCGTCGGCCCAGGACTACGACGGGACCTCCCCGTTCCCTGACGACGGCACCGAGTCCCCGCCGAGCAGCGGCCGGCGGATGTACGTCACCGTGACCGGCATCATCGTCGTCGCCCCGTTCGTCGGCCTGGCCGTCGGGATCCCGCTCCTCTGGGGCAGCGTCGTCGGCCCCATCGACCTCGTGCTGCTGGCCGTCTTCTACGTCGTCAGCGGCCTGGGCGTCACCGTCGGCTTCCACCGCGGCCTCACCCACGGCAGCTACACGGCCACGCCCGCGCTGCGCATCGCGCTCGCCCTCGCCGGCTCGCTCAGCTTCCAGGGCGATGTCATCGACTGGGTCGCCACCCACCGCCGCCACCACGCCTACACCGACCGCCCCGGCGATCCGCACTCCCCGTACCGCTACGGCACCAGCCTGCGCGGTCAGCTGCGCGGACTGGTCCACTCGCACATCGGCTGGCTGTTCGGCGACGACCCCACCTCGCACCGCCGCTTCGCGCCCGATCTGCTCGCCGACCCGGGCATCCGCGCGGTGGACCGGGCGTTTCCCGTGCTGTGTCTGCTCACGCTCGGCCTGCCGTTCGCGCTGGGCTGGGCGCTCGGCGGCTCCTGGGTCACCGCGCTGACCGCCCTGCTGTGGGCCGGGTTCATCCGCATCGCGCTGCTGCACCACGTCACCTGGAGCGTCAATTCGCTCTGCCATCTCATCGGCGAGCGGCCCTTCCGCACCCGGCGCCATGACCGGGCGACCAATCTGTGGCCGCTGGCCCTGCTGTCGTTCGGCGAGAGCTGGCACAACCTGCACCACGCCGACCCGACCTGCGCCCGCCACGGTGTCGACCGCGGCCAGGTCGATGTGTCCGCCGCCGTCATCCGGCTCTTCGAGCGTCTCGGCTGGGTCCGGGACGTGCGCTGGCCCGATCCTGCACGGGTGGCGGCCCGCCGCCTCAGGAGCACCGCATGACCACCGCCGGGGACCCTCCCCACCCCGCTCACACCCAGCACCACGCGCCACCACCCGTCGCCCGCCTGGCCATCGCCCCCCACACCGATACGGCCCGGCGCCTGGACGGTCTCTGGTGGCCGCACTCCACGGACCTGCTGGCCGAACTCCCGGAGCTGCTGACCGCGTGGCCCTTCGACTGGCCCCGGATCACCCACGCCACGGTGAACGGCGCCGGCTGGTCCGCGCTTCCCTCCCACACGCTCGTCGCCGGCCATGTCGTCCGCCTCCGCAGAACCACCGGCCGCCCCGGCCCGGACACCATCTGCCTTGTCTCCTCCGGCCACGGCCGCTGGGACCTGCTGATCATCCCGCCCACCACCCCTGAACCCGAGGCCGTCCGCATGATGGCGGAGATGGCCCGCACGGGGGAGCCGACACCGGCCTGAGGAGGAGGCGCGGCGAGCGGGCCCGTAGAGCCGCCAACTCGCCTTTATCTGCGGCCGTTTCACGTGAAACGGCCGCAGATTTTTTTGGGGGATGCGGGCGGGCCCGAGTCGGTGCGGGGCGATACGGGGGCGGTGCGAGGCGACCGCGGGTGAGAGCGCCGTACGCCCCTCGGCGGCCGGCCCCGGACGGCCTCGCCACGGTCTCGACTACTGCGTACGGGTGGTGTTCATCAGAAGAACGCCGGTCCGGGGGCGTCGGTCCGTGAATCCGCCCATTACGTACTCATCATAAGAAAACGCAACAGAAGCGACGCCATCCAAGTGGTGCACCGGTAGCGGCGCAACTGAAGCGAAGCAACAGAGGAAGCACAACGCAGGAGACGCAACGGATCTCTCGGGGAGATCCCGACCGAAAGCGAGGGACCATGGCTGCGACCAAGGTCATGAAGTTCTGGGCGGTATGCCTTGTCGTGCTCGGCAAGCTGCTGGCATCACTGGGAGTCTCCGCCGCGGCCTCGGCCGCGCGCCGGGACGCCGCACTGTACGAGCGGACCCTGGGCAAGGGGAACGCGGGCGCCGAGACCCCGGGCGGTGATGCCTCGGAGGCGGAACGCGCGGCTGTACCGGAGCCCCATCCGGAACGGCGCACCCGTGCCGTACCCGCGCCGCGCACCGTACCGCTGTACGGTCAAGCCGCCCCGGCCCGGCGGGGGTTCGCCCGTCCGGAGCTGCCGCCGACGATCAAGCAGCGCATCAGGGCCGAAGCGCATGGCACCTCGCCGGGGATGCGCAGCCGCCTCGCCTCCGGCGCCGAGCCGCTGACCGCCGCCGGCCACACCGACCCGGCCGGGACCACGCCGGACGCCGACCGTGCCGACGCGCACGCGCGCTCCGCGGTCATTCCGGCGGCCCGCAACCGTGCGCACACCGCCCGCTACGTCTGACTCGGACGGCGCACACACCGGCGTGATCCACACGGCTGTGTACGCACACCACGCGGCAGCCCGGAGGCATGAGTCATCGCCGCAGCACGCAGCGGTGCTCCCCAGAAAATGACGCTGAAGCAGAAACTGACGCTGAAGCAGAGACGGCCACAGCAGCAGAGGCGAAGACAGCAGCAGAAGTAGAGACGGACACCGCAGTAGAGACGCACGCGCAGAGATCGACGTAGAGGCAGACGCAGGCTCCGACGCAGACCTGGACGCAGGAGTGGGCGAGAGTGCAGAAGCCGACATGTTCCACGTGAAACCTACGCAGAGGTGAACGACCCGAAGGCGCCGGGGACGGACGAAGACCCGCAGCAACGGGCGACCCGGCCGGCGACAGCCGTAGCCAGAGCAGCAGTGACCACCTGAGAGACCGCACGACCACAGACCTGAACCACCTGTCACACCCCCGGACTTCTCCCGCCCCGCCTCGATCGGGGCGCTGGTTCCCGGGCCTCCTCCCAGTTCCCGCCCGAGCTCCGTACGCGACGCATGCGTGCCGGGCTTCCGTCGGCGGTGAGCGGGAATTGCCGCCGTTACGCGCTGCCGCTGCGCGCATCCGATGTGCGCCTTCGCAGTGTGATTGCGCGAGCCCGTGAGGTGTCTCCGGGCGGCGGTCCGACGCCGATGAGTGCCCCCGTGGGCCCCGGCGGCCGTGCGGTACCCCAGCACCGGCTGACCCGACATTTCGCTGTGGCGGGCCGGCCCCTTGCGGGCGGTGTCCGCATTGCGCGCATCCCTGCTAAATGATCTCCGCACGCCCGGCGAAGGCCGGTGGAGGAATCCCCATATTGGTCGACTTCCCCTTGACCGCTTGGTAAAGTCCGAGCACTCATTGTGACTCGGCGATTTGAAGCAGCCGCCCGGGGTCATCCACCGTTCGAAAACCGGAGGGTTTGTGGAATGCCTGAGCTGGCGGACACGGGGAGGCGAATCAAAGAACTGCGGGTCAGTGCGGGAATGACACAGCACGACCTGGCCGGGTCCGAAATGTCATCCAGTTATATATCGCTGGTGGAACACGGGAAGCGCATTCCCAGTGGCCGGGCACTCAAGATCCTGGCCGAACGCCTCGGGGTCGGCGTGGCGGAAATATCCGGAGAGCCCGTGCCGGCCGAAAACACCGGTGTCCGCCGGCTCGACCTCGTCGGACGATTGGTGGCGGCCCGCCGGCAATGGGACGGCGGCGATGTCGAAGGGGCCCTGTCGGAATTCCGGGCACTCGCCGACACGGAGCCGGCCCATCGGCAGGACGATGTCTTCACCGAGGCCCAGCTCGCCATCGCGGAAATCCTCGGCACGCTCGGCCGCCCGGACGAGGGAGCCGAGGTCCTGGAGCGGATGCTGACGGAGCTCGCCCCCGAGCCGTACGCCGAGCCCCGGCTGCGCACGCTGATCGCGCTCGCCGATCTGCTGGAGTCCGCCGGCCGGGTCCAGGACGGCCTGCGCTATGCGCTGACCGGCCACCTCGAATGCACCGCCCGGCACCCGGGCACCGGTTTTCACTCGCTGCTCGCCCTCGATGTGCTCACCCGCTGCGCCTATTGGAGCGGCTGCCCTGACTGGGCGCCCGCTACCGACCATGGCCGGCCCTCGGCGGACGGGGTGCTCCCCGGGCCGCGTGCCTCGGTCGATCTGCACCGGGCGCTCGACCTGCGCGACCGGGGCGAGCCGGAGCGCGCCGCCGCGCTGCTGGGCGAGTGTGCGCGCCGGGTCACCCCCGCCGCCGGATTCCCGCTGTGGGAGAAGATCAACGGCCATTACGCGCTGCTGTTGCTGCGCCGCGGCGACACGGCGGCGGCCCGCAGCCTCGTCGAGCGCGGTCTGGTGGTCGCCTCGGTGGCCCAGGAGCCGGGCTTTCCGCTGTGGCTGACGACGGCGGAGGCGGCCGGGGCGGAGGCGGCCGGTGACCCCGCCCGGCTCTTCGCCCTCGGCGAGGAGCTGGCCGCGCTCCCCGACACCGGCCGCGGCCATGAGAAGGCCGCCGCGCTCGGGGAGATCGCGGCGGCGTGTGCACGGGCCGGCGACCGGGAAAGGGCCGCCGGATACTTCCGCACTTCCGCGGAGCTCTTCCGGCGGGCCCAGGCATACCGGCACGCCGAGCGGGCCCGGGAACGCCTGACGGAGCTCATCGAGATGCGGGACTGACGGCCGCCGGGCAGCCGCCGCGGCGACGCATATTCTTTTGTTCCGCGTAATTCTCGCTATTTCTTCGTCTTCTTTCCGAGTCCCAGTAAGGCGAACAGGGCCTCCGCGGCGCCGATGATCGCCAGAATCAGTCCGGCCTTGTGGAGCGAGATGACCGAGTTCTCCACTTCCTCTGTGCTCAGCCAGAGGGCCAGACCGACGATCGTGACCACAATGCCTATGGCAATACCCTTCATGGGCTTTCCTCGTTCCGTGTGAGGGTGTCGGACTCCGTGGCCGGGTTCCGGGTCGAACTCCGCATCGGACTCCTTGTACGGACCAGGATCCCGTCCCGCCGGTACATTTGGATCATCCGCAGGTAGACACTTTCCGCCCGCCGTCTGTCACTTTCTATGTACTCCCGCTCCGGTCAGGGGCGGCTAGGGGACGGATAGGGGAGGCCCGGGGGAAAATCAGGGGCCGGTCGGGGGCCGCTCCCTGAGAGCGCTCCCTTTTACCCCCGCCGGACCATCCCGTGCTGCTGCGCCAGAATCGCCGCCTGCACCCGGCTGCGCAGCTTCAGCTTCGACAGGATGCGGCTGGTGTGGGTCTTGACGGTGCCCTCCGCGAGATCGAGGGTCTCCGCGATGGCGCTGTTGGTCAGCCCGCGTCCGATACAGGCCAGCACCTCCAACTCCCGTTTGGTGAGGGCGTCGAGGGCCTGCGCCGCGTCGTCCGGAAGGGTGGGGTCCGAGGCCGGCCGGCCGGCGAACTCGCTGATCAGCCGCCGGGCAATGGCCGGGGTGAGGAAGCCCTCCCCGTGTGCCACCGCCCGTATCGCGCCGACCAGTACGGCCGGTTCCGCGTTCTTGAGGAGGAAGCCGCCGGCCCCGGCCCGCAGCGCCCCGTAGATGTACTCGTTGAGATCGAAGGTGGTCAGCACCAGCACCTCGGCGAGGCCGCGCTCCACGATGCCACGGGTGGCGGCGACGCCGTTGAGCCGCGGCATCTGGATGTCCATCAGCACGACATCGGGCCGCAGTTCGTCGGCCAGACGGACCGCCGTCGCACCGTCGCCGGCCTCCCCGACCACGGTGATGTCCGGGTCGGTCTGGAGCAGCAGGACCAGCCCGGACCGTACGGCCGCCTGGTCGTCGGCCACCAGCACCCGGATGCCCGGGGGCCGGCCCGCCGGACCGTCCGCCGGTGCCGTCGCCGGCCCGCCCCTCGGCTCGTCCGCCGCTGACTCCCTCACTGGCTGCGCCATCTTTCTCGTCTCCTAGGGGTTCTGGGTCAGCGGGAGCACCGCCCGCACCCGCCAGCGCCCCGGGGCGGTGCGGTCGGGGCCCGCGTCGAAGCTGCCGCCGACCAGGGCCGCCCGCTCGGACATCCCGGCGAGCCCGGCGCCCGCACCGGTCATCAGCTGCTCCACGGGGCGCTGCCGGGCCCGGCCGTCGGGGCGGGCCAGCGGGCTGTCGACCGAGATGGTCAGCTGCTCGCCGCCGGCCTCGCAGCAGATCCGCACCCGCCCCGCCGACGCATGCTTGAGCACATTGGTCAGCGCCTCCTGCACGATCCGGTACGCCGTCACCTCGATCACCGACGACACCTCGGGGAAGGTCTCGGGGAGGTCGGTGTGCAGGGTCAGGGCCGCCGCGTCGGCGGCCGGCCGGGCCTGTTCGACCAGCGCCCCCAGCGCGTTCAGCTGCGGCCGGTCCCAGTCGTCGGCCACCCCCCGGTCGGACCGCAGCAGCACCACCATCCGCCGCATTTCGGCCAGCCCCTGCACACTGTTCTCCCGGATCACCGAGAGCGCCTGGAGCACCGGATCCTGCTCCGCCGTACCGTCCTTCTCCCGCTGTGCCTCGGTCAGGGAGAGCACGGCGCTGGAGTGGATGGCGATGGCGCTGAGGTGGTTGGCCACCAGATCGTGCAGCTCACGGGCCATCCGGGTGCGTTCGGTCTGAAGCACGGTCTTGCGGTCCAGCTCCGCCAGCCGGTCGATCTGGGCGGCCCGCTGCCGCTCGGCGTCCGCCCGCTCCTTGTGGTTCCGGATCAGTACCGCGGTCCATACGGGAGAGATGAGCACCAGAGCGATGAGGACACCCGTCGTCACGCCCTCGGAGCGGTCGCCTATGACGACCAGGGCGACGGTGGCCGCCAGAGTGGCCGCGACGGTCCCGAACTGAAGGACCCGGCACAGCAGCGGGGCTCCGTACAGGGCGGCCGCATAGAGCAGGTCCGTATAGACGAGGAGGGGGCCCAGGCCCCCGCCGGCGGCCATCTGCACGCCGACGGTGAGCGTGCCGACGGCGACCGCGACCAGCGGCACGGTGCTGCGGAAAGCCGTCGTGGTGCACAGCACGAGCACCGGCAGCACGGCCTGCCAGACGGGGAGATCGCCTCCCATGACCCGTGGCCCGCCCAGGACGTACAGGATCAGGCAGCCGGCGAAGAAGCCCACTGCCAGGCGCAGGTCACGCAGCGGCAGGGGGCGGCCGCGCGCGTGCGTATTGGTGAAGGGACGTAACCACACACCAGGACAGTACGACGGCGCGGGACCCGTTCTCCTGGCCCTGGCGCCGGAATTCGGGCCGGTCCGCCGTACATCGAAGTATGTAGCCCGACATCACCAGGAGGGATGACCCGAACGCTCCGGGGGGCTGGAAACCTGGGGCTGTCCCGTCCGGTCGATGGAGGCGGAAGAGGGGAGAGGGGCCATCGATATGGCGGGAAGTCACTGACCCGGTATGGCCTCGGCACCGCTCAACTGCGGAGGACGGAAAGTACGTGGAAACGAACGCCGCTCTTCTCGAACCCTGTCCCCAATCCCCTGACCAGGACGTGATCGACCACCGGCCACACCCCGGCCGGGCCCGCCCGGCCCCGCTCGCTCCCGCACCCGTTCACCCGGACCCCGCCGCCACCCCCGTCCCGGTCTTCGTCGTCCCCGTAGGACCCGCCGCTCCCCACGGCTCGGGTACGAGGCTCTCCCCCGACGACTGTGCGGGCCTCAACGGCCATTCCCGGGACACCCTCGGCGGCGCGGACGGCCACCGGCTGCGGGACCGGCTCCCCGGGCAGGTGAGCGCCGCGATGGCCGCCGCCGGTCACTGGGAGCTGTACGGAACCCGCGGTCTGCTGGTCGTGGCCTGCGGGGACGACGCCCGCCGGATGGGGTTCTCGGTGGAATCCGTCCGGCCCGAGACCCCGCCCCCGTACACCCCGTACGAGGTGCTGACCGCCCAGGAGGCGAGCCTCGTGGCCGGCCGCCCCGCCGCCGGGCGGGACCGCCTCGTCACCCGTTTCTGGGTCCGCAAGGACGCCGCCCTCCAAGCGGTCGGCCGTGGGCTGTCCCTCGCGCCGGAACGCATCGAGGCGGGTTTCCCCGGCGACCACGGAACGGTCCGCGTTCCCGGTTTCCACGGCGGTGAAGTCCTGGTAGCGGTACGGAACTTCGCCTTTTCTTCCGTATACGAATGCGCCGTGGCCGTCCCGGAATCCCTCGCGCTCACCCCGGCCTTCTGTTATTCGGCCGGGTAATTGCCGGATTCCGCGGGCATCCTGCGCCCACCCGGGTGAAACCTTCGCATGTCGCGGCGCCGCGTCCCGGCAAAAACCATATTGCCGGGTTAGTTGGTGCGTGCCCACCGGTCGTGGCGAGTTACGCGTCACGGCGTCGCCGGAGCACCGCGGAGGATTGCCGTCATGCCGTCGCCCCTCGCCAAACGGTCCGTCGAAACGCTCCTGTCCGTGCTGCTGGTCGTGCTGAGTGTGCTGGGGGCGGCCGGCCCGAGTGCCGCGGCGGCCGGCTCACCGGCCGGCCCGGCCCCGGACTGGGAGCGCATCGCCGCCTGTGAGAGCAACGGCCGCTGGCACATCAACACCGGCAACGGCTACCACGGCGGGCTCCAGATCGACCCGGCCACCTGGCGCGCCTACGGGGGCCGCCGTTACGCCCCGCGCGCCGACCTCGCCACCCGCGACGAGCAGATCGCCATCGGCGAGCGCATCGTCCGGGACCGCGGGCTGTCCGCCTGGCCCAACTGCGCCCGGACCACCGACAGCGGCGACAGCACCTCCCGTGCCGCGGAGCAGACCCCGCCGGCCGATCCGGCCCCGCAAACGGCCCCTAGCACCCGCAGCCTCACCTCCCCCGTCCACACCACCGCCCGCACCTATGTGGTGCAGCCCGGCGACTGTCTCTCCGTCATCGCCGAACGCACCCACACCCCGGGCGGCACCAAGGCCCTGTACGACCTGAACAAGGACACCCTCGACCAGGGGCCGGACCACATCTACCCGGGGCAGCGGCTGCGGCTGCGGTCCTGAGGGCGGCGCGGCACCCCGCTGCCGGGTGCTCCGGAGGGCCGTCACGGTGAATCCGCTGATCGGTGCGGGTGAATGCGCGGGACGGGCCGTTGCTCAGGCTTGGTGGACGGGGGCATGGCCGGTAGCAAGTCCGCGGGGTACCAACCGCGAGGTGCAGGAGCACACAGTGAAGAACATGGCACGCATCAATGTTGTGATTGCAGGAGCTTGCGGTCTGCTCCTGGCCGTAGGCGGGGCGTCGCCCGCCCAGGCGTGGGACGGGCCGTTCGACGGGGACGGCGTGTGGAACAGCGACACCTTCGCCAACTTCCATGCCGGATTCAGCTGCCGCAACCGAGCCAGAATCTGCATCAACGGGCCGCTGAACAGCGGAAACGTCCGGAACTCGCAGAACGTCCATCTGTCCGGCAACAACAGCAACAGCGGTAGCCCGACCAATGTCAACGGCAACACCAACGACGATGCGGGTGGCACGACCGGAGCCGAGAACAAGACCAGCAACAACCTTCAGCACGTCGGCCGCGGCGGCAAGCAGCGGCTGTGACCCGACGCTGAGGTGACCCTCCGGCCCCGGTGCGCCCGGGGCCGGAGTCGTGTCCGGACGGGGCGCCGCACGGCCGCGGGGGAAACGGCGAGCGCCCGGCGGAATCCGCCGGGCGCTCGGGGAACGGCTGTCGAAGAGGGCTGTGGGCCGTAGTTGTGTCAGGGGCCGGTCCCGGTCAAGGGGCCGGTCCCGGTCAGTGGAGGATGCCCTTCACGATGCGCTGCACGCTGTTGCCGCTGCCCGACGCGGAGCCGGTCACGGCGTTGCCGCTGTTGGTCGACCCGTTGGTGTTGGCGATGTTGCCGCTGGCGTTCGGGTTGCCGTGGTTGAGGAAGTTGCCGCTGTTGAGGCTGTTGCCGCTGTGCACCGGCCCGTTGATGCAGGGGTGCGGCGAACGGAACACCGGTGACTTGTAGTTGAAGTCGGCGAGCCGGTTGTTGCAGACCACCCCGGAGACCATGCCGGCCACGGTGCCGACGTCGGCGCCCACGACGGCGGCGAGCAGGGAATCGCTGGGAATCACCTGGGCCTGGGCCACCCCGCCGCCGAGCAGCACCAGCCCGCACGCCCCGGCCACAGTGCCTGCCTGCGCAATTCTTCTCACGTCGCTCCTCGCCTCTTCGTCGGTCGGATGCCAGACGTATCGTGCTGCCGCGGTCGGTCCGCACCGGCGTTCAACCCGCGAGAGCGAAACCCCTGGCGGCCACAATCAGCCGGGTGGCCCAACACCTCGCGGGGCTTTCGGGGGACGGTCCGGCCGGGCACGGGCAGCCGCCGGGCCGGGACGCGGGCAGGCGAAGATCTTCGGTGGCGGGGCCGGGGCCGGGGCGGGGCCGCGGCCCCGGGCCGGCACACCGGAAGCCGGCCGGTCATCCGGCGGCCGGCACACCGGGGCTCAGAGCACCAGCCGCTCCGGCATGGGCTGCTCCACACCGTCCAGCTCCAGCGTGCACCGGGGCATGGAGGGGACGAGATGCGGCTGGCGCAGCAGGACCCGGAAGGGGTGGGCGGGCACTTCGGGGAGTTCGCCGGTCAGCACGTTCATTCCGGCGCGGTGTTCCTTCTGGTACGCGACCACCTTGCCGTCCACCAGGAGCTCGATCTCGCCGGACCGGCCGGGCCCGACGTTCACGGTGATCGAGTGGTCACCCTGATCCAGATGGAAGTGGTGTCTGTGCGCCATGACGACCTCCGGCGGTTCGTCGGTCACGACCGGCCGCGCCGTACGGTACCCACCGCGAGCCGGTCCGTTCTTCCAGCGTAAGGGGGCTCCCCCCGGGTTCCGCGAGCGACAATTGGGGTGAGTGCCGGGCGGCCGGTTCACGGAGCGCGGGTCGGTGCGACCTGCCCGGGGAAACCGGGCGCCGGGCCGGCAGGAGACGACCATGAACGGCTCGGTCCGGGTAGGACAGGTGGTCGGGGTACCACTGCGGATGCACTGGAGCGTGCCGCTGCTGGTGGGCCTGTTCGCGTACGGGCTCGGCCGGCAGGGCCTGCCCGTCTGGACGCCGGGCCGCTCGGACGCCGTGTACGCCGTCGGCGGGGTCGTGGGGGCCGCGCTGCTCATGGGCAGCCTGCTGTTGCACGAGACCGCACACGCCGCGACCGCCCTGCGGAAGAAGATCTCGGTGCAGGACGTGACGCTGTGGGCGCTGGGCGGGACGACCCGGATGGGGCGGCCGCCGACCGCGGCGGCGGCCTTCGCGGTGGCGGTCAGCGGGCCGCTGACCAGCCTGGTCATCGGCGGTGTCGCGCTGGGGGCGGGGATCGGACTGCACGGGGTGTCCGGCTGGGCGGTGCCCTCCGTCGTCCTGGCCTGGCTGGGCTGGGCGAATCTGTTCCTGGGAGTGTTCAATCTGCTCCCCGCCGTGCCGCTGGACGGCGGCCGGGTGGTGCAGGCGGTGCTGTGGTGGCGCACGGGGGACCGGGAACGTGCGGACCTGGCGGCTTCCCGGGGCGGCCAGATCATGGGGCTGCTGTTGGTGGCCGCCGGCTGGATCTCGGTGCTGCGCGGGGCGACGGGCGGGCTGTGGATCGTCTTCGTCGGGCTCTTCATCATGATCGTCGCCGGTGCGGAGCGGCGCCGCGCGGCCCTGCACCGGGCGCTGCGGGGGCTCCGGGTCGGCGAGGCGATGTCCGGTCCGGTGGCCACCGGCGCCGACTGGCTGACCGTTCAGCGCTTCATCGACGAGGTGGCCGTGCACTCCCGGTACTCCGCGCTGCCGCTGCTCGACTTCGAGGGCCGCCCCAGCGGCATCGTGCAGCTCCGCCGGCTCGCGACGGTACCGGCCGCCGGCCGGGAGACGCTGCGGGTGCGCGAGGTCGCGACCCCGCTGTCCCAGTGCGCGGTCGCCGCGCCGGACGATCTGCTGACCGAGGCGCTGGACAAGCTCAGCCTGCGGACCGGCGCCCGCATCCTCGTCGTGGACGCGGGGCATCTCGTCGGGATCGTCACCGGGAAGGACATCTCCCGTCTGATGCAGCGCGACACCCTGGGCGGCAAGGAGAGCGCCTGACCGGCCTTCCCGCGGCGTCGCGGCGGGCGCGCGCCGCCGCCCGTCGGCGCCCACAATGGTGGTACGGAACGCCCCCGGGGGATACGGGGCCTGCCGGAGCGGAGGCCCGGAACGGGACAGGGGTATGGAGTACGTCACCGTGACCGCGCTGAGCCACCCCGGGCTGCTCCGCGAGCACAACGAGGACAGCCTGGTGGCCGGCCCCTGGACGCTCTGCGGCACCATGACCGAGAACCCGCAGACCCTGGTCTTCCCGCTCGGCAACCCGCTGGTCGTCGCGGTCGCCGACGGCATCGGCGGGCAGCCGGCCGGCGAAGTGGCCAGCTCCCTGGCCGTGCGCCAACTGGCGGCGCTGGGCCCGTCATTGGACACCGAGGAAGCGGTCCGGGACGCCCTGAACCTCTGCAATGACGCGGTGTACGCGGCCGGCCGGGGCCCGGAGCTGAACACCATGGGCACCACGGTCGCCGGCGCCGTCGTCCTGGCGGAGTCGCTGCTGGTCTTCAACGTCGGCGACAGCCGGGTGCTCGACGCGACGGCGGACGGGCTGCGCCAGGTGAGCGTGGACGACAGCCCGCCGCTGTCGCCGGGGCGGCGCACCACCTCGCTCGTCACCCAGGCGCTCGGCGGCACCATGGACTTCAGCGCCATCACCCCGCATGTCCGGGAAGCGCCGCTGTCCGCGGGCGACCGCTACCTGGTGTGCACCGACGGGCTGACCGACCCCGTCCCGGAGGACGACCTCAACGACGTGCTGCAACTACACAGCGGTGGCCGGGCCGCCTTCGAACTGTGGAAGTCCGCCATCGAGGCGGGCGGCCCCGACAACATCACGCTGGCGCTGATCGCCATCGGTGAGTAGCGCGGAGGGACCGGGCCGGAGCGCCCCATGGCGGACAGGGCGCGGCGCGGCATCCTCGGGCTAACCCCACCCCGGATCTCCTGGCTGCCGGATGGGCAGCGGGAAACCGCTCAACCACCCTTGCCCCATGACGACTTACGCCCATCGAACCCTCCTCCTCGCGCTCGCCGTCGCCACCGTCGCCACCACCGTGACCGCGGCCGCCCCGGTGGCCCGCGCCGATGCTCCCCGCACCAACGGGCCCGCCCTCACCTGGCGGCCCTGTGCCGAACCCGGCGGCCTCCGCGGGCAGGAGTGCGCCCGGCTGCCCGTACCGCTCGACTACCGCGACCCGGGCGGCCCGCGGATCGGCCTCGCCGTGACCCGGGTGCGCAGCGAGCGGCCCGCGGCCCGCCGGGGGACGCTGCTGGTGATCCCCGGCGGGCCGGGCGGGTCCGGGGTACAACGGCTGGCGACGAAGGGGCCGGCGCTGCGGAAGGCGATGGCGGGGGCGTACGACCTGGTCAGTTTTGACCCGCGGGGGGTCGGTGGGAGCACCCGGGCGGGCTGCGGACTCGACCCGGCCGACCGGCACTTGGTGACCCTGCGGTCCTGGCCGGGGCCGGACGGCGAGATCGATGCGAATGCCGCCCGCTCCCGGCGGATCGCCGACGCGTGCCGCCGCCATGGCGGTGCCGTGCTGCGCAGCTTCACCACCCTGAACGAGGCGCGCGACATCGACCGTCTCCGCCGGGCCCTGGGCGAGGAGAAGCTGTCGGCCTGGGCGTACTCGTACGGGACGTACGTCGGAGCGGTGTACGCGCAGAAGTTCCCACGGCACACCGACCGCTGGGTACTGGACAGCAGCGGCGACCCCGACCCGTCCCGGGTGGGGCGCGGATGGCTGGCGAACACGGCGGCGGGCACGGACGACCGCTTCCCCGACTTCGCGGCCTGGGCCGCGGATCCGGCACGGGAGAGCGAGGGGCTGCGGCTGGCGCGGCGGCCCGCGGACGTCCGGCCGCTGTTCCTCGCGCTGGCGGCGAAGCTGGACCGCGAGCCGAAGGAGTCCAGCACGCCGGGCGTCCCGTTGACCGGCAACCGGCTGCGGCAGGCACTTCAGAGCGCCCTGCAAAGCGACGCGCTGTTCGCGGAGACCGCCCGGCTCATCCAGCAGGCCCAGGACCCGGCCGCCGAGCCGGTGCTGCCGGACGTGGTCGCGGGGCCGCTGCCGGACCAGGACGCGGCGGTCACGACGGCCACCGTCTGCAACGATGTGCGCTGGCCGGCGTCGGTCCCGGCCCACCGGCGCGCGGTGGCCGCCGACCGCGCCCGGCACCCGCTGACGGCCGGGTTGCCGGCCAACATCACGCCCTGCGGCTTCTGGCAGGCACCGGCGGAGCCGCCCACCCGTATTACCGCCGACGGCCCGTCCAACATCCTGATGGTCCAGAACCGCCGGGATCCCTACACCCCGTACTTCGGCGCGCTGAAGATGCGCCGCTCCCTGGGCGAGCGGGCCCGGCTGCTCACGCTCGAACACGGGGGCCACGGCGCCTACTTGGCCAACGGCCCCGTCTGCGGCGACCGCACCGTCACGGCCTTCCTCACGACGGGACGGCGGCCGCAGACGGACACCCGCTGCACCGGCTGAGCCGCGGCCGGGGCTGATGCGGAGAACAAGCTCCTAAGCGGGCAGCCGGACGCCCTGGAGGGCGGTGTCGAAGATCGGCCGGTACCGGGTCCACTGCTCGTTCGGCGCGACCAGATAGACCACGTACTGGGTGCCGTCGGCGCTGCTGAAGGCCACCTCCACCGCCCGGTACTCCCGTGCCGTGCCGTTGAAGGTGAACTCCCAGTAGCCCGCTGGCAGGCCGCGGAACGTCGTGGGGTCCATCCGGACCCGCTCATAGCCAGGGTTGTCCCGGCGTGTCTGGTCCTCTTCGGTCTCCCGCCAGTGCTGGACCGGATTCTTCGAGCCGGCGAACGGGACGATGTTGATCCGCAGGCCCACCTTTTCGGACCGGTCCACGTAGGCGACGTCAGTGCCGGGAGGATGCTTTTGCTTCCAGCCGTCCGGTACGGGCAGGGAGAAGCCCTTGCCCGGCTCCTCAAGGTGGTAGCCGGAGGGCACCGGCGGGGGCGAGTAGGGGCGGGGAGCCGACCGGTGGCCGGAGGTCTTGGACTTGGGCGGGGTGGCGCCGGTCGCATCGGCACCGCTCCAGGGCCACAGCAGCACGCCGCCGGTCACGGCAGCGGCGACCGCCATCGCCGCGGCGCTCCACAGCGCCGTGCGGCGGCCGCGCCTGCCCTTCCGGGCGGGAACCGCGGGGGTTCCGGCGCGCTGCGGCCTGGTGGGCTGGTCGTCGAGGAGGATCCCCGTGCCGGTCGTATGGCCGCTCAGGAGGCGCTCGGCCTCATGGGCGTCCATGCGCTCCCCGGGTTCCTTCACGAGCAGACCCGCGATCACCGGGGCCAGGTCACCGGCGTTGCGCGGGGGCGGGTACTCCTCGGCGGCGATGGCGTACGCCGTCTCGATGGCGGTGTCCCGGCTGAACGGGGGGCGCCCCTCGACCGCCTGGTAGAGCGTCGCCCCGAGGGACCACAGGTCACAGGCCGGGCCGGGCTCGGCGATGTTGGTCCGGAGGCGCTCCGGGGCGAGGTACTGGATCGACCCGACCAGTTCGCCGGTCCGGGTCAGGGAGGGCGTCCCGGACTGCAAGGCGATACCGAAGTCGGTGAGGACGATCCGCCCGTCGTTCCCGAGCAGCACATTGGCGGGCTTGACGTCCCGGTGCAGCACCCCGGCGTCATGGGCGGCGCGCAGCGCGGCGGCCATACCGCGGCCGATCCGGGCCGCCTCGGCGGGCGGCAGCGCACCCTTGCTCTTCACCAGGTCGCCCAGGGTGACCGAGGGGATGTACTCCATGACGATGCACGGCAGGCCCTCGTCGTCGACGACATCGTGCACCACGATCACATGGGGGTGGGTGATCCGGGCGGCGCTGCGGGCCTCGCGGCGGGTGCGCTCGTAGAGCGTCTCGATCTCGTCGTCGTTCAGATGCGGCGGTACCAGCAGCTTCTTCACGGCGACCGGCCGCCCGAGCAGCTCGTCCTCGGCCCGCCACACCGTGCCCATGCCGCCACGGCCGACGCGCTCCACCAGCCGGTACCGCCCGGCTACGAGCCGTCCCAGATCGGACACCGTGAGTTCGCCTCCCCCGCCCGGGTTGAACAGTCTGCGGAAGCACCATAGCCCGCCCGTTCGAGGGTGCCGAGGGGCGGCGTTTCCCGGGTGCCGGAGCCGTGGGCGGGGCCCTCCCGGCGCGGCTGTCGGGCGGGCGGGCAACTGCCGTGGCAGCCGCCCTCGTTCGGCGCCCGGGCCGGCGGGCGCGGCGGCCCGCGGCAACCGCCCGCGCCGCGCGAAGGGCGGTGCGCGGAAGGCGCGTGGCGCCTCGCGTGATGCCACGATGGCGCCATTGGCGCCATTCATGCACCAGAGTGGCTTGCGGTGGCGCCACGATGGTGCCAAGATGGCGTCATGGACCTCACGCCCTACGTCGACAATCTCCGGCACGAGCTCGCGGTCGCCGCGGACACGGGCGGAGAAGAAGCCCGCGCCCTGGCCGAGCGGCTCACCACCCCCCTGGAGTCGGCCGTCCGGCTCACGCTGCTGAACGCCCTCTCCTCCGCCGCGACCGAGATCACCCGTGATCTGGCGCCGGGATCGGTAGATCTGCGGCTGCGCGGGCTCGATCCCGAGTTCGTGGTGACCGCACCGCCGGCCCAGGAGCCGTACGACCGGCCGGAGTTGCCCGAGGCGCCGGCGAGCGAGCCCCGGGCGGTCGCGCCCGCGGCCGCTGCGGACGCCGACGAGGGCGGCACCGCGCGCATCAACTTCCGCCTTCCCGCCCCGCTCAAGGCCCGGGTCGAGGAGGCCGCGGGACAGGAAGGACTCTCGGTCAACGCCTGGCTGGTGCGGGCCGTCGGCTCCGCCCTGGAGCCCGGCGCCCCCAGCCGCCCGGCCGGCCGCGGCCCCCGCTACGGGGGCAAGCAGGGCTACACGGGGTGGGTCCGCTAGGGACGGCCGGTACCCCCGCTGACTCACCCACCCGCTCACTCACCCGCTCACACACTCACTCCTCCACTCCTTCACCCGCCCGTTCGGCGGGAACTCACACCAGTCATGAGGACGGCACAGCCATGCCTGCTTTCGACACACCCGAACCGCTCTCCGTCACCGTTGAGATCGACCTCGGCTCCGTCCGGATCGCCGCGAGCAAGCGCACCGACACGGTTGTCGAGGTGGTGCCGAACGACGCCACCGCGGAGGCCGATGTACGGGCCGCGCAGCAGACCAAGGTCACCTGCTCCGGCGGCAAACTGCTCGTCAAGGGCCCCAAGAAGCGCTCCCTCTTCGGCAAGTCCGGCTCCGTCGGCGTGACCATCGAGCTGCCGACCGGCTCGGACGTCCTGGGTACCTCGCCCATGGCGGACTTCACCGTGGAAGGCCGGCTCGGCGAGTGCCGGCTCAAGACCTCGCTCGGTGACCTCCAGGTCGACGTGGCGGAGGCCGTCAACCTGCGGACCCAGCACGGCGACATCCGGCTGGACCGCGTGGCGGGCGACGCCGAGATCTACGGATCGGGCCGGATCGAGGTCGGCGAGATCGCGGGCGCGGCGCTGGTCAAGAACGGCAACGGTGCGACCACGATCGGCGAGGTCACCGGCGCCCTGCGGGCGAGCGCGTCCAACGGCCTGATCTCCGTGGGTGTCGCCCACGCCGGAGTCGACGCCAAGTCGGCCAACGGGGCCATCCGGATCGGCGAAGTGGCCCGCGGGCAGGTCGCCCTCCGGGCCGCCGCCGGTGATCTGGAGGTCGGCATCCGTGACTCCACCGCCGCCTGGCTGGACGTGACCACCGGCCTCGGCAGGGTGCACAACGACCTCGGCGCCGCGGAGGGCCCCGGCGACAGCACCGAGACCGTGGAGGTACGTGCCCACACCAGCATCGGCGACATCCTGATCCGCCGCTCCTGAGCTCCTGACCGGGTCCGGCCGCCGTGGCCGGCCACCATCACATCCAGCGAACGGGGAACTCTCATGATCACGACGTCCACGACCGCCGTCGCGACGGCGATCGACGCCACCGGGTTATCCAAGTCCTACGGCGACAAGGCGGTGCTCGACGGCATCGACCTGCGCATCCCCGAAGGCACGGTCTTCGCCCTGCTCGGGCCCAACGGCGCGGGCAAAACCACCACCGTGCAGATCCTCTCCACACTCATCCCCGCCACCGCCGGCCAGGCACGGGTCGCCGGCCACGATCTGGTCCGCGAGGCGGACGCCGTACGCGCCGCGATCGGTGTCACCGGCCAGTTCGCCGCGGTGGACAACCTGCTCACCGCCCGGGAGAACCTCCTCCTCATGGCGGACCTGCACCATCTCGACCGCCGCGAAGGCCGACGGCGCGCCGCCGAACTGCTGCGCCGCTTCGAACTCACCGAGGCCGCCACCAAGCCCGTCGCCACCTTCTCGGGCGGTATGCGCCGCAAGCTCGACCTTGCGATGACCCTGGTCGGGAATCCGCGCCTGATCTTCCTCGACGAGCCGACCACCGGACTCGATCCGCGCAGCCGGCGCACCATGTGGGAGATCATCCGCAGCCTGGTCGCCGACGACGGCGTCACCATCTTCCTGACCACGCAATATCTGGAAGAGGCCGATCAACTCGCCGACCGCATCGCCGTCCTGGACCACGGAAAGCTGGTCGCCGAAGGCACCGCGGACGAGCTGAAGCGACGCATCCCCGGTGGCCATATCCGCCTCCGGTTCGCCGACGCGGACCGGCTCGACGCGGCCGCCGCCCTCTTCGGCGCCACCGCACACGACAGCGAAGCGCTCACCCTGCGCGTCCCCGGTGACGGCAGTGTCCCCGCCCTCCGCGCCGTCCTCGACACCCTGGACCAGGCGTCGGTCCCCGCCGAGGAACTGACCGTGCACACCCCGGACCTCGACGATGTCTTCCTCACCCTCACCGGCCGCGACCGGTCCGCCAGCGAGGCCAACTCCCCGAAGGAGAACGCCCGATGACCACCCTGACCTACGCGGCCCGCGATGCCCGGACGATGCTGCGGCGCAACCTGAAGCACGCCCTGCGCTACCCCTCCATGACGGTCTCGGTCGTCGCCATGCCCGTCCTGATGCTGCTGCTCTTCACCTATGTCTTCGGCGGCGCCCTGGGGACCGGTATCGGCGGGACGACCGGCGGCAGCGCCGACTACATCGACTATGTGGCCCCCGGCATCATCCTCATGGCCGCGACCTCCGGCGCCCTGGTCACCGCGGTCGGCGTCTGCGCCGATATGACCGAAGGCATCGTCAACCGCTTCCGCACGATGGCGATATCCCGGGCCTCGTTCCTGACCGGGCATGTCGTCGGCAGCATGCTCCAGACGCTGGTCAGCATCGCCTTCGTCATCGGGGTCGCGCTCCTCATGGGCTTCCGGCCGCACGCCACCCCGCTCGGATGGCTCGCCGCCGCCGGTCTGCTCACGCTGCTCACCCTGGCGCTGACCTGGCTGTCGGCCGCCATCGGCCTGGTGGCCAAGAACGTCGAGACGGCCAGCAACATACCCCTGCCGATGCAGTTCCTGCCGTTCCTCGGCAGCGCCATCGTCCCCCCGGAGTCCATGCCCACCGGGCTGCGCTGGTTCGCCGAGTACCAGCCCTTCACCCCGGTCATCGAGACCCTGCGCGGCCTGCTGATGGGCACCGGCGTCGGCGGCGCCGCGATCGGTGCCGTGGCCTGGTGCGTCGGCCTCACCCTGGTCGGCTACCTGTGGGCCCGTACGGCCTTCCGCCGCAGCGCCACCCGCTGAACGGCCGCTCCACCCATCCTCACCGCGCACCGGCACTGCTCTTCATCACGCACCTGACCACGCTCTTCACCGCGCTCTTCACCGCGCACCCCATCGCGGCTCTTCACCGCGCACCTCACCCTGCACTCCGGCCCGGCGCTTCACCGTGCCGACATCCTTCATCGGAGGACCCCATGCAGCACGAACCGTCCGCACCGACCGCACCATCCGCACCGTCCGCGCCCACGACCGAACAGGCCGAACAGGCCGAGCAGACCGGGCAGGCCGGGCAGCAGACCAGGCATACCGAGCAGACCGCTCAGGAAGCGGCGGCGCACCCCGAGCCGGTGACCCTGCCGCTGACCCGCGCCCCGGGCTGCCCCTTCGACCCGCCCGCCGAGCTGGCGGAACTGCGCGAGCAGCAGCCACTGCGGCCGATGCACTACCCGGACGGGCACGTGGGCTGGCTGGCCACCGGCCACGCCGTGATCCGGGCGATCGCCGCCGACCCCCGCTTCAGCTCCCGGTACGAGCTGCTGCGCTACCCCCTGCCGGGCGGGCCCACCGGTCCGCTGCCCCCGGCGCCGCTCGGCGACCTCACCGGGATCGACGCACCGGAGCACACCCGCTACCGGCGGCTGCTGGCCGGCAAGTTCACCGTCCGCCGGATGCGCCGGCTCACCGAGCGCGTCGAGCAGATCACCGCCGACCACCTCGACGCCATGGAGCGCCAGGGGCCGGTGGTCGATCTGGTGCAGGCGTTCGCGCATCCCGTACCGGCGCTGATGATCTGTGAACTGCTCGGTGTCCCGGAGTCCGAGCGCGCGGGCTTCCAGGCGCACGCGGCCATGCTGAGCAGCCCGGACGCCGGCATGGAGGCGCAGATGGCCGCCATGACCGCGCTCACCGAATGCGTCCGCGAACTGGTGTTGGCCAAGCGCGCCCACCCCACCGACGACCTGCTCAGCGATCTGACCACCACCGAACTGACCGATGACGAACTCGCCGGTATCGGCGGCTTCCTGCTGGCCGCCGGTCTCGACACCACCGCGAACATGCTCGGGCTCGGCACCTTCGCCCTGCTGTGTCACCCCGAGCAGGCCGCCGCCCTGCGCGGCGACCCCGGCCTCGCCGACCAGGCGGTCGAGGAACTGCTCCGCTACCTGAGCATCGCCCACACCGGCGTACGGGCGGCCCTGGAGGACATCGAGCTGGACGGCCGGCTGATCAGGGCCGGCGACACCGTCACGGTCTCGGTGGCGGCCGCCAACCGCGACCCGCTGAAGTTCCCCGACCCCGACACCCTCGATATCCGGCGGAAGGCGACCGGGCATCTGGCCTTCGGCCACGGCGCCCACCAGTGCCTGGGGCAGCAGCTGGCGCGAGTGGAGATGACGGTCGCCTTCCCGGCGCTGTTCCGCCGCTTCCCGACGCTGCGGCTGGCCGTCCCGCCCGAGGACGTACCGCTGCGCGACGCCATGAACATCCACGGGGTGTACCAACTCCCCGTGACCTGGGGCAAGGAGTAGTCCGGTGCATCTGAGCATCGACCGCGACCGCTGTATCGGCGCCGGGATGTGCGCCCTGACCGCCCCCGAGGTGTTCGACCAGGATGCCGAGGACGGCCTGGTCCTGCTCCGCACCGCCGCGCCGTCACCGGGGCAGCGCGCCGGGGCCCGGCTGGCCGCCGGTCTCTGCCCGGCCGCCGCCCTGACCGTCACCGAGCAAGAGGGCACGGGCAGTTCGTCCCCGGGCGAGCGGTAGTCCGCACCGCATGGCACGTCGGTGGACGAGCAGTGGTCCGCACCGCCTCGCACGCCGCCCGGCGAGCAGTAGCCCGCACCGCGTCGCACCGCATCGCCCGCCCCCGTCCCGCCGCAGGGCGGGGAACCCGTCCGCCCTCCCGTACGTCTTCCGGCGTGTTGGCATCGTCGGTCCCTGGAGGAAACCCGGTGGAACACAGGATGTTGGGGCAGCGGTACGAGCTGGTGGAGCAGCTCGGACACGGCGGGATGGGGACGGTCCACCGCGCCGTCGACCACCGGCTGCGCCGCACCGTCGCCGTCAAGACCCTCTCCGCCGAGCTGGCGATGCAGCCCGAGTTCCGCACCCGCTTCCAGCGGGAGGCGCATGCCGCCGCCGCGCTCAACCACCCCGGTGTGGCCACCGTTCATGACGTCGGCGAGGACGGCGGTGGCGGTGCGGCCGAGCCCTATCTGGTCATGGAGTACGTGGCGGGCCGGACCCTCAGCCAGGTGTTGAGGGACGGCCCGCTGGCCGTGGCGCAGGCCGTCGACATCACGGGCCAGGTGCTGGCGGCGCTGGACCACAGCCACCGGCACGCCATCGTGCACCGGGACATCAAGCCCGCGAACGTGATGCTCACCGCGTCCGGCGCGGTCAAGGTCGTCGACTTCGGCATCGCCAAGGCGCTGAGCGAGATGGCCACCCGGCTGACCGGGACGGGAGTGGCGGTCGGCACCCCCGCCTATCTCGCCCCCGAGCAGATCAACGGGGCCGAGACCGACCACCGCACCGATCTGTACGCCGTGGGCTGTCTGCTGTATGAGCTGCTGACGGGGCGTCCCCCGTACACCGGCGACTCACCGTTCTCCGTCATGCATCAGCATCTGGCCGCGGAACCGGTGCCGCCCTCCCGGCTCCGCCCGGAACTCCCGCCCGCCGTGGACGCGGTGATCGCCCGCGCCCTGCACAAGCGCCGGGAGGACCGCTTCGCGGACGCCGACACCATGCGCACGGCCCTCACCGCGGCCCCCCACGCCGCACCGGCACCCCCTGCCCCCACCCCGACCCCCACCGCGCTCGATCCCGCGGCCGCGGGCCCTGCCCCGGCGGCGGCTCCCGCTCCGCCCGCGGACCCCACCCCGTCCCTTGGCCCCACCCCGTCCCTTGGCCCCGCCCCATCCTTTGGCCCTGCCCCCGCGGTGGCTCCGCCCGCGCCCGCCGGGAGCGCACCGTCGCCGCGGCCCGCCCGCCGCCGGCCGGCGCGTGTGGTGTTCCGGCCGACGGCCGAAGGCGCGGTCGCCCTGCTCGGCTGTCTGCTGTGCCTGGTCATATCCCGGACCGACATGATCGAGGTCGGCCAGTTCTCCCGGGTCGCGCTGCTCGCCGCCGTCGCCGGTTCGGTGCTGCTGCTGTGGTCGGCACGGCTCGCCTGCGCGGTGGCCTGGGGCCCGGTGGCGGAGGCCGTGGCCGTGTGGTCCGAGCTGGCCCGCGCCAACATCGGCTGGGAAACCCACTACGTCATCATCGCCCTGGTCCTGGGCGTGGTCTCGGCACTCTGCCTCGCCGCCGGATACAAGGACGAGCACACCGGCGGCTTCGCGCTCATCGCCTTCTGGTTCACGTCCCTGGCCTCGGTCTGGTTCTTCCTCGACGATCTCCGCAAAATCGGCGTCTTCTACGTCCTGCTCCTCGCCGTCACGCTCGCCATCGGCGCCCAGGTGCTCAAGACCCGCACCCGGGCAACGCAGTCGGAGCGCGGCGGCGCAGCCGGCCCGCCCGGCACCGAGCCCCGCGAGGGCGCCGTCCCCGCGGCCGCAGCGGTCTCCCGGGGCCGCGGAAGGCAGCGGGTCGGCTAAGGGCTGTCCCGTAGTCCCTGGCGGGCGCACGACGACAGCTACGGCGCTCGCCCAGCGAACGCTGGGAGGTCCCTCCGCCTTGCGTTGCAGCCCGGCATCCGTACGGCAGTGACTCGGCATCCGTACGGCAATGAAGAGCCGAGGCGGAGTGAGCGCGGCGAACGCCCGCGGCGCCTCCGCCGAGGTGGCGTCGAGCCGTCGGGCCGGCGCCCCGTAGGGGTTCTCACGGGACAGCGGGGGGCGGCCCGTCCGGCTACCTGCGCCGATGCACCGGGCGATCCCTGAGCCGTCGGCTCAGCCGACGCACACCAATCCCAGCAGGCACACATCCGTCGGCGTGGACTGCTCCGCGCCCGGTGAGGACGGGCTGGTCGGCGCCGTGTCCGACGGCGAGGTGCCCCCGCCGGAGCTGCCGGACCCGCCGGACCCTCCGGAGCCACCCGAGGCGGCCGGGGCGCTCGTCGCGGGGGCCGCGGCGTCGGTGTGGGCGGGGTGTGCCGCCCGGTCCTGCGGGGCCTCGGTGGGCGCGGCCGGGCGCGGGGGCGTGGCGGTGTGCGACGGGGTGACGGACTGCGGCTGCCGGGCCGTCGTGGCGGGCGGCGGTGTGGTGGCGTCGCGGCGGGCATGCCGGCCGGACGGGAGGGAGGGGCGGGCGCCGGGGTGCCGGGACGCCTGGCTGTCCGACCGGTCGGTCGACGAGGCGGCGGGCTCCGTCCGGGGCGTGGACACGCTCTCCGGCTCCGGCATCGAGGACGCGTGGGTGCCGTTGGTGGCCGGCTTGTTCTGGAGCATGCTGACGGTCAGACCGCCGCCGACCAGCGCGAAGGCAGTGGCGGCCGCGGCCCGGCGCCGGTGCTTCTTCCACCGCGCCAGCTGCCGGCGCCGGGCCGCCCGGCCCTGACCGGTGGGCGCGGGGATCTCGGCGTCGCCGGGCGCATCCGCATCCGCACCGGCAGCGGCTTCCGCCGTATCCGCCGGTGCGGCTCCGGAGGCGCCACCGGCGAACGGCGCGGCAGCGGCGGACCGACCCGGCCGGGGCCCCGCGGCAGGGGCTTCCTCCGGCGGCCAGGACTCCCACATCGCGGCGGCGGCCGTCGCGCTCTGCCGACGGTGGGTGGGCGGGGCTATGTCCGGAGCGTAATCGCCACATCCCGGACATACGAGGGCCCCGTTGAGACTCCGGCGGCACGACGAGCAGTAGTCCATCAGCGATCTTTCTGTGCTGGCTGCGCCGCCAGGGACGCCGGCGACCTGATCGAGCTGATCCAGTTCGCACGCGGGATCGAGCGGGCAGTAACGCTAACGACACCCGTCGAGGGTGACGCGTAGACCGTGTGACGCTTCGGTGCAGATTCCCGGGCGACCCCTCCCGCACTCCGGACATGTCACGACGCGCCCCCGGGGCGAGGAGCGGAACCCCAGCCGGACGGACGGGGCCGAGAGGCACTAATCAAGTTTGACTAAAACCGTGACGGGGCATACCCTCCACAACTCGCGCACTAGTCAAACTTGACGACTGGTTTGCGGCCGGAGCGGGGCTCTCGACCCGCGCACCACACCCCGGCTGCCCAACCGAAGACCGCGCGATCCGAAGACCGTGATTCGAAGACGTGACCCGAAGACCGTGAGGAGCCCGTATGACCTTCCTGCCGGATGCCGGCTATGTCCCGACCGCCGAGGACCGCGCGAGCCTGGACGCCTGGTTCGCGGAGTACGACGCACGGAGCGCGAAGCGCGACGTCCCGCGCATGGCAGACCTGGCGGCGTTCCCCCTCAACCTGGTGAGTGACGACGCGGCCGGCAACGCCCGGTCGGCACAGTGGGACCGCGAGCAGTACCTCGCGACGATGACGCAGGTCATGGGCGACGGAAGCGAGGACATCAGTTTCGAGTCCACGCGGACGCCCGTCTTCCTCTCGCCCGCCCTGGCCGTGGTGTTCTCGGACTCGGCCATGACGACGGGCGGCGAGACCCGGCAGCTGCGCTACGCCGACATCCTGGTCAGGCGGGACGGCGAGTGGGCCTTCCAGACCATGGTCCAAGGAGGCTGGGGCGACCACCTGTAACGCCGGGGCCGCCACGGCACCACCTTCCGCGGCCGGGGAGGTGGTGCCCGAGTCCCTCAACTGCCGGCGCCCCTGGCTCCGTAGTGGGCGACGCCTGTGAGCGAGAGGTGCCCCGGGCTACGACGCCGACTTGGGTGCGACCGCCGACTCCGGCCCTTCGTCGCCGGCGGACCCGGTGGCGTCGGAGGTGTCGTCCTCCTTCGGCTTCTCGGAGGTCAGATGGAGCCCGACCACGCCGCCGATGATCGCGAGGAAACAGAGCACCTTGCCGAACGTGATCCGTTCGCCGTAGAGCAGCGCGGCGAACAGGACGGAGCCGACGGTGCCGATGCCCGTCCAGACGGTGTAGCCGATGCCGACATCGATGGTCTTCAAGGCGAGGCTGAGCAGATAGACCCCGCCGCCGCCCGCCACGACGGTGATGACGGACGGCACCGGTTTGGTGAAGCCGCCGTTCGCGGCCGAGCCGAGCGCGAAGATCACCTCGAAGACGGCGGCGACCAACAGCCAGGCCCAGGCGACCGCGAGACTCTGCTGCTGCTCTGCGCCGGTGTTCTCCCTGGTCATCGTCACGCCCCCGCGAGCGACTTGAGCCCGACGACCCCGCCGATGATGGCGACGAAGCAGACCACCTTGGCCGGCGTGATCTTCTCCTTGAAGAGCAGTGCGCCGAAAACCACCGTGCCGACTGCCCCGAGCCCGGTCCAGATCGGATAGCCGACCCCGACGTCCAGAGTCTTGAGGGCAAGGCTGATGAAGCAGATGCCGCCCACGACGCCGGCCACGGTGATCAGGGACACCTTCAGCTTGGTGAAGCCGTGCGAGGCGCTCGCGCCGAGCGCGAAGATGATCTCGAAGACGACCGCGAGGGCCAAGTAGATCCAGGCCATGGTGGAAGAACGTCCTCTCCATCCGATAGGCGTCGAAGGGGACGTCGTCATGCGCGCCGTGGTCCTTGAGGAATTCCATCCGGGTGGCGCCATGCGGCCGGCGGTCGCGCACCTCCGCCCGGGCCGGGAGCCGGGGCGCCCGCTTTCAGCGACCCCGACGAAGCCGGCCGCCCGTCCGCGCCCCCGTCAACTCGCGGCCGAACCCGGTGCGGACGCCTCCTGGAACGCCGCGAGCATCTCCGGGGACCAGGTCAGGCTGCCGTCCCGCAGATCGCGGAGCACGCCCTGAAGCCAGCGCTCCTCGGCGTCGAGGAGGGCTAGCCGGTACTCGTTCTCGATCAGCGTGATGCGGGGCAGCCCGGTGGGCGCCTCGGCGGACTGGCGCTCCATCTCGGCGCGTCCGTCGGCGAGTCGCGCGGCCCGCCGTTCCAGGATCGGTGCCACCTCGTCCGGGCTGAGCAGCAGCATGTTCGACAGCGCCGCCGGGAAAACGGGGAACTCCGCCCTGGGCACCGCCAGCATCTGCTCCAGCCACTCCCGGGTGACCGCCCGGCCCTCCTCGGTGACCTCGTAGACGGTCCGCTCGGGGTACTGCTGGTCGCGCTCGGTCTGCCGGACGGTGATCAGCCCGCCGGCCTGGAGCCGCTCGATGGTGCGGTACAGCCCGGCCCGCTGGCCGACGTTGACGACCTGCTCCTTGCCCCACTGCTTGAGCAGTTGCTGGATGCCGTAGGGGTGCAGCGGCCGGGAGTGCAGCAGCGTCAGCACGGCCAGTCCCAGCGGCGAGCTCTTCACGGAGGCGGTCATGCAGGCATCGTAGGCAATGGGTAACTAGTTGCATTGAGACTAGTTTCCTTGTCACTATGGATGCCGCGTTCACACGACGCATCCACATGACCCACGGGAGGGGTTATGAGCGACAACCGCGGCCACGGCTCCGGCGTACGGACGGCACTGGTCATCGGGGGAGGTGTGGCGGGCCCGGTCACGGCGCTCGCCCTGCGCAAGGCGGGCATCGCGGCGACGGTCCACGAGGCGTACCCCAGCGCGGCGGACGGCGTCGGGGCCTGGCTGGGGCTGGCGCCGAACGGTCAGGCGGCGCTGGCGACGGTCGGTGCCGACGCGGCGGTGCGGGCCCTCGGGCAGCCGGTGCCCGGCATGGTGATGGCGGACGGCGCCGGCCGTCAGCTCGCCGGCTTCGGCGGCTTCCCGGAGCTGCCCGCCACGCTGACGCTGCCGCGCGAGCGGCTGTTCCGTGCGCTGACCGACCACGCGGTCACCGCGGGGGTCCGGTTCGCGTACGGCAAGCGGCTGGTCGCCGCCGAGGAGACCCCCGAGGGCGTCACCGCCCATTTCGCCGACGGGACCTCCGCGACCGCCGACATCCTGATCGGTGCCGACGGCATCCGCTCCACCGTCCGCACCGTGATCGACCCGCAGGCACCCGGTCCCGAGTACGGCGGCGTGCTGAGCTTCGGCGGCTACGCGACGGTGGGCGGCGCGGCCGGGGCCGAACCGGGCACCATGTACTTCGCGTTCGGCCGCGCCTTCATGGGCTACTGGCAGGGCCCGGACGGGCGGATGATCTGGTTCGCGGGTCTGCCCACGGACACCCCGCCGAGCCCGGCCGACCTGGCGCGAGTGTCCCACGCCGAGTGGCTGAGCCGGCTGCGTGATCTGTACACCGGCCATGTCCCGGGCGAGCGGCTGTTGCGGCACACCGGCCCCGACGACCTGATGGTGGTCGGCCGGATGGAGCGCATGCCGTCCGTACCGCACTGGTACCGCGGCCGGATGGTGCTGGTCGGGGACTCGGCACACGCCCCGTCCTCCAGCTCCGGACAAGGCGCCTCACTCGCCATCGAGAGCGCGGTCGAACTGGCCCGCTGCCTGCGCGATCTGCCCTCGCCGGCCGAGGCGTTCGCCGCTTACGAAAGTCTGCGCCGCCCGCGGGTGGAGGCGATCGGCCGCAACGCCGCGGCCGTGAACAAGGTCAAGTCCGGCAAGAGCGACGCGCCCGCGCCGGCGTTCCCCAGCCCCGAGGAGTTTCTCCGCCCGCTCCACTTCCACCGCATTGCGTGGGAGGCGAAGGTGACGGCCGTTTCCTCGTCACCGTCGTCTCGCCCATCGGATGCCTCATCCGCGACGACTTCGTGCCATTAGCTGTGTGGCCGGGCAATTCCTCGTGAATTTCCTGCCGCGGGAGGCCACCGCCCGGGGCCGCTGCCGGGTGTGACACTTTCGGGCCGCCTGCCGCAGTGGGTGGTGCCGATCGTTTTCGGTCGCGCGGTGCCTTGATGATTCGGTCCCCCCGTTTCAAGGCGCCGCGCGTGGCACGGGCGGCCCCAGCCGGTCGCCTGTGCCATCGGCCTGCCGGCTGCGACGTGGCGGACCGAGGACAACGATGTGAATGAGCGGTGAAGGGAGTTTTGGAATCGCCCGACGGGAAATGTGCGGCACCGTGAGTTACCTCAATGACGGCACACCGCAAAATCGTCCCTACGGCTCCGGTGCGAACTCTCCCTACTACGGCGGATCACACTCGCCGAATGGCGGCGATACGGCTCCGCTACCGAATGTCGGAGCGCACCCTCCGGCTCCCGGCAATTCCTCCTCGCCGTACCCTCCCGGGCCGGCCGATCCGTACCACGCCGCTCCTCCGCCAACCCCCCACACCAGCAGGGGAAGTGGGCGAGGAAACCAAAAAGGTGCCGGCGCGGATCGACTCGCCCTGATCATTCACAGCCTCGCGGATATTGCCGCGGGATTTCTCGGGCTGTGGATCCTGCTGTATCTGCTCGAAGCGAATCACGCGAATGTCTTCGTCGACTTCGTGCACGGCATGGCCGACTGGCTCGCCGGCTGGTCGCAGGACATCTTCATGATGGAGACGGAAGGGCTGCGGGTCTTCTTCAACTACGGTCTCCCCGCGCTGATTTACCTCGCCGTCGGCCATGGCGCAGCCGCCTGGCTGCGACGCCTCTGACGGTGCTTCCGCCCGGCTCAGGGGACGCAGCCCGCCCCGTGTCCCCTGAGCGCCGGGGTTCAACTCCCGGCAGTCACGGGCGGGCAGGTGCGGCTGCGGACCCAGGCGGCGCCGGCTGCGACGGCGCCGATCATTCCGGCCAGTGCCATGGGGGCGGTGAAGAGGAGCTGGTAGTTCCCGATCACGAGGTCGGCGAAGTAGCCGAGCGCGACGGCCACTACGGCCGCTGCCCCGAGGATGACGGGCAGAGCCTTGGTCAGGGCCTGCACGGTCGCGTCGACCGCGGAGGCGTGATGGTACTGGAGCGTCCCGCGCACGGCGCGCCGGATCAAGAAGAAGGCGGCCAGCACGCACACGGGCAGGCCCACCCACATCAAGGGAACGCCGGGATCGGAGAACCGGCGCACCTCCCGCACCACCTGTCCGTCGAGCGTGGTGACGACGGATTCGCCGCTGGGGTCCAGCAGGTGGGACCAGTACACATACCAAAGGACGAGGGCGGCGAGGGCAGGCAGGGCGGCGCCCTGGGCCGCCGCGACGGCGGTCTCCTTCAGATGCCGGCGCACCGGCAGCAGACCGCGTTCGGCCGCCCATGAGGTGGCCAGCGCCTTGACGTCCCCACCGATGTAGTCGGCGACCGACCGGCCGTCCGAGGAGGCGGCGGTCAGGTCGGCGGCCAGCTCCTCGGCCATCTCCTCGGCCGTCGCCTGCTCGACGCCGAGGCGGTGCCAGGTCTCCGTGGCCGTGTGTATCGCGTCGTCGACCGTCAGTGTCATGATTCCTCCGGCGCCGGTGGGCCGATGATGGTGTGGATGCTGGCCGCGAATTCGCCCCAGTCGCGGCTCGATGAGCGGAGCATCCGCAGCCCCGCTTCGCTGGGCATGTAGTAGGTGCGGGCGGGGCCCCCGCCCCCGCTGCGGCGCTCGACCGTGACCAGCTCGCGTTTGCGCAGGCGCGCCAGCGCCGGGTAGATCGAGCCGTCCGCGACGTCGAGCCCGGCCTTGGCGAGCCGGACGGTCATCTCGTAGCCGTAGACCGGGCCCTCCGCCATCAGTGCCAGCAGGCACATATCCAGTACCCCTCGCAGCCACTGGGCGCGGGGGGCGGACGTCTCTTCCATGGCCAGTACCTTACACAGCAAGAGTCGTGCACTACAAGCTAGTGCACTACAAGCTAGTGCGGTGCAAGCTAGTGCGGTGCAAGGCGGCGCCGGCGTGGGTCGGGTGGTGACGCCGGTGAGGCCGCGCCTCACGCCTTGGCCGGGCCCAGCTGGACGCAGCACTCCCCGGGGGCGTGGGGCGAGCGTCGCTTCCACGCTGCTGACCTCCAGGCCCTCCAGGTAGCCGGTGACGAAGGCGTGGTTCATACCGCACACGAGGTCGGGGGCCTTGGCCGCCAGGGGGTGGAACGGGCAGTTGTGCAGCTGGAGTTGCACCTCTGGCCGCTCCCCTGCACGTTGCCGCACATGACCCCGCGCACCGGACGTATCGATCGGCCGGGTAACGCGACGGCGTCCTGCGACGCAGAACCGCATACGGGCGCGTGAGCGCCCTGCGACGCGATCACGGCCAGGGTGACTCCTGTGGGGGGTGGCCACCCTGGCCGTGACCGTTTTCCCCGCCGCTTTCCCCGCCTCCGAATTCCGGTGGTTCCCGGGCCTACCCGCCTCCGGACTCCGGCCGTTCCCGGTCCTACGTGTATTCCGTGGCAGGCGCGGTCAGCCGTGCCGCTTCTTCGCCGTCACGGTGAAGTCGCCCCGGATGCCGTCACCGACCATGCCGGGCTTGCAGGCCGTGGCGTAGGTGCCGGCCTTGTCGGTCTTCACGGTCATGGTGCGGGACGTGCCGGGGCCGATGCCCTCGACCTCGCCGGCCACCTTGCCCTCCGGGGTGAAGAGGTAGAACTCGGTGATCCGGCTGCCCTCGTTGACGACCTTGAACGAGACCGGCCCCGCCGGTGCGGACGTACGGGAGAGCTTGCAGGCGTCATCGGTGGCCCGGACCGTGATGGCTCCCGATTTCGCATCGCTGCCGTCGCCGCTGCTCTTCTCGGCGCAGGCGGCCAGCAGGGCGAGCGGGCTCACGGTGAGCAGGGTCATGGTGGCGGTCCGGGTCAGGCGAGAGGGCATGACGGCTCCTGGTGCGAGACGGGGGAACGAAGCGGGCGCAGTGTAGGTGGGCAGTGCGCCTGCCTGTCCAGATATTGACCATTGCACTGAACCTCAGCGCTGCTGACGGCATTTCAACTTCCCCTGGAACAGGAGCAACGCCTCCACGATGCCCGTTATGCGGCATGTGCCCGCATTGATGAACGGGCTTGACGCGCACACAGCAGCCACTTAGGTTCGCCTCACCTTACTTCCGATCGAAGGTTTTCAGCCATGCCCGGGTTCCGTATCCCGCTGCGTTCGCTCTCTCTGGCCGTCCCGCTCGCCCTCGCCCTCACCGCCTGTGGTGGCGCCGATTCCGGCAAAAGCCCCGCCAAGGGGCAGGCCAAGGAGACCGCCCCGGCCGGTGTGGCGCACCAGCACGCCGTGCTGAAGGCGGAGATCGCGGCCAACGGCGGTGAGGCCCGCGCCGGCGACTACCGCATCGGCTACATCGTCGAGGCGGCCGAGCCCTGGTTCCACTCCGAGCACGGTGGGCACGGGAAGCTGGTCAGCCGTGCCCCGGCCAAGGACGAGACCCACCACATCGAGATCATCCCGAGGGAGGCGAAGACCGGCCGCATCGTCCCTGACGTGCCGATCCGCCTCGAGGTCATCGACAGCAAGGGCAAGGTCGTCCAGGCGCAGGACCTGAACTTCTACTACGCGGAGTTCTTCCACTACGCCAACAACTTCTCCATCCCCAAGGCCGGCAAGTACACCCTGCGTGCCACGCTTCAGCCGCCGACGTTCCTGCGGCACGGCGCCAGCGGTGAGAAGCCCGCGCTCAGCGAGAAGACCACCGCCACGTTCCGCGACGTGGAACTCGAGGCGGCGAGCTGACCCATGGCCCCGATCTCCGACGGGCCGACGGCTGCCGCGGCTCCCCGGCCCGTCGGGGTGACGCGGTGGGCCGCGCCCGACGGCGGCGCCGCGGTCCGCGAGAAGCCGCCGACACCGCTGTGGGCGCTCGCCGCCCTGGCGATCCTCTGCACCGCCGCCCTGGCGGCCGCCTGCTGGGTGGCCGGCCACCTCCACGCCGATCCGCCCCTCCGGACGGCCGCCCGCTTCCTGCATCTCGTGGCGCTCGTCGTCGGGCTGGGTTCGGTGCTCGCCGTCGACTGGTTCGCCCTGCTGTGGATGCTCGGCCGGCGTCCCCTGCCCGACGTCCTGCGCACCGCCTGCACCCTCCAGACCCCCATCTGGCTCGGGCTGGCCGGCCTGGTGATCACCGGCCTGTTTCTCCGTCCGGACCTGTCCGCACCACTGACCCTCCTCAAACTCGGACTCGTCCTGACCATCACCCTCAACGGCCTCTACGCCCACTGGCTCGGACAGCACCTCACCCGCTGCGGAAACGCTCCGGTACCCCGCGCCCTGCGCATCCAGTCGGGCACGGCCGCCACCGTGAGCCAACTCGGCTGGTGGGGCGCCAGCCTGATCGGCTTCCTCAACAGCCAGTCCTGACCGGACCCCACAGCGGCCCGGCCGGCCGGCCATGAGAGGGCGATATGTGCTGGTCAGAGCGGTCCCGGCCCTTCCCCCGAGCCGGGAGGGCGGCGCTGGCACAATGACTGCCATGGCCAAGCCCGCCGGAACCCGGCAGAGCATCATCGACGCCGTCCTGCGCATCATCGCCGAGGACGGCATCGCCGGGGTCACCAACCGGCGGATCGCCAAGGAGGCCAAGGTCTCCCTCGGATCGGTCACCTACCACTTCGCGACCCAGCACGAGATGCTGCGGGAGAGCCTGCTGCACTTCGTCGCGGAGGAGACCCGGCGCCTCACCGAGCTCGCCGCCGAGTGCCAGACCGACGGAGCCGACGGAACGGACGCCGATCGGGCGGCCGCCGTGGTCGGCCAGGTCGCCGGGGGCGCGCCGTTCGGCAGCAGGCACATCGCCCCGTTCGAGCTCTACATCCAGGCCGGCCGCGACGAGCGGCTGCGCACCGCGGCCGACCAGTCCTTCGCGGCGTACGACCAGTTGGCCGCCCGGATCCTCACCGGCCTCGGCGTACCCGACGCCGAGCGGCTGGCGAGCAGCGCCGTCGCGCTGATCTTCGGACTGCAACTCCGCAGCCTGGCCACCGGCCGGCCCGCCGAGGAACTCGTCGACGCCCTCATGCTGCTGGCGCGCGGGGCGCAGCACGCCTGACCCCGGTACCGGCCCCGGGAGCGCCGGCCTCAGCCTCGGGTCCAGGCTTCCTCCTCCTCGCGCGCGGCGTCGTAGGCGCGCCGGGCGGCGGAGACGGCGGGGAGGTGCGCTCCGGACCAGTCCGTGATGGCGCCGAAGAGCGGTGTCAGGGTGCGGCCCAGGTCGCTGATCTCGTACTCGACGCGCGGGGGGATTTCGGCGTGGTAGGTGCGGAGGACCAGGCCGTCGCGTTCGAGCTGGCGCAGACGCTGGGTGAGGACCTTGGGGGTGATGGTCGGGAGGTGCCGCTGCAACTCGTTGAAGCGCAGCCGGCCGTGGTGTTCCAGGACCCACAGGATGGGCGTGGTCCAGCGGCTGAACACCAGGTCGATCACCGGGTTGATCGGGCACGCCTGCTCGACGGGATCGGCCACGGCTCCTCCTCTCCTCCCCGGCTCGTGATCACGGCCAGGGTACTTTCCTATGGGAAACCACTATATCGAGGAAACTAGCCTGGTGGTGTGCACAGCGGCCCCGGTCCCGCCGGAGTCGCCGCGGCCGGCCGCCGCCCTGTGGAGGCGAGCGGTCCCACGACCACCACCTACGACGAAGGCACCACCATGACGTTCCCGGTACTCCCCACCCGTGACGGCGACCGGCCCCGAACGGGCCCCGAAGTCCCGCACCTCCAGTTGACCCAGACCAGCCCCGCCCAGGTCCGAGACGAGCTGTTGCAGTGGATGGATGCCGCACTGCCCGGCACGACCTGGGGCCGCAGCAAGGTTTCCGCTCCCAGCTCCCGCGCCCTGTTCCTCGACGGCGCGGCCCCCGCCCCAGGTGCGGTGCTGCTGCCGCCGCACGGCGACGAGGAGTTCGCGCACGTACACGCCGACGGCAGTCTCCATCTGGCGCTGGACCCGGCCGGCCATGCCGTTTTCCTGTCCTCCGGCTGGGGCGAGAAGCATCCGCTCTACGACCACGGCATCAACGTCGTGATGCTCTACGCCCCGCGTGACCGGACCGAACTGGACGTGGCCAAGAAGGTCATCGGCGCCTCCTACGCGTACGCAACGGGCCGCGCGCCGGTGTCCGGTGCCGCGGCGGCCTGACGCCTGCCCGGCTCCGCGCCTGCCTCTCTCCCCAGCAAGCCCCGGTCGCAAGCCGGGCTCTCCCGGGCGGCCGTGCTCGGCCGGCCGGAACGAAGCGAAAGGCCATTTCTGATGCGTAACTCCTTCTCGCCCGCGTCGGCTTCCACCGGAGCGTCTGCCCGGTCCACCGGCCGGCCTCGCGCGCTGGCCGGCAAGGCGATGCTCTCGCTGGTCGCCGTCTTCACCGGTGCCTCGCCCTATGTCGCCGACTGGAACGACACGCACGTGCTCAATCCGCTCTGGCCCGCGCACGCCAAGTTCCACAACGGGCAGACGATGGCCATGGGCACCTTGCTCGCCCTGGCCACGCTGTACTTCGTGTGGCGCCGCCGGGGCGATGCCGGATCCAACCTGCGGGCCGCGGCCGTCTTCGCCGGCCTGTACTGGGTCAGCCAGGCGATGGCCATCCTCTACCCGGGAGCCGCCTACTTCGACCCGCAGTTCGACACCCCGGACATGTACCTCGCCGGTCTGCCGGTGCAGGCGGGCATAGAGATCGTCGCGCTGGCTCTGATCGCCGGTGCGGCCCTGCTCTTGCGTCCCGCGCCGGCTGCTGAGGCGCCGGCGAGCAGCGACTGACCGGTCTCACTGCGCCTGGATGGCCCGGAGCATGTTCAGCCGGGCGGCCCTGCGGGCCGGCCAGATGGCCGCGAGCACGCCGATCAGCAGCGCCAGGGCGAGAAAGAGCCCGAACTCGCCCCACGGCAGGGCCGTTTCGTACATCGGCATCGACGTCGTCATCAGGCTGCCCGCCGCCCAGGCGAGGAAGGTGCCCGTGCCGATGCCGAGGATCGCGCCGAAGAGGGAGATGACCACGGATTCGAGCCGGACCATCTGCCTGACGCCCGCGCGGTCGAGCCCGATGGCGCGCAGCATGCCGATCTCCCGGGTGCGCTCGAAGACGGACATGGCCAGGGTGTTGACGACGCCGAGGACCGCGATGACCACGGCCATGGCGAGCAGCCCGTACATCATGTTGAGGATGATGGTCAGGGATCCGCTGCCGTCCTGGATGATCTGCTCCTGGTTCCGCACCTTCAGCAGCGGGCTGTTGCCCAGGGCCTCGCGGATCTTTTGCTCCAGCCCTGCGCCCTTGCCGGGCTCGGCCTTGACCAGGACGTTGTCGAGCTTGCCGGTGCCGGAGGGCGGCAGGGTGTCGGACACGGTGCCCAGCGCGTCGTACACGGCACGGGACTTCGCGTAGACGCCGACCACCTTCAGCTTCTTCTTGTCCGGCTTGCTCGCTCCGCTCTCGCCGGAGTCCAGGTCGGCGTCGATCGTGTCACCGGCGTGCAGTCCGGCCTGCCGGGCGAACTCGTCGGAGACCGCGATCCGGCCGGGGCCGATGTCGCGCAGCGAGCCGGCCTGGAAGTCCAGCTCCACCGCCTTGCCGAACGCCTTCGGGTCCGTGCCCGTCATCGAGCCGAACGAGCCCTGGGTATCGAGGTTCGTGACGGCGACGGGGGCGGCCGCGGCGACGCCCGGCAGCTTGGCGATCTTGTCGGCCGTGCTCGTGTCGAGACCTCGGGCGGAGCTGTTGGAGACCTTGTAGTCGGCGGCCAGCCCCTGGGTCGCCTCCTCGTCGAGGGCCCGCCGGGCGGAGTGCCCCCCGACGGTGAGACCGGTGATCAGAGCGAGGCCGATCATCAGGGCCGACGCGGTGGCCGCGGTACGCCGCGGGTTGCGCAGGGCGTTCTCCTTGGCGAGCCTGCCGCGGACGCCGAAGAAGCGGGTGGTGACCTTGCCGGCCAGGGTGATCAGCGGCCGGGAGAGCAGCGGGGCCAGCACGATCATGCCGCCAAGGGTCAGGGCGGCGCCGAGCATCGCGACCATCAGGTTCGACTCGGCGCTGGTCGTCAGCGTGGAGACATAGAACATGACCAGCGCACCGAGCGCGGTCAGGAGCGCCCCGAGAGCGTTGCGGATCTTCAGGGAGCGGGCGGGCGGCGCCAGCCCGGCGCTGCTGAGCACCGCCACGGGCGCGATCCTGGCGGCCTTGCGGGAGGGCAGCCAGGCGGCCAGGACGGTCACGACCACGCCGACCGCCAGCGATGCCAGCGGCGCCGTGGGCGAGATGACCAGGGGGCCGTCGGGCAGCTCGGCGCCGCCGGTGCCGAGCAGCGGGCGCAGCACGGTGGCGATGCCGAGGCCGAGGACGAATCCGGCGGCGGAGGCGCCGAGTCCGACGAGCGCGGCCTCGATGAGGACGGAGCGTACGACCTGGCGGCGCGACGCACCCACCGCCCGCAGCAGGGCGATCTCCCGGCTGCGCTGGGCGACGAGCATGGTGAAGGTGTTGACGATGAGGAACACGCCGACGAACAGCGCGACACCCGCGAAGGCCAGCAGCGTCTTGGTCATGCGCGTGGTGCTGTCGGCGATGTCCCGGGACTGCTGGGCGGCCAGGTCGGGTCCGCTGAGGGCCTGGGCACCCCCGTCGGGCAGCAGGCCCTGTACCCGGGCGGTCAGCTCGCGGTCGTCGGTGCCGGGCCGCGCCCCGACCGTGATCTCGTGGAAGCGGCCGGGGGCGAGGAACAGCTTCTGCGCGGTGGCGGTGTCGAACAGCGTCAGGGTGCCGCCGGCGGTGATGCGCGGGTCGTCGGTGGAGACGGTGCCGACCAGCTTCTTGGTCAGGGCCGGTCCTTCGGTGGCGAAGCGGACGGAGTCGCCGATCCGGTAACCGGCCTTCCGCGCCGTCTGCGCATCCAGCGCCAGCTCGCCGGCACCGGAGGGGCCCCGGCCTTCCTTCAGCGGGTAGCGGCTGTCCTTGCCGTCCTTTCCGGGCAGGTAGTTGGTGGCCAGGTTCTCCCAGCTGCTGTCGGCGTTGACCGGGCGGCCGTCCTTGCCGGCCAGCGTGGCCCGGCCGTTGACGGTGGGACGCACCGAGCCGACGCCCGGCAGCGCGCGGATCTTGTCTGCCAGCGCGCTGTCGAGGGCGGCGGCGTGCCTGCCGTCCTCGCCGTCGGCCGTACCCGCGCCGGGCGGCGCCTCCGGACCGGAGCCGGGGGACGCATCCGCCCGGACGGAGACGGCGACGTCCTTGAGGCTCCGCGCGGAGGCGTTGCGGAAGGCGCTCGCGGTGGTGTCGCCGAAGACGAGGGTGCCGGAGACGAAGGCGACGCCGAGGAGGACGGCGAGCGCGGTCATGATCAATCGGGCTTTGTGCGCAAGGACGTTGCGCAGGGCGGTACGCAGCATGATGGCGGTCCTGGAGGTATGCGGCGGGAGCTACGCGGTGGAAGTGCGGAGCGGCGAGGTACGGGGGTGAGGTGCGCGGCGCGAGAGGCGGGCGTCAGCTCGTCCGGCCCTTGGCGTCGAAGTGCCGCATCCGGTTGAGGACGTCTTCGGCGGTGGGGGCGGCGATTTCGTCGGTGATGCGTCCGTCGGCGAGGAAGATCACGCGGTCCGCGTAGGAGGCGGCCACCGGATCGTGGGTGACCATCACGATGGTCTGCCCCAGCTCGCGTACGGAGTCCCGGAGGAAGCCCAGGACTTCGGCGCCGGAGCGGGAGTCGAGGTTGCCGGTCGGCTCGTCCGCGAAGACGATCTCCGGCCGGCTCGCCAGCGCGCGGGCCACGGCGACCCGCTGCTGCTGTCCGCCGGAGAGCTGTGACGGCCGGTGGTGGAGCCGTCCGGCCAGGCCGACGGTCCGTACGACCAGGTCCAGCCACTGCTGATCGGGCTTGCGGCCGGCGATGTCCATCGGCAGCGTGATGTTCTCCAGGGCGGTCAGCGTGGGCAGCAGATTGAATGCCTGGAAGACGAAGCCGATCTTGTCCCGGCGGAGCCTGGTGAGCTGCCGGTCATGGAGGCGGGAGAGCTCGGTGTCACCGATCCGGGCGGATCCCCCGGAGATGGTGTCGAGCCCCGCCATGCAGTGCATCAGCGTCGACTTGCCCGAGCCGGACGGCCCCATGATCGCGGTGAACCGGCCACGCCCGAACTCCACGCGGACCGAGTCGAGGGCGACGACACGGGTCTCGCCCTCGCCGTAGACCTTGCTCAGTCCGGTGGCGCATGCCGCGGCCTCAACAGGGCCTGAGGCGAGGCGAGTTGGGGGAGTGGCGGCGGCTGCGTACGGCAAGGACGGCTGCGGCATGGGGGCTCCTGGAAGGGGGTTCGACGTACCTCCATCGTGGTTGCGCGGAGGGCCGGATCCGTCGCCCTCAGGTCCTGGATCAGCGGCCTGCCGAAGGGCAGACCCGCCGGGCGGACGTATGCCGCGCGGAAGACGACGCCTCTACCCAAAGAAAGACCCCACGATCCGGGCACCCGGTGCTCAGCCCGTCAGGCCCGCCTCACCCGCCGCCCGCCACACGAACCCGCTGCCCGACACCTGAACCGGCCCCGACCTTGCTGCCGCCGACGTACTCCGCACCCCTCCCGAAGGAGTGACTTACCCTCCAGAGCCCTGCCGGTGAACCCGGCGTCCCGCAACGCGCGGATCTTGTTGACCTTGTCGATGGAGGCGACGGTGCGGCCTTCCACCTGTACCAGCTTCATGGGCACCTTGGCCCCCTTCATCGCGACGGAGCCGAACTTCCCGAACGGGACCACCCCGATCCCGTCGCCCACCAGGTCCATCACGCTCACGTTCGCCCCACCGAGCTTCGCCGCCCCACGGGTGGCGAGGGCGCCGAGGGAGGCACCTGCGCTGGCGAGGGCCAGGGCACCGGAGAGATCGGTCTCGCGTGAGGTGGAAGGCGCTTCGGGAGCAAGCCGGCTCCCGAACGGCTCCCCGCGTCTGCCTGTGAGTCAGACGGAGGCAGGGGTGCCGAGCATCGCGGAAGCCTGCTGGAACGGGCTGAGGGCACGCGTGGGCGCCGCGACGGGGAGAGCGCCGCGGCAGGTGAAGCCGAGTCGGCTCATGGCTCGGAGGACTTCGCCGGCGCTGAAGTCGCGGCGGTCCTGGCGCGTGATGACCTGCCCGACCTGCTTGATCGGATAGGTGCGGCGGCCGATGATCACGGACTCGCCGGTGACCTGTTCGGGCTTGACGCCCTTCATGGACTCCAGGACGCCGCTCTTGGTGAGGTCGAACGGGAAGCGGGCGATGATACAGCGCATGAAGCCTCACAGGGAGAAGAGGGGTGACGGTGTTGCCACGATGAGGTGGTTCAGCACGCACCAGCAGGGGCGAGGATGCCCCGAGCGCCGCCCCGGTTGTCGATGACCGGCGGGGCGCCGGGCTGGTGGCCGCGCGGTGCGTGCGGGGCTCAGGCGGCCGTGTTCACCGCTGTGGTGAAGGGGTTGTAGCTGTCGGGGATGTCGCGCAGTTGGAACCGGTCCGTGTACGTGGGGTTGTCACGGATGGCGGTGAGCTGGGCCTTCGTGACCAGTCCGGTGTACAGACTGTCGTTGTCGCAGACGAGAAGGTGCTCGGTGCAGGCGCCGGCCATGACTGCCAGGGCCACCTCGACGGTCATGTCGTCGCAGACCTGCGGACCTGCCGTGTCCGCGGCGGCGGCCACCGGTCGTGGGAGAGGGGCGGAGCTCACCGAGTGGAGTTGCATCTGAACCAGCGTCAAGACATGCCTCCTGCAGAGCTGGAGAAGCTTCGTGGTCATGAAGGTTCTAGGCTGCCGCGCCGAAGGAGGGCGGCCGCACGGCGGTGCGCCGGACCGCGGAGGCGGCGCTGCGTCGGCCGCGGGAGGACGTGCGGCGGCTGCGCTGACGTTGCTCGGCCACCGGTGCGGTGATCGTCACGGGGATACCGGAGGGGGCCTGGGCGCCGGTGATCCGGCGGAGTGTCTCTTCGCCGGAGCGGACCGGAGTGGTCCGGGGGACGATGCCGGCGGTGGCCATGAGGCGGGTCATGTCGCGGCGCTGGTTGGGGGTGACCAGGGTGACGACGCTGCCGGACTCGCCGGCCCGTGCGGTGCGGCCGCCGCGGTGGAGGTAGTCCTTGTGGTCGGTGGGCGGGTCGACGTTGACGACGAGGTCGAGGTTGTCGACGTGGATGCCCCGTGCCGCGACGTTCGTCGCGACGAGCACCGTGACGTGCCCGGTCCTGAACTGGGCCAGGGTCCGGGTGCGCTGAGGCTGCGACTTCCCGCCGTGCAGCGCGGCGGCCCGTACGCCGCTCCTGAGCAGGTCCTGCGTCAGCCGGTCGACGGCGTGCTTGGTGTCCAGGAACATGATCACCCGGCCGTCGCGGGCGGCGATCTCGGTCGTTGTCCGGTGCTTGTCGGCTCCCTGGACGTGCAGGACGTGGTGCTCCATCGTGCTGACCGCGCCTGCCGACGGGTCGACGGAGTGGACGACCGGGTCGGTGAGGTAGCGACGGACCAGAAGGTCGACGTTGCGGTCGAGGGTGGCGGAGAACAGCATCCGTTGGCCCTCGGGGCGTACCTGGTCCAGGAGCGCGGTGACCTGGGGCATGAAGCCCATGTCGGCCATCTGGTCGGCCTCGTCCAGGACGGTGACCGCTACCTGGTCCAGTCGGCAGTCGCCCCGGTCGATGAGGTCCTTGAGGCGGCCCGGCGTCGCGACGACGACTTCGGCGCCGGCGCGCAGTGCGCTGCACTGCCGGCGGATCGGCATTCCGCCGACGACGGTGGCCAAACGCAGCCTCACCGAGCGGGCGTACGGGGTAAGAGCGTCGGTCACCTGCTGGGCCAGCTCACGGGTCGGTACGAGGATGAGAGCCAGCGGCCGGCCGGGTTCGGCACGCTGTCCCGCGGTGCGCGCCAGCAGGGCCAGACCGAAGGCGAGGGTCTTGCCCGAGCCCGTGCGCCCACGACCGAGTACATCGCGGCCCGCGAGGGTGTTGGGCAGGGTCGCGCCCTGGATCGGGAACGGGACGCGCATGCCCTGCGCGGTGAGCGAGGCGAGCAGCTGCTCGGGGAGGCCGAGGTCGGTGAACGCCTCGACGGCGGGCAGCGCGGGAGTGATCGTCTTCGGCAGGGCGAACTCGCCCGAGGCCACCGCGGACCTTCGACGGCTCGGGCCGCCGGAACGGTTGGAGGCGGGCGAGCCGAAGCGGTTGCCGCGTTGTGCACCGGCGCCGGTGTCAAAAGCGGGGCCACCGGTTCGGCTGCGGCGGGGGGAGCGGCTGTTTGTACGTGCGGGGTTCATACAGAACCTTCCTTGAGGCGGCACGCATCAAGGAACTCTCGCAGCAGGGAAACAGTGCGGAGAGTCGCAAGTACGGGCCGAATGAGATGCGAAAGCGGGTGTGGCCTGCAATGTGGCAGATTTAAATGCAGGCGATTAAACCGGTCAGAATTCTTGGACGGTGATCCGTGAGTGAGAAATCCGCCGGGGAATGTTCGCAGCTGGGGCCCGCACCCCGAGGGATGCGGGCCCCAGCTACGAAGTGTGTGTCGGCGTCAGGCGGGAATGATGTTCTCGGCCGTCGGGCCCTTCTGGCCCTGCGCGATGTCGAAGGTGACCTTCTGACCTTCGGTCAGCTCACGGAAGCCTTGGGCGGCGATGTTCGAGAAATGGGCGAACACGTCGGCGCCGCCACCGTCCTGCTCGATGAAGCCGAAACCCTTGGCCGCGTTGAACCACTTCACAGTGCCGGATGCCATGTCATATCTCCTTGTGGGGCAGTACGCCGGTACCCGCAATCGACGGATATCGGGTCGCCGCGATGATGCCCCGCCCGGAGTATGACCGGAAATACAAAACGCTCTCCGCAGCTGAAAACTGCTGACGCGAGCGTTGAAGTTTCGGGAACCACAACTGCAACTATGAACGACAGTAGCATGTGGTGGCGGCCTGTGTGCGGTAAATATTTCCGATCTGTTTGCCGCGGTAAACACACTGTCCGCGCAGCGCGTTAAACTCTCATGTCGCGGTCATAGATATTGGGACACCGCGAAATGCGGTGTCCCAGAAGAGTGGTCGCTTATGTCTGGCTCGTCGGGCGCCATTATTGAGGGTGAGATCGCCCTGCGATGTCGCTCCCACCAGCCTGTACGCCGACCCCGACACGGAACGGCGGCCGCGCAGCGCTGCTACTGCGGCTCTGACACGGTCGCCCCAGGTCCCACCACCATCGCTTGAAGGCCGCCGCCCGTAGTCCACGCGAAGCAGCCGGACGGCAGGGCTGTCCGGGGAGCGCCGGGTCGTGCGCGCTCCGCGTACAGGCGGGAGGCGCAGGGGTGGTGCGCCCACGCCTCAGTCCGAGCTCGCGGTCGTCGGGTTCTCCGCTTCGGCGGCCTTGCGGTATTCGGCGTTGATGCGCTGAGCCTCTTCGAGCTGATCCTCGAGGATCACGATGCGGCAGGCGGCCTCGATGGGGGTGCCCTGATCGACGAGTTCCCGGGCGCGGGCGGCGATCCGCAACTGGTAGCGCGAGTAGCGGCGGTGCCCACCGGCGGAGCGCAGCGGGGTGATGAGGCGGGCTTCTCCGATGGCGCGGAGGAAGCCCTGCGTGGTTCCGAGCATCTCGGCGGCCCGCCCCATCGTGTAGGCGGGGTAGTCGTCGTCATCGAGACGGCTGAACGAGTCGTCTGCTGTCATTTGCACCTCTCTGTGGAACGCGTCGAGGGGCCCGAGTGCCAATTGGCACCCGGGCCCCGAAGGAACTTGCTACACCATCTGCCGGCCCTGATGTCGCACCGGCCTTCTGTTTCCGCCGACCCGACCTGGAAGGTGTCGGGGTTGCGGGGATCGCGGTTGCTTGACCGGAGACCACCTCACTATCGATGTCCTGCGGTACCCGGGCGCAACATTCCGCCCAGGCGATCCTGATGGCGCCTGGCTCCTCCGTTCCTCCCTCTGGATTCGATCACTTGTCTACCGCTGGTACTGCTCTGTGGCCTGTCACAGCGCCACCCTCCGGCAACCAGCCCCGTCGCCCGTCCTGCGTCTGCTCTGGCTTGGAACCCCACTGCCGGACATCCCGGTGCGCGCGCCCGCAGCCGACGCCTTCACCGAGGTGCTGCTTCCTCGACTGCACTGCTCATGGCAGCCCCTGATCACTGCGGGCCACCCGGTCCGGTCGTCAGTCCCGTCGCCGTCCTGCGAAAGCCTGGCTTCGAAACTCCACCACCGCACCGCCCTGCGAACTACAACTGCGAATACTGCTGCCCGCCAGTTCATCTCTGCCGGGCCCTGTTGTCTCTCTGGCTACGAGAGAAACCATAACCAGGTCAAAGCCCAATGTCTACTCTGGCCGAAGTAGATTTACGTGAGTCGTCCAGTGAGACAGTCATCCTCGGTCACTGAGTGGGCATGAGGCCCACCCCGGTCGGCCTCACCGGCTCCGACCGGCGCCGATGCGTCGGCCACGATCGGCGGGCCAGATCGTGTACCTGCGGTGAGTGCGCCTGCGACCTTCGGCATCGTGGTCGTTGTCGTCCCGGAGCTCGTCACCAACACCCCGCGCAACGGCGGCACCTGCAGCTCGCCACCGTTGACGTCGTCGCTGCCCGCGCCGGTCTCGATGATGGCCAGGCCGGACATCGCGTGGGGGGGTGAAGATGTTCAGCAGTCCGTTTCGCCCGTGAGCGGCCTCCCGGAGGAACGCGGAGCATGCGTTCGTGAGGTCGTGCAGGGTCTCCGTGGAGCCGGTGGTGATGTTGATCGTGCGGGTGGTGAAGGTGCCGGCCATGATTCACCGGTACCCGTCGCGGAGCCTGAGCCCCAACGGCCGGATGGGTGAACAACATTCGCTTCGCGTCAGCCCCGCTTCTCCTCTTCGGCTTCCATGAGCCGGATTCCCTGGTGCGTCAGCGTGACCATTACGGGTGTGTTTCCTTGTTCCCAGTCGACGGTGACGAGCCCTTCGCCCACCAGATATGCGCAGGCGGCGGCCAGATCCTGCTCGGGAATCTGAAGATCGTCGCGCAGCTTTGCCCCGGTGACGCCAAGGAAGCGATTGCCTTCCGTGGTCTCGTACAGGGCCTTCATGATCGCCTCGCGGTAGTGCTTCCGCTCTTGCAGTGTTGCCATGATCGCTGTCCACTCGTGTCGGCGCCGACTCGGAGCCTGTGGGACAGGCGACGCAGTACACCCCGCCCCGCCCCGCCGCCCGTTGCCGGCTCTGGCTTCAGATTTCGTCCGTCTGTGTGCGGGCGTCCCTGGAGGATCGACTCGTCACCAGCCAGGGCTGCGCCGGCTCTGGTGCGTGGGTGGTGTCGACGGTGAGGTGGAGGCGGGTTCCGCCTGAGTCGTCGACGGGGTAGCTGCGCTGTTCGGTGGCGGCGAAGTGATGACGGAGAACGTCTGCGACCTGACGGGCGGCTTCGGGTGACGCGGCGACGATGCGAACGTCGGCGCGTCCGGCCGAGGGGAGTTCTGGTGGCTTCATGGTGGCCTCGTTCCTTTGGGGACGGCAGGATGACGTGTCGATGGGTGTGATGCCGTCGCGTCACACCCACCGCCCCCGGTCAGGAAAAGGTCGGTGTCATCTGCGGCCCCCGGTGTGGTGCTCGTGGTGGGTGGTTACGGGCGGTTCAGTGGGCTCGGTCGGCTGTCGGTTCGGGCAGCTCCGCCGTCCGGATCCTCGCAGGGCGGCGCTACAGGGGCAGGCCGCGATCCGCTCGTCGTGCCGCGCGTTGAGCAGATGGATCAGGATCACGCCCGCGACGATCATGAGGATGATCACGGCTACGGTGATGATCGTCTCCGTGTCCTCACATCCCTCGGGCGGAGGTCAGGAGCTCGGCCGGTTTCTCTGCCGCCGAGGCGGCTCCGCCGTCGGTCTCCCACTCTTCTTCCTCCTGCAGCTCCTCCTGCGCGTGACGGGTGGTGTCCTCGCGCGTCATCAGCGCGCTGGCGGTGTGGAGGCCGCCGGGGGTGGCCGCGGCGGACATCAGCCGGGCGGCGGCGGCAGCGCCGGTCTCCGGCGGGATCACCAGCAGGTCCCAGCGGCCCGCGGTGTAGGAGAGGAGGATCAGCTTGTTCGGGTCCTGCTCTTCGGCGAACCAGCCCACGTGCACCGTGTGCCCCTTCACCGGCACCTTTCGCGGCACCACGGGCCAGTGGGTCGGGTTCACCGTGACACGGGTGATCCGGCCCCAGCGCGCATCCAGCACGTCGGTCAGAGCGGGAATTTCGCGGGAGAGATCGCGAGAGCGGGGCCACCAAGCGCCATCCAGGAGACCCAGAGGCGATCCTGCCGGAGTGAAGGAGAGGCGGGCCGGTGAAGAAGGTACGCGCTCGCCGGTGATCGTACGGTCGGTGGTCGCGGTCATGGCGCGCACCTGTCCCCGGGGCTTGTCGTCGACGTCCCGGTGTTGTTGCTCGCCGAGAACGACACCGGCGTGGCAGCCGGTGTGCGAAGTACTCCCGGTCTCTTCACTCTACTCCGGCCGGCAGTCCGTAAAGGCGCGCGTGACCAGGAACTTTCCTGGCGAACGCGGGTCCGGCTCCGCCGCCGGGCGGCGCGCCCGCGCCCCGGCACGCGGAGTACGGTGAAGTGACGAGGTCACCTCGCCGGGGCGGACGCACCGCCCCGGAAGACGGGTGAACACACATGGCCGACTCCGACACTCCCCGCGTCCCGCAGCCTCTGCCGGACGCGGTCCACCAGGCGGTCAGGCCCGGGACGGCTCTCTTGAGGCTGGTGACCACGCACACCCGCGAGCAAGTTCTCGACGGCGCGTGGTGGCCGCGTTCACGCGACATCGGCGCCGAGCTCCCCGGTCTGATCACGGCGCTGACGGAGCACCTTGGCCCCGTCCTGCGCGTCGGCCTGGACGCCGGTGCCTGGGAAGAACTGCCGACGCGTCTGGTCATCGACGACCGGGTCGTGCACATCGAATCCTTCCCGATCGGTGACGACACCGTCCTCATCACCCGAGGCGACCAGGACCACTTCTCCCTGCTGGTGGTTCCGCCGCACGCGACCCCTGAAGCAGCCCGCGCCGCGATGGCCAGGGCCGTCGAGGCCGGCAACGTCACCCAGGCCGAGCAGATCCTCATCGACACCGGCACCCGTCGCGCCCACCCGGTTCTGGCGGAAGAGACCCGGACGGGCCGCGAACGCGGCGAGCGGTGAGGAAGCCGTCGAGGCTTCGACGCTCCTTCGACGACAAGGGATGCAGGGGGTGGCGGTGCGAGCGTCTTCCGCTGGTCAGACTGCGACTGGAGCGCAGGAACCGAACCTGCGCCACGGCCGGCGGGGTGTGAGTCGGCAATCCAGGACCTGTCCGATGAGTCGGTCATCGTGGGCCGCGCCGAACAGCCTTCGGTTCTGTCGGGAGGATGGACCTCGGGTTCGCGGGTGGCAGTTGCGCGGATGGTGGCATGAGGGGCCGAAGCAGTGAGCACGGGCGCGATGGCAGGATGACGGCGTGGCGACGAATCAGCCGTGGACAGGGCTTCACGGTGACCTGCTGGCGGCGAAGGCGTTGGTGGACGACCCGAGCGGTTCCGCCTGCTCACTGCCGGTGCCCGAACCGGAGAGTGCCGAGTACGCGGCTTGCGCGTTCACGCTCGATGGGCGCTCGGTTCGGTTCCGCGTGGCCAAAACCACCCCGACGAAGGCGGGCCAGTTCGTCACCGTGTGGCAGCGGTCTGCGAAGGGGCCGATCCGGCCCCTTCGACGCCGACGACGGGGCGGACCTCTTCGTCATCAGCAGCCGCGACGACGACGGCTTCGGAGGAACTACTTCTTCAGGCTCGGCCAGACCGGGCATGCCGACCTGACGCGCGCCCGCGCCCTCGATCACCCATAGGTGCCTGCCCGCTGCGCCACGGCGTCCGGCTACTGGGCGAAAGGGGCGAGAGGAGGAGTCGCCGGGCAAGCCTGCGGATGCCGATGCCAACTCAGCGCGTTGGCCGGTCCCTTATGGCGCGTGAAATGGCACACGACCCAATAATGATCTAGACAACAAACAAGGCCCAGGTCACCGACCTGGGCCTCAACTATGGAGCGGGTGACGGGAATCGAACCCGCGCTCTGAGCTTGGGAAGCTCATGTTCTACCATTAAACTACACCCGCGTAATCCCGCCTCGGATCGAGAACGGAACATCGTCGCACACTCTACCCCATCGCCGCCCTGCGGTGCATTTGGCATGCCCGGCTGCTGTGGGAGGGGTGTTCGGTGGGGTCGCTGGGCGGGGGGTGAACCCGTGGTGTCGGGGGTGGGATGCGGGTGCGGGGTGCGGGAGTTGGGGCGTACGGTTGGGCGTCGGAGTGCCGCGTGTGAGGGCGCCCAGTTCATCCCCTAATGTGGCTTTTGTTGTCCACGCAGTTGGGAGAGGGACTTGATGGAGCGCACCGTCGTACGTTGTGCCGAGGGCCACGTGTTCAGCACCGCTTCGTTCCCGATGCAGACCACCGACCGGCTCGGTCCCGGACGGCTGTTGCGCTGCCCGCGCTGTGCTCGGCTGCGGCACTCGGTGCCCGTCGAGCACGCGAAGCGGTAGTGAGTAGCGAGCAGGGAAGAGCGATAGCGGTCGAAGCGATCACAGCGGTCGAAGCGATCACAGCGATTGAAGCGATTGAAGCGATCAAGGGGAGTGTCGTGGCCGTCATGAAGGCCGCGGTGCTTCGTTGAGAGCGGCGGTCCGCCTCGGGTGAGAGGCAGTGGCCGGAAGCAGACGAGGAGTGGGCGAGGCCCGGCTTCCCTGGTGGGGGGCCGGGCCCTCGTCGTGTGGGCGCGTATCCTCGTCTGCGTGCTTCTCTCAGACAAGGACATCCGGGCCGAGATCGATGCTGGTCGGGTGCGCATCGACCCCTACGAAGAGTCGATGGTGCAGCCGTCCAGTATCGACGTGCGGCTCGACCGCTATTTCCGGGTGTTCGAGAATCACCGTTACCCGCACATCGACCCCGCCATCGAGCAGACCGACCTGACGCGTGAGGTCGTGCCCGAGGGCGATGAGGCGTTCATCCTGCACCCGGGCGAGTTCGTGCTCGCCTCGACGTACGAGGTCATCACGCTGCCCGATGACCTCGCGTCCCGGCTCGAAGGAAAGAGCTCGCTGGGGCGGCTGGGGCTGCTGACGCATTCGACCGCCGGTTTCATCGACCCGGGGTTCAGCGGGCATGTGACGCTGGAGCTGAGCAATGTCGCCACGCTGCCGATCAAGCTGTGGCCGGGCATGAAGATCGGGCAGCTGTGCATGTTCCGGCTGACCTCGCCGACCGAGCACCCGTACGGCAGTGAGAAGTACGGCTCCCGCTACCAGGGGCAGCGCGGTCCGACGCCGTCCCGGTCGTTCAAGAACTTCCACCGCACGCAGGTATGACACAGCCGCGGCGGTGTGGGCGGCGCGCTCTACAGGGCGGGCGCGTGGCAGAGGGTGTGGACACAGAAGGTCTGAGAGAGATACGTGAGTGACGTGCGGGAGAACCTGACGTACGAGCGGTTCGGCGGGGCGATCCGTGAGCTGGCGCAGACGATCGCGGATGACGGGTACGAGCCCGATGTCGTGCTGTCGATCGCCCGTGGCGGGGTCTTCGTCGCCGGGGGGCTGGCGTACGCGCTGGACTGCAAGAACATCCACCTGGTGAATGTGGAGTTCTACACCGGGGTGGGGACCACCCTGGAGATGCCGGTCATGCTGGCGCCGGTGCCGAACGCGATCGACTTCTCGGAGAAGAAGGTGCTGATCGCGGACGATGTCGCGGACACCGGGAAGACGCTGAAGCTGGTGCATGACTTCTGCCAGGGGACGGTGGCGGAGGTCCGGAGCGCGGTGATCTATGAGAAGTCGCAGTCGCTGGTGAAGTGCGAGTACGTGTGGAAGCGCACGGATGAGTGGATCAACTTCCCGTGGAGTGTCGAGCCCCCGGTGGTGCGGCGCGCCGGGCAGGTGCTCGACGCCTGAGGTTGAGGTGGCTCGGCCGGCCGATCGCCGTTCTCCGTAAGGGAGTTGGCGGTCGGCCGGTTTCTTTTGTCGTGTGTCGTGTCGCTTTCGGCCGGTCGGGTTTGGTCGGGCGCGTTCCGGGTGTTCCTGTTCCGCCGCTGCTTCGTGGGGGGGGCGGCGTGACCTAGTTCCGTGCCGGGGGTCAGAGCAGCCAGGCCAGGTAGGCGGAGAGGGCTGTGCCGGCGAGGGACGTGAGCGCCAGGCGCTTGGCGAACCGGGCGAGGCGGGTGCCGCGTACCGCCGTGAAGAGGTCCTGATTCGACGTGCCCTTTCGCGGCAGGACGCCGCTCGCCGCGACGGGGAGCGCTGCCGAGCCGAGCAGCAGACCCAGGAAGGCGAAGGCGAGGTGGCTCCAGGCCGAGCCCATGCCGGTGACGACGTAGCCGGCGCCGCCCTTGCGGACCTGGAGCGTGTCGCCGGGTTCGGCCTCCAGGGTGTTCACCCGGGCCCGCGGGGCGCTCGACGGGTCCGCGCCGCCGTCGGCCCCGGCCGGGTGGAAGGTGCCGTAGCAGTGGCGCAGGCCCCCGCCGCCGCCACCGCCGTTGTGGCAGTCGCTGACGGTCAGCGTGCCGCCGGTGCCCAGGAGTCCGCCGGCGACGGCGGCCTGGGTCAGGGATACGCCGAAGATGCCGAGGGCTATCAGCAGGCCGATGATGCCGGCGGCGCGGCCCCCCGCGGTGGGCTGCGGGGCACTCATGGTTGGCATGGACAGACCCTATGGCAGTGCTCAGTGCTCGGTGCTCGGTGCTCGGTGCTCATTGCTCGGTGCTCGGTGCTCATTGCTCAGTGATCGGTGCGCGGCTGCCGCTGGTGCGGTGGGCGGGGTGGGTGCTCGGTGCCCGAGGTGGCCCGGCCGGCCGATCGCCATTCTCCGTAAGTGAGGGGCGGTGTAAGGGAGTTGGCGGTCGGCCGGCTTTTTGGTGCGTCGCTTTCGGCCAATCGCGTTGTGGGTGTTCCACCCCTGCCTACCTCCGAGTAGAACCCGCGTAACAGGCGACCGGAGGGGAGGCCCCATGGTGCGTAGGAGACGTGGGCGGTGGGCGTTACGTGGGCGGAGTACGGGATATGGGCCGCGTGCGGGGCGTGGGCGGCGGCTGAGGGGCGTCATCGTGACGTCGACGGCGGCCTTGAGCATGGTCTGCACCGTGGCGGTGGGTGGGGCGAGTGCTGCCCCCGGGGTCACGGGCGGCACAGCGGCCGCCGGTGCCGCGGCCGCCAAGCCGCTGTCGGCCGAGCTGGAGAAGATCCGGGCGCGGGAGGCGGACCGGCTCTACGGGGATCCGGCCGAGCGGCCGCTCGGGGAGCGCAAGACCTCGTTGATCTCGCTGGGGGACAGTGAGATCTCGGGCGAGGGCGTCGGGACGTACGAGCCGGGGACGGACGGGCCGGACAACTGGTGCCACCGGTCGCCGGACGCGGCGATCCACCGGACCGGGATCGGCGCGGACGTCACGTACAACGCCGCCTGCTCGGGTGCGGGCACCGGCAATATCGTGCTCGGCGGCAGCAAGCAGTACGCCGATGAGCTGGTGCAGAGCGACAGCCTCGCCATCGCGGCCCGGAACACCCGGCTGAAGATGGTGCTCCTGGTGGCCGGCGCCAACGACGATCTCCAATTCGGGCCGGTGATGACGGACTGCGTCACCCGCTGGTTCCTGTTCCAGGGGACCTGCGAGCCGAAGTACCAGCCGGGCTGGCAGGCGCGGGTCGACGGGCTGGTGCCGAAGGTCGAGCGGACGGTCGGCGATCTGCGGACCGTGATGCGGGACGCGGGGTACGCCGATGGCGACTACCGGCTCGTGGTGATGTCGTATCCGAGCCCGATCGGGCCGGACGTGGAGGACAACCCGCGGTATCCGGGGAAGCTGCCGGGCGGCTGCACGGGCTACACCTCCGACGCGGGCTGGGGGCGCAATGCCGCCGTCCCGGCGTTCGAGAAGGGGGTGCGGAAGGCCGCGCGGGACGGCGGCGCGACCTATCTGGACGCCTCGCGGCTGTTCCATGGGCACGAGGTCTGCATGGAGGAGACCTGGGCCCGCGGGCTGTATGTGAACCTCACCAACCCCTTCCCGCCGAACTCGAATTCGGTGCGGCAGTCCTTCCACCCGAACGCCCGCGGGCACGGCGCGTTCGCGTCCTGTCTGACCCAGCTGTACGCGTCCGGGCTGCGCGAGGCGGCCTGTGCCGATCCGGCGAGCACCGGGCAGCCGAAGCTGTACGCGGGGGCCTGGGACGACGCGTACCGGCCGCTGAAGAACGCCGGGACCGGGAGCTGTGTGGATGCGACCGGGGGCGCCAGCCGTAACGGCACGGTGGTCGGCGGCTGGGACTGCCACGGTCAGCGCAACCAGGGCTGGTGGTACGACCCGGAGCAGCGGTCGCTGCATGTGGAGCTGACCCAGGACCGGTGTCTGGACGTGCCGGGCGGGCGGTACGCGGCCGGGGCCGGGCTGGTGCTGTGGAACTGCTCCGGCGCCGAGAACCAGCGGTTCGTACGGGCCGACGGCGGCACCGTCCGGCCGGCCGCCGCGACCTCGCTGTGCCTGACGCTGGCCGGGGCGAAGGAGCCGCTGCGGTTGCAGGGGTGCGACGGGTCGGCCGGGCAGCGGTTCGCCTAGGGCCGGGGCCCCCGTACGGCAAGGGGCCCGCTCCGGAGCCGAGTGCTCCGGGGCGGGCCCCTTGCCGTGGCCGGTGTGGCCCTACAGCGTGCCGAGCTTCACCAGGGCGAGCAGCGCGACCAGCTGGATCGCGGCGGCACCGAGCGCCTTGGGCCACGGAAGATCGTGCGACTTGCTGACCATGGAGGTGAGCAGATAGCCGGTGGCGAGCCAGGTCAGCCAGCCCAGGACCTGGACCAGGGTGCTGTCGCCGCCGAGGAACATCGCGAACAGCAGCCGGGGCGCGTCCGAGATCGTCATGATCAGCATGGTCAGGCCGATGGTCGGCTGCCAGGCGCCGTCGCCGCCCAGCTGGCGGGCCATGGTGTGGGTGACCGTACCCAGGATCAGGCTGCCGATGATGAACATCACAGCGGTGATCAGCAGCCAGAGGATGCTGTTGGAGAGAGTGGAGTTGAGCACATCCTCGCGGGCCTTGTCGAAGCCGAAGACCGCGAGCAGGCCGTAGATGAAGGTGACGATCAGCGCCGGGGCCCAGACCTGGTGGTCCCGCATCTGCCAGAACGTGGCGTCGGGGCGCAGCACGATGCCGGGCAGCAGCTGCTTCCAGTGCAGCCGGGGGCCGGCCGGGGGCGCGCTGGTCTGGCCGGCGCGGTAGGTGCCGCCCGCCCCGTACTCGTCGGAGCCGCCGCCGTACTGGCCGTCGGGCGCCCCGTAGGCGTCCGGGGCGTCGCCGACGCTGAACTGCTGGGTGTGACCAGGGTTGTTGTCGTTCGAATACGGTGCGTAGGACTGCCGGGGTGGGTAGTCGCCGTCACCGAAGTACTCGGGCTCGCCGTACTGCCCGTGCGGCTGCGGCTGCCCCTGCGGTCCGCCGCCGAACTGCTGCGGTGCCTGCTGCTGCCATTGCCCAGGCGGCGACGGGGGCCGCTGCCCGTACGGCCCTTGCTGCCCGTACGGAGCCTGCTGCCCCTGCTGTCCCTGCTGTCCGTTCTGCGCGGGGCGGGCATCCCGTCCGCGACCCATCCTGAATCCAGCCACGTACTCGAAAGTACCTGGTCTGCGTGGATCGGGTGGCGGAGCCGGGGGATCGGGGCCCGGTTTGCATCTGACCTGTGACATCCCCTAGGGGGTTCCCCGAGGGGGTATGCGGCCGGGGGCCGGGGTCCAGCGGAGGGTGAGGTCCGGCAGGTTCTCCATGTTGGCGCTGCCGTCGTTGGCGGCCACGACCCGGAAACCGTGGTGGGCGTAGAACGCCCTTGCCCCGGTGTTGAGTTGAAAGACATGCAGGTACAGGCCGTCGGGGGAGTGCCGGCGCGCCTCGGCGAGGAGCAGCGAGCCGATGCCGGCGCGCCGGACATCGGGACGGAGATAGAGCTGTTCGAGCAGCTCGCCCTGGAGGGACGCATAGCCGACGAGCTCCGTGCCACGGACGGCGACCAGGGTGTGACTCTGCGGCAGCACGATCTCCCGGATCCAGCGGGTGACCTCTTCGTGGGTACGGCGCTGGGGCGGCAGGTAGGGCATGGTGGCCTGCCGTGACGCCTGGTGGACGGCGGCGATCGCGGGGGCGTCGGTGGGGAGGGCGAGCCGGACCCTGACCGGCGGGGCGGGCGGCGTCTCGCGCGGGGCGGGGCGGACCGGCGCGCCCGGATCGTCGGCCGTGGCCCGGCCCGTGTCTGTGTTCATGGCGTCATGCTCGGATGCGTCCTCCGCCGGGACAAGTGTATTAGCCACCGGCCACAAACAGCTGGCGGACCGTCAGGGAGCCCTGAAATCCGCCGTGGTGAAGGAGAGTGCGGGCCGCGCGGCGAGACCTGACGGACCGCCGGGCAGGACCGTCACGGTGTCGTGGGTGCGGTCGCGCCGGGTGAGGAGGACGAGGTCGGCGCGGTGGTCGCCGTCGAAGTCGGTGAGGGCGAGAACCGTTGCGTGCGGGCGCCCGGAACCGGGCAGGCGGGGCACGGGCAGCCGGCGGGCGGTCGTGGAGAGCCCGTTCGCGGTGCCGCGCAGCAGGGCGGGGCGGCGGCCGGCCACGACGAGATCCGGGTTTCCGTCGTGGTCCACGTCACCGGCGGCGAGGGTGGGGATCCCGTCCGTGCCGGTACGGATCCGGCCGGGGCGGCCGCCGACGGAGAGCAGCCCGTCGGTGTCGGCGGTGACGGAGGTCACCGCACGGGCGCTCCCGTTGAAGCGGCCGAAGACCGTGACGTAACCGGGCGGGTAGGCGGCCTGGCCCGCGCGGACCGGGCCCCGGGGGCCGCCGGGGGCGAGCCGGCCGCGGGCCCGGCGGCCGGGGTCGGCGGCCCGTACGAGGAGGTCGTCGGCGCCGTTGCCGTCGAGGTCGGCCGACGACAGGGGCGCGGTGGGCGCGAGGGCGGTCCCCGGGATGTCGACGGGTGCGCCGGCCGCCTCGGGGGCGCCGGTGCGGGTGAACGGGCCCCGCAGATAGCTGATCCGGGGGCCGGTGGCGGTGACGGCCAGGTCGGGTGCGCCGTCGCCGTCGAAGTCGCCGCAGACCGGCTGGTCGGGCCATTCGTTGCCGAATCTCGCCCGGTCCGGGATACGGAGTTTCACGGCGCGGGCGGGGCCGAGGCCGTGCGGTGAGCCGAAGAGGAGCTGGACGGGGACGGGCGGGCGGCCGACGCCGTCGTAGGGCGGGTCGGTGGTGACGACCAGATCGCTGAAGCCGTCCCGGTCGAGGTCGCAGACGGTCTCGGCGTCGAACGAGGCGGGCACGGTCCCCTTGGTGGGGGCGGCGTGGCGGGCCGGGGTGAGCAACTCCCGGGTGGCCGGGTCGAGTCCGCGCGCGGAGCCGTAGACGATGCCGATGCCCGGGTCGTCGTCATGGCCGCCGGACGGCGCGAGCAGGCTGTCGAGGACGAGATCGGGGTGGCCGTCGCCGTTGAAGTCCTGGGCGGTCCGGCTGCCGTGGCCGGCGGGCACGGGGCGCGCCCGCGGCAGTGTGGAGGCGCGGTGGGGCGCGGCGGGACGCGCGTCGTCCGAGGGGGAGAGCAGTCCGCAGGAGCTGAGCAGGAGGGCGAGCCCGAGCCCCGCCGTCGCGGCGATCCGTCTTCCCATGCCGTATCCACCCCACCCGTAAGCCTGTTGTCGTGTCGTCCTCCGCGGCTCCCGATGCTTCCCGGTGGGCCGCCGCCCCGCAACGGCCCCCCGCACCGGCCGTCCGGAAAGACCGGCGGCCGGCCCCCTCCGAGAGGGGCCGGCCGCCGGCCGATGTTCCTGTCCGTGCCGCTACTTCACCGGCTCGGGCTCCGAGCTGTCCTCCGGCTCCGGGTCGCCCGCCGGGTCCACCGGCGTCTTCACGGAGTCCAGCAGCAGCTGGGCCACGTCGACGACCTGGATGGATTCCTTCGCCTTGCCGTCGTTCTTCTTGCCGTTGACCGAGTCGGTCAGCATCACGAGGCAGAAGGGGCAGGCCGTCGAGACGATGTCGGGGTTGAGCGACAGGGCCTCGTCGACGCGCTCGTTGTTGATGCGCTTGCCGATCCGCTCTTCCATCCACATCCGGGCACCGCCGGCGCCACAGCAGAAGCCGCGCTCCTTGTGGCGGTGCATCTCCTCGTTCCGCAGGCCCGGCACCTTGGCGATGATCTCGCGCGGGGGCGTGTAGACCTTGTTGTGGCGGCCCAGGTAGCAGGGGTCGTGGTAGGTGATCAGACCCTCGACCGGGGTGACGGGGGTGAGCTTGCCCTCGTCCACCAGGTGCTGGAGCAGCTGGGTGTGGTGGATGACCTCGTACTCGCCGCCCAGCTGCGGGTACTCGTTCGCGATGGTGTTGAAGCAGTGCGGGCAGGTCGCGACGATCTTCTTCGACGCCTTCGGCTTCTTGGTCGACTCATCCTCGTCGTCCTCACCGAAGGCCGCGTTCAGCGTCGCGACGTTCTCCGCGCCGAGCTGCTGGAAGAGGAACTCGTTGCCCAGCCGGCGCGGCGAGTCACCGGTGCACTTCTCGTCGCCGCCCATGATCGCGAACTTCACGCCCGCGATGTGCAGCAGCTCCGCGAACGCCTTGGTGGTCTTCTTGGCGCGGTCCTCCAGGGCACCGGCGCAGCCGACCCAGTAGAGGTACTCGACCTCGGTGAGGTCCTCGACGTCCTGGCCGACGACCGGAACCTCGAAGTCGACCTCCTTGGTCCAGGCCAGCCGCTGCTTCTTGGCCAGGCCCCAGGGGTTGCCCTTCTTCTCCAGGTTCTTGAGCATCGTGCCCGCCTCGGACGGGAACGAGGACTCGATCATGACCTGGTAGCGGCGCATGTCGACGATGTGGTCGATGTGCTCGATGTCGACCGGGCACTGCTCGACACAGGCGCCGCAGGTGGTGCAGGACCACAGGACGTCCGGGTCGATGACACCGTTCTCTTCGAGGGTGCCGATCAGCGGGCGCTCGGCCTCCGCGAGGGCGGCCGCGGGAACGTCCTTGAGCTGCTCGGCGGTCGCCTGCTCGTTGCCCTCCATGTCCTTGCCGCCGCCGGCCAGCAGATACGGCGCCTTGGCGTGCGCGTGGTCGCGCAGCGACATGATCAGGAGCTTCGGGGAGAGCGGCTTGCCGGTGTTCCAGGCGGGGCACTGCGACTGGCAGCGGCCGCACTCGGTGCAGGTGGAGAAGTCGAGCAGGCCCTTCCAGGAGAAGTGCTCGACCTGGGAGACACCGAACTGGTCGTCCTCGCCCGGGTCCTCGAAGTCGATCGGCTTGCCCTCGCTGGTCATCGGCTGAAGCGCGCCCAGCGCCACCCCGCCGTCCGCCTCACGCTTGAACCAGATGTTGGGGAAGGCGAGGAAGCGGTGCCAGGCCACACCCATGTCGGTCTTGAGCGAGACCGTGATCATCCAGATGAAGGACGTCGCGATCTTGAGGGCGGCGAAGAAGTAGGTGAGGTTCTGGACGGTGCCCAGGCTCATCCCCTTGAAGGCCACGACCAGGGGGTACGAGATGAAGTACGCCGGCTCGTAGTGGTCGACGCCGTGCTGGGCGCCCTCCAGGGCGTGCAGCGTCACGATGCAGAAGCCGACGATGAGGATGACGGTCTCGACGAAGTACGCCTGGCCGGTGTTGGAGCCCGCGAAGCGGGACTTGCGGCCCGCGCCGCCGGGGCGGTTCAGCTGCCGGATGACGATCAGGGCGATGATGCCCACGGTCGTCAGCGTGCCCATCGCCTCGACGTACATCTCCCACGGCAGCCAGTCGCCGATGAACGGGATCAGCCAGTCGGCCTGGAAGAGCTGGCCGATGGCGTTGACGATCGTCAGCAGCAGGGTGAGGAAGCCCACCGCCACGAACCAGTGCGCCACGCCGACGACGCCCCAGCGGTTCATGCGAGTGTGGCCGAGGAACTCCTTGGCCACCGTGACGGTCCGCTGGGCGGGCGCGTCGGTGCGGGTGCCCGCGGGCACCGGCTGGCCGAGTCGCATGTGGCGGTAGATCTGGAGCAGGGCGCGGCCGAACAGCGCCACGGCGACCGCGATGAGCACCAGCGACACGATGATCGCGGCGAGTTGCATGGGAGGCTCCTCGTACCTGCGAGAGCGGGAAACGGTGGGGGACTACTAAGCAGTAACTTTTTTGGTCTGCCGCTGAGGTTACCCATTCTCCTCCGCCCCATGAAGCCGCCCGGCCGGTGATCTGCGTCGCGAAGGCAACCCTCTGTGTGACCCCGGCGTCCTGCGGTACAGCCGTGGTGACGATAAGAGCGATATAAAACTTGAGCGCGCCCGACTCAGGTCTGTTGACAGGATTTCTTTGGTCCTGCACTCTTGAGCCTGTTCCACTCAAGTCAGCTGGAGGAATTGAAATGGCACGTGCGGTCGGCATCGACCTGGGCACGACGAACTCCGTCGTCAGTGTTCTCGAAGGCGGTGAGCCCACCGTCATCACCAACGCCGAGGGCGCCAGGACCACGCCGTCCGTTGTCGCCTTCGCCAAGAACGGCGAGGTGCTGGTCGGCGAGGTCGCCAAGCGTCAGGCGGTCACCAACGTCGACAGGACCATCCGGTCGGTCAAGCGCCACATGGGCACCGACTGGAAGATCGACATCGACGGCAAGGGCTTCAACCCGCAGCAGATGAGCGCCTTCATCCTGCAGAAGCTCAAGCGCGACGCCGAGGCGTACCTCGGCGAGAAGGTCGTCGACGCGGTCATCACCGTTCCGGCCTACTTCAACGACTCCGAGCGCCAGGCCACCAAGGAGGCCGGTGAGATCGCGGGCCTCAACGTCCTGCGCATCGTCAACGAGCCCACCGCGGCCGCCCTGGCCTACGGCCTGGAGAAGGACGACCAGACCATTCTGGTCTTCGACCTCGGTGGCGGCACCTTCGACGTCTCGCTCCTGGAGATCGGCGACGGCGTCGTCGAGGTGAAGGCCACCAACGGTGACAACCACCTCGGTGGTGACGACTGGGACCAGCGCGTCGTCGACTACCTGGTCAAGCAGTTCCAGAACGGCCACGGCGTCGACCTGGCCAAGGACAAGATGGCGCTCCAGCGCCTGCGCGAGGCCGCCGAGAAGGCGAAGATCGAGCTGTCGTCCTCCACCGAGACGACGATCAACCTTCCCTACATCACCGCCTCCGCCGAGGGCCCGCTGCACCTGGACGAGAAGCTCACGCGCTCGCAGTTCCAGCAGCTCACCTCGGACCTCCTGGACCGCTGCAAGACGCCGTTCCACAACGTGATCAAGGACGCGGGTATCAACCTGTCCGAGATCGACCACGTGGTCCTGGTCGGCGGCTCCACCCGTATGCCCGCCGTCGCCGAGCTCGTCAAGGAGCTGACCGGCGGCAAGGACGCCAACAAGGGCGTCAACCCGGACGAGGTCGTCGCCATCGGCGCCACCCTCCAGGCCGGTGTGCTCAAGGGTGAGGTCAAGGACGTCCTCCTGCTGGACGTCACCCCGCTGTCCCTCGGTATCGAGACCAAGGGCGGCATCATGACCAAGCTGATCGAGCGCAACACCACGATCCCGACCAAGCGCTCCGAGATCTTCACGACGGCCGAGGACAACCAGCCGTCCGTGCAGATCCAGGTCTACCAGGGCGAGCGCGAGATCGCGGCGTACAACAAGAAGCTCGGGATGTTCGAGCTGACCGGTCTGCCGCCGGCCCCGCGCGGGGTCCCGCAGATCGAGGTCTCCTTCGACATCGACGCCAACGGCATCATGCACGTGACCGCGAAGGACCTGGGCACGGGCAAGGAGCAGAAGATGACCGTCACCGGCGGCTCCTCGCTGCCGAAGGACGAGGTCGACCGGATGCGCCAGGAGGCCGAGCAGTACGCGGACGAGGACACCAAGCGCCGCGAGGCCGCCGAGACCCGCAACCAGGCCGAGCAGCTCGTCTACCAGACCGAGAAGTTCCTCAAGGACAACGAGGAGAAGGTCCCGGGCGAGGTCAAGACCGAGGTCGAGGAAGCCCTCACCGAGCTGAAGGAAAAGCTCAAGGGCGAGGACACCGCGGAGATCCGCACCGCCACCGAGAAGGTCGCGGCCGTCTCCCAGAAGCTGGGCCAGGCCATGTACGCCGACGCCCAGGGTGCCGCCGGCGCCGAGGGCGCTGCCGGTGCCGAGGGCGCCGAGCAGGCCAAGGCCGATGACGACGTCGTGGACGCCGAGATCGTCGACGACGAGAAGCCGAAGAAGGATGGTGCCGCGTGACGGAGGAGACCCCGGGCTTCGACGAGAAGCCCGACGTCCCCTCTGACGCCGCTTCCGAAGACGCGGCGCAGGCCGAGTCCGCCGACAAGGCGGGCTCGGCCCCGGCCGGGGACGTACCGGACGTAGCGCTCCAGGCGCAGCTGGACCAGGTACGTACGGCGCTCAACGAGCGCACGACGGACCTCCAGCGGCTCCAGGCGGAGTACCAGAACTACCGCCGTCGGGTGGAGCGGGACCGGGTCACGGTCAAGGAGATCGCCGCGGCGAACCTCCTGTCCGAGCTCCTTCCCACCCTCGACGACATCGGCCGGGCCCGCGAGCACGGCGAACTGGTCGGCGGCTTCAAGTCGGTGGCCGAATCGCTGGAGACCGTGGTCGCCAAGCTGGGTTTGCAGCAGTTCGGCAAGGAGGGCGAGCCCTTCGACCCGACGATCCACGAGGCGCTGATGCACTCGTACGCACCGGACGTCACCGAGACGACGTGCGTGGCGATCCTTCAGCCCGGGTATCGCATCGGTGAACGAACGATCCGCCCCGCGCGGGTCGCCGTCGCCGAGCCGCAGCCGGGCGCGCAGGGCACCAAGTCCGGATCCGATGACGAGGCCAAGGGCGCCAAGGCTTCGGACGAGGAGAGCGGTGGCCCGGAAGAGGGCTGACGTGAGGACAGAAAAGAAAACCGCGCGGAAGGAGGGACGTCGGGGATGAGCACCAAGGACTTCGTCGAGAAGGACTACTACAAGGTCCTCGGCGTCCCGAAGGACGCCACCGAAGCGGAGATCAAGAAGGCGTACCGCAAGCTCGCCCGCGAGTTCCACCCGGACGCCAACAAGGGTGACGCCAAGGCCGAGGAGCGCTTCAAGGAGATCTCCGAGGCGAACGACATCCTGGGCGACGCCAAGCGCCGTAAGGAGTACGACGAGGCGCGCACGCTGTTCGGCAACGGCGGCTACCGGCCGGGGCCGGGCGGCGGCGGCAGCTTCAACTTCGACCTGGGCGACCTCTTCGGGGGCTCGCAGGGCCAGGGCGGCGGCGGAGGTTTCGGCGGCGGGCTCGGGGACGTCTTCGGCGGCCTGTTCAACCGCGGCGGCGCCGGTACCCGTACCCACGCGCGCCGGGGCCAGGACATCGAGTCCGAGGTGACGCTCAGCTTCACCGAGGCGGTCGACGGGGCCACGGTCCCGCTGCGGATGTCCAGCCAGGCGCCGTGCAAGGCGTGTTCCGGCACCGGCGACAAGAACGGCACCCCGCGGGTCTGCCCGACCTGCGTCGGCACCGGCCAGGTCAGCCGGGGCGCGGGCGGCGGCTTCTCGCTCACCGACCCGTGCGCCGACTGCAAGGGCCGGGGCCTGATCGCCCAGGACGCCTGCGAGGTCTGCAAGGGCAGCGGGCGGGCGACCAGTGCCCGGACGATGCAGGTCCGCATCCCCGCGGGCGTCTCGGACGGGCAGCGCATCAGGCTGCGCGGCAAGGGCGCCCCGGGCGAGCAGGGCGGCCCGGCGGGCGATCTGTACGTGGTCGTGCATGTCGACGCCCACCCGGTCTTCGGCCGCAAGGGCGACAACCTCACCATCACCGTGCCGGTCACCTTCCCGGAGGCCGCGCTCGGCGGGGAGGTCAAGGTGCCGACACTGGGCGGTCCGCCGGTGACGCTGAAGCTGCCGGCCGGCACGCCCAATGGGCGCACCATGCGGGCCCGTGGCAAGGGCGCGGCCCGTAAGGACGGCACACGGGGGGATCTGCTGGTCACCATAGAGGTGCTGGTCCCCGGTGACCTCAGCGACAAGGCGAAGGAGTCGCTGGAGTCCTATCGCGAGGCGACCGCGGGGCCGGACCCGCGGGCGGAGCTGTTCCAGGCCGCGAAGGGAGCTTGAGATGGACAGCCGGGGCGGGCAGCGTCGTAACCCCTATGAACTGACCGATGAGTCGCCGGTGTACGTCATCTCCGTCGCGGCTCAGCTCTCCGGCCTGCATCCGCAGACCCTTCGGCAATACGACCGGCTGGGGCTGGTCTCGCCCGACCGCACGGCCGGGCGGGGCCGCCGCTATTCGGCCCGTGACATCGAACTGCTCCGTACGGTCCAGCAGTTGTCCCAGGACGAGGGCATCAACCTCGCCGGCATCAAGCGCATCATCGAGCTGGAGAACCAGGTCACGGCCCTCCAGCAGCGGGTCGTCGAGCTCCAGGGCGCCCTGGAGGGCGCGGCCAGCGCGATGCAGCAGCGGGAGGCGGCGGTGCACGCCTCCTATCGGCGCGATCTGGTGCCGTATCAGGATGTGCAGCAGACCAGCGCACTGGTGGTCTGGCGTCCCAACAAGCGGCCGGAGTGACGGCCGCGGCCGGGGCGCCGACGCCCGGCACATAACGCGAGAAGGGCCGGGGAGACCCGGCCCTTCTCGCGTTTCCGTACGATCGCGGCGCCCGGCCGCGGTCCGCTCAGCAGCCGTTGTATCCGGCCGTCGGCATCGACAGCCGCCGGTGCACCTGCGACTTCATCGCCAGGGTGTAGACCGGCTCGTCGAGGTCGGCGGTCTCCAGGCGGACGCCGGCCGCGGCGCACCGTGCGGTGAACTCGTCCGCACCGGCGATGGCGTTCTCCAGCGCCCGGCGGTTGGGCGCCACGAACACATCGACCAGGCCCTCTTCGACGTCACGCCACAGCGCGCCGTGGTCGGCGCGCAGCTGGTGCAGGCTGAGCTGGCAGGTCAGGTGGTAGTCACGGGCCGCCGCCCACTGCTTGCACATGTCGTGCTGGCTGCGGTCATCGACCAGGAACGGATCCTCGTCCAGCTCGGACAGCGGCATCAGGCAGGCGATCGCCGTGACTCGGACCGAGTTCATCGTGCCCTCCGGGGCGTGGCGACTGTGGGGGCGACGATACCCCCGCGAGCGGCCCGTGGAGGAGGGGCTGTACCGGGCGGCGAGGCATAGCCGCAGGCGTGGCAGATCTTCCAGCCGTCCTGATTCACGGCGAGCTGGCCGCCGCAGCGCGGGCAGAGCTCGGCGTGCGGATGCGGCCGGGCGGGGGACGGACGGCGCGGAGCGGTCGTCACCTTGCACACTGCCGACGCCATACGGCCTCCAGCTGCTGTCTTTTGCAGGGGACAGGTCCGATGTCGTCCGTGATTGCGCGGAGCTGTTCGGTTCCCGTCGCTCTTGAGTACCAGGTGGGTGGCCCGGAGCGGATCCGGAGGGACCGTTTCCGGCCAGCGCGCCGGAGGGGGAGCGGCGGTCGGGCCGGCGCTCAGGCCCGGCCCATCGCCTTGGTCACCGCGATCTCGATCATGACGCGATCGGGGTTGGGCGTCGGCGTCCGGCCGTACCGCTCGGCGTACCGGCGCACCGCGTCGGCCACCGACTCGGCGTCCGTACGCACCCGGGCCCGGCCCTCCAGCGTCGCCCAGCGCCCCTTGTCGACCTGGCACACGGCGACGGTGGCACCGTCCGCCCCGGCGGCGAGGATGTTCTTGACCTTGGCACTGTCCTTGCGGGTGATGATCCGCGCGATCCGCTGCCCGGCGTCGTAGGTGACGCCTACGGGAACGACATGGGGCGTCCCGTCCGTACGCAGCGTGGTGAGGGTCGGCATCAGATACTCGCCCCAGAAGGCGAGGTATTCCGGGCTGAGGGCGCTGAGGTCATGGGCCATGGGGGCCAGAGTAGTTCGGCGCCCGGGACTCAGAGGAAGTCGGCGGTTTCGAGGTCGAAGGAGAAGGGGGCGGGGAGGGGGACGGGCTTGCCGATGGGGACGGTGTTGTGCCCTGCGTAGTCGTTCCCGGTGGGCTCGCTGAACAGCGTGATCGTGCCCTCGCCGCGGTCCACGAGCAGATAGAACGGGATGCCGGCGTGGGCGTAGCAGTGCCGCTTGCGGACGCGGTCGTGCTCAGGCTTGCTCGATGTCACTTCCATGACCAGGGTGACGCCGTCGCTGGGCATCCAGGGCTCGGCATCCAGGAACACATCCAGTTCGGTGGGCGCGAACGTGGCATCGGGGATGACGTGGTTCTTGCGGTCGGCGGGGTTCAGCAGGAGCCCCTTGCCGCCGGAGACGTCCATGTCGGTCGCGGACTTCACCAGGATCTGTTTGGTGAGCCGGCTGAAGAAACGCTCGTGGTTCCCGTCCGTCGGTGGCGTCACGATGATCTCCCCCTCGATCAGCTCGGCCCGGAAGCCCTCAGGGGTTTCCAGGGCGAGGAAGTAATCCAGGAGGGTCTCGTCGTCCGTCGCCATCGGCTCGTGTGCCATAGCCGTCATGCTGCACCTCGTCGTGGTCGAAGGCCAGTGTCGCCGGGCGACGCGGTGGGTGGCAGCGCGATCGGCTCCGATTCCCTCGCACGAGTGAGCGAGGAACGGGCGAGGGGGCTCGCTTCCGCAGCCTTGAGTGGAATAGACTCAACTTATCGCACGTTGGTATGTGCAGGATGTGCCGCAGTGGGTCCAGACTGGGCGCTGAGGCCGGGCAGGACGAGTCGAGGAGGATCGCGAGGACGTGGACGCCGAGCTGACCAACAAGAGCCGGGAGGCACTGAGCGCCGCCAATGAGCGGGCGGTCACCTCCGGGCACGCGGACATGACGTCCGCGCATCTCCTGCTCGCGCTGCTGGCCGGGCAGGACAACGAGAACATCATGGACCTGCTGGCCGACGTCGAGGCGGACGCCGCCGCGCTGCGCAACGGGGCCGAGCGCCAGCTGGCCGCGCTGCCCAGCGTGCAGGGCTCGACGGTCGCACCGCCGCAGCCGGACCGCGATCTGCTCTCCGCCATCGCCGACGCCACCCAGCGCGCCAAGGAGCTCGGTGACGCGTACGTCTCCACCGAGCACCTCCTCATCGGCATCGCCGCCAAGGGCGGGCGCACCGGCGAGCTGCTGGAGCAGCAGGGCGCCTCCGCCAAGAAGCTGCTGGCCGCGTTCGAGGCGAACCGCGGCGGGCAGCGGGTGACCAACGCCGACCCGGAGGGCACGTACAAGGCGCTGGAGAAGTTCGGTACGGACTTCACCGCGGCCGCCCGCGAGGGCAAGCTCGACCCGGTCATCGGCCGGGACCACGAGATCCGCCGCGTGGTGCAGGTGCTGTCCCGCCGTACGAAGAACAACCCGGTGCTGATCGGTGAGCCGGGCGTCGGCAAGACCGCCGTCGTCGAGGGGCTGGCGCAGCGGATCGTCAAGGGCGATGTGCCCGAGTCGCTGCGCAACAAGCGGCTGGTCGCGCTCGACCTGGGGGCGATGGTCGCGGGCGCCAAGTACCGCGGTGAGTTCGAGGAGCGGCTGAAGACCGTCCTGGCGGAGATCAAGTCCAGCGAGGGCCAGATCATCACCTTCATCGACGAGCTGCACACCGTCGTCGGCGCGGGCGCCGGCGGCGACTCGTCCATGGACGCGGGCAACATGCTCAAGCCGATGCTGGCCCGCGGCGAGCTGCGGATGGTCGGCGCGACGACGCTGGACGAGTACCGCGAGCGGATCGAGAAGGACCCGGCGCTGGAGCGGCGCTTCCAGCAGGTGCTGGTAGCCGAGCCGACCGTCGAGGACACGGTGGCGATCCTGCGCGGGCTCAAGGGGCGCTACGAGGCCCACCACAAGGTGCAGATCGCGGACTCCGCGCTGGTCGCCGCGGCCTCGCTCTCCGACCGCTACATCACCTCCCGCTTCCTGCCGGACAAGGCCATCGACCTGGTCGACGAGGCCGCCTCCCGCCTCCGTATGGAGATCGACTCCTCGCCTGTCGAGATCGACGAGCTCCAGCGCGCCGTGGACCGGCTGAAGATGGAGGAGCTGGCGCTCAAGAACGAGACCGACGCCGGCTCCGTCCAGCGGCTGGAGAAGCTGCGCAAGGACCTCGCCGACAAGGAGGAGGAGCTGCGCGGCCTGACCGCCCGCTGGGAGAAGGAGAAGCAGAGCCTCAACCGCGTCGGTGCGCTCAAGGAGAAGCTCGACGAGCTGCGTGGCCAGGCGGAGCGCGCCCAGCGCGACGGCGACTTCGACACCGCCTCCAAGCTGCTCTACGGCGAGATCCCGGGCGTCGAGCACGAGCTGGAGGAGGCCGCCGCCGCCGAGGCCGAGCAGGAGGCGTCCAAGGAGTCCATGGTCAAGGAAGAGGTCGGGCCGGACGACATCGCGGATGTGGTCGGCGCCTGGACCGGCATCCCGGCCGGCCGGCTCCTGGAGGGCGAGACCCAGAAGCTGCTGCGGATGGAGGAGGAGCTCGGCAAGCGGCTGATCGGCCAGACCGAGGCCGTCCGCTCCGTCTCCGACGCGGTACGCCGCACCCGCGCCGGTATCGCCGACCCGGACCGCCCCACCGGCTCGTTCCTCTTCCTCGGCCCGACCGGCGTCGGCAAGACCGAGCTGGCCAAGGCGCTCGCGGACTTCCTCTTCGACGACGAGCGGGCGATGGTCCGGATCGACATGTCGGAGTACGGCGAGAAGCACAGCGTCGCGCGGCTGGTCGGCGCGCCGCCCGGCTATGTCGGCTACGAGGAGGGCGGCCAGCTGACCGAGGCGGTCCGCCGCCGCCCGTACTCCGTCATCCTGCTGGACGAGGTGGAGAAGGCCCACCACGAGGTCTTCGACATCCTGCTCCAGGTCCTCGACGACGGCCGGCTCACGGACGGCCAGGGCCGCACCGTCGACTTCCGCAACACCATCCTGATCCTGACCTCCAACCTCGGCTCCAACTTCCTGATGGACCCGCTGCTCAAGGAGGAGCAGAAGCGGGAGAAGGTGCTGGAGACCGTCCGGACCGCGTTCCGGCCCGAGTTCCTCAACCGGCTCGACGACGTGGTGGTCTTCCACCCGCTCGGCACCGACCAGCTCCAGCGGATCGCCCGTATCCAGCTCGGCCATCTCCAGCGCCGTCTCGGCGACCGCCGGCTGACGCTGGACGTCACCGACCGCGCCCTGACCTGGCTCGCCTGGCTCGGCCAGGAACCGGTGCCCGACGCCCCCGCCCCGGACCTGTCCTACGGCGCCCGGCCCCTGCGCCGCCTGGTCCAGACGGCCATCGGCGACCAGCTCGCCCGCGCCATCCTGGCGGGCGAGGTGCTGGAGGGCGACACCGTGCGGGTGGACGTGGACGGCGATCAGCTCTCGGTGGAGGCGGCCGGCCGGCCCACGGGCTGACCGTCGCCGTGGCCCCACGGCCGGCCCACGGGCTGACCGTCGCCGTGGCCCCACGGGCGGCCCGCGGGCTGACCGCCGCGCCGCCGTGGTCCCGCGGCCGGCCCGCCCGGCCGATCGTTGCCCCGGGCGACGCCTTGCCCGCATCCGCTCCGTCCGGGTTGCCACGACGGGGCGGGTGTGGGGGAGGATGGCAGGGACCATACGAAGGGAATTCCACGGTGAGCATCGACCCGTCCTCGATTCCGAATTTCGGGGGCCAGCCCGAACCCGAGCCGTCGGGGCCTGATGGTCCCGTCGTGCCAGACCAGGACCTGGTCAAGCAGCTCCTCGACCAGATGGAGCTGAAGTACGTAGTCGACGAGGAGGGTGACCTCGCCGCCCCGTGGGAGCAGTTCCGCACGTACTTCATGTTCCGGGGCGAGGAGGAGCAGCAGATCTTCTCCGTCCGTACGTTCTATGACCGTGCCCACGGCATCGACGAGAAGTCGAAGCTGCTGGAGGCGATCGACGACTGGAACCGCCGGACGCTGTGGCCCAAGGCCTACACCCACACCCATGACGACGGCACGGTCCGTCTGATCGGTGAGGCATCGATGCTGATCGGCACCGGTGTCTCGCTCGAACACTTCGTGTCGAGCACGGTCAGCTGGGTCCGCGCCTCGATCGAATTCGACAAGTGGATCGTCGAGCAGCTCGGCCTGGAGGCCGAGATCGAAGGCGACTCCGACGACAAGCCGGGTGACGACGAGGGCTGAGCCCCGTCCGTCCCACACCCACCCTGCTGCGCGGGCCCCGGAGCGTGATGCTCCGGGGCCCGCGTCCGTCCGTGCCCGGGGTAGGGCGACGGGCGACCCGTCGCTTCAGGGCTGAGGGCGGCTCCCCCGGCCGTTACAGGCGCTTCAAGCGGTCCGCCGCCTCCTGGAGCACGTCGGTGCCCTTGCAGAAGGCGAAGCGGACGTAGGGGGCGCCCTGGTCCTTGTGGTCGTAGAAGACAGCGTTGGGGATGGCGACGACGCCGGCGCGTTCGGGGAGGGCGCGGCAGAAGGCGAAGCCGTCGCCCTCTTCGGACAGCACAGCGCCGAGGGGGCGGATGTCGGTGGTGATGAAGTACGTGCCCGAGGGGCGGAAGACCTGGAAGCCGGCGTCGGTGAGGCCGGTGGCGAGGATGTCGCGCTTGGCGCGCAGGTCGTCGCGCAGCTCCGTGAAGTAGCTGTCGGGGAGGGCGAGGGCCTCGGCGACGGCGTACTGGAAGGGGCCGGCGGAGACATAGGTGAGGAACTGCTTGGCGGAGCGGACCGCGCTCACCAGTTCCGCCGTCGCGGTGACCCAGCCGACCTTCCAGCCGGTGAACGAGAAGGTCTTGCCGGCCGAGCCGATGGTGACGGTGCGCTCGCGCATCCCGGGGAACGACGCGAGCGGGAGGTGTTCGCCCTCGAACACGAGGTGCTCGTAGACCTCGTCGGTGACCACGAGGAGATCGCGCTCGCAGGCGAGGCGGGCGATCTCGGCGAGCTCGTCGCGGGAGAGCACGGTGCCGGTGGGGTTGTGCGGGGTGTTCAGGAGGATCAGGCGGGTGTTGCCGGTGATGGCGTCGCGCAGTTCGTCCAGGTCGAGGCGGTAGCTGCCGGACTCCGGGTCCGCGCGCAGGGTCACCGGGACGCGGCGGCCGCCCGCCAGCGCGATACCGGCGGCGTACGAGTCGTAGTACGGCTCCAGCGCGATGACCTCGTCGCCCGGCTCCAGCAGTGCCAGCAGCGCGGCGGCGAGGGCCTCGGTGGCGCCCGCCGTGATCAGGACCTCGGTGTCGGGGTCGTAGGAGAGGCCGAGGCGGCCGTAGAAGCGCTGCTGATGGGCGGCGACGGCGGTGCGCAGTTCGGGGATGCCGGGGCCCGGCGGGTACTGGTTGCCGCGGCCGTCGCGCAGCGCGCGCACCGCCGCTTCCCTGACCTCTTCCGGACCGTCGGCGTCGGGGAAGCCCTGGCCGAGGTTGATGGAGCCGGTCCGTACGGCGAGCGCCGACATCTCGGCGAAGATCGTGGTGCCGAATTCGGCGAGGCGGCGGTTGAGCAGCGGTCGGTCCATGGACGTCATCCTCCGCCGAACCTCTGGTCTTCCTCAACTGTGCTTTGAGACGCCGGGGCCGGGGCATCAGCCCCGCACAACGGAATGAGACGGCCGTCGACGAGGACGGCCCACGGCGCCGGGCGGCGCCGGAGCGGCGCACCGGGCGCCGGACGGAGCGTATGCGCCCCCATTGCCTCAAGGGCGTGGGAGGTGCCCTCACGCTTCGGGGGATGGAAAGGAGTGTGAGGCATATGGGGATTGTGGTTTTCCTGGTGATCTGCGCGGGAGTGATCGGCCTGGTGGCCCTGGCCTCGCGGAGCGGTGCGCGCGGGGGCGGCGGGGGCGGACGGGGCTCCGGCGGCGGCAGCTGGTGGGCCGGCGGCGACGGGGGTTCGGGCGGCGGTCACCACCACGGTGGGCACCACGGCGGATGCGGCGGCGGATCCTCCTGTGGCGGGTCGTCCTGCGGTGGCGGCGGTGGTGGCGGCTGCGGTGGTGGCGGTGGCGGCGGCTCCTGAGCCGACGGCGCTACCCGCCAACTCCATATGTGCGGATGGCTAGTTGCTTGTCGCATATGCGCCCAGCGGGTGCTGGTCGAAAGGCCAACACCCGCTGGGCGCTTGGTCGTTGAACAACTGAACTGCAAGGCCCCCGAGCGGATGGAAACCCGGAGAAGATGGGTAAAAGCGCTGTGGGCGACGGGGCTTTCATGATTCCCTCTCCCCAGAGAATCCCCCACGTTCTCCGACCCCACGTGGGCGCGAGCCGGCAGGCAGTCGTACATCCCTGAATCCGTTTCGGGCGGGCCGGCCCACCATTCCACTGCGTGCTTGCGGAGCCGACCCATGCTCACCACTTTGACGACGGCGTACACCGATACCCGTGCCTCCGACCTGGCCTGGGCGCTGGGCAGGGAACCCCTGCCGGCCCTCGCCGTACTCGATCTCCAACTCCAGGATGCTCAGGTGCAGTTGAGACTGCTCGGCGCCTCTCACCAGGTGCTTCTTGAGGAGGAGCACGGCACCTGTTCCGAAACGGTCGCCTGTATGCCGGGCAGCAGCACACCGCTGCCGCTCGGGGTGGCGAAGCGGCTGGGGGACTGGGAGTACGAGTTCGCCGCCCATGTGGAGACCCTCTCGCGCGGCTCGTTCGCCGGGCGGGCGCAGGAGCTGCTCGCGCTGGTGGCCGAGCATCCGCACGGGCTCGCCGGTACGTTCCCCGGCTCGCCGCACGCCTTCACCGCGATGCTGGCGCAGCGTCAGCAGGGGCAGGTGCGCTGGCGGACCTGGCACGCGTATCCGCAGGAGGGCCGCCTGGTGGCCACCCGTACCCGCGTGGGCGTACGGGCCAGGGTCGCGGCGGTCTAGCGGGGCCGGTCGCTGGTGACCGGTCCGGTCGGCGGAAGGGTGTGGGGGTGTGGGCGGTGCGAGGGGCGCGGGAGCCGTTGCGCCGGGGGCGTGGGGGTTCGGGAGGGCGCGGGCGGTGGGGCGCGCGCGGCGCGGTGTGTCCTTGCGCCCCATGCTTCGGCAACGCCCCAACGGAGGCGTGTAGCCCGCGAGGTCTACTCGTGTGGGTGACGGAATGCCACAGAATCGTCACGTAGCGTTCATTTTATGATCGACCCGTCAGAGTCCGCTCGCGTCGGCGCTCCCGGCCCGCCGGACGTCATGACACCGGCGCGACTGCCGGTGCCGGCCGGGCTCGGCCGGCTGCTCGTCCTCGCCGTCGTCTTCGTCTGCGCCGCCTGCGGTCTGGTCTACGAACTCGAACTGGTCGCTCTGGCCACGTACTTGGTGGGCGACTCCGTCACCCAGGCGTCGGTCGTGCTGTCCGTCATGGTCTTCGCGATGGGGGTCGGCGCGCTGCTCGCCAAGCGGCTGCGCTGCCGGGCGGCGGTCGGCTTCGGCGCGGTGGAGGCCGGCCTCGCGCTGGTCGGCGGCAGCTCCGCGATGGCGCTCTACGCCTGCTTCGCCTGGTTCGGGCAGTCCCGCTCCGCGCTCGTCGGCTTCTCCCTGGCCATCGGCATCCTGATCGGCGCCGAGGTACCGCTGCTGATGACGCTGATCCAGCGGGTGCGCCGGCAGGACGCGGGCGGCGCGGTGGCCGATCTCTTCGCCGCGGACTATGTCGGCGCGCTCGTCGGCGGGCTGGCCTTTCCCTTTCTGCTGCTGCCGGGCTTCGGCCAGCTGACCGGTGCGCTGCTCACCGGCGCCGTCAACGCGGTGGCCGGCGCCGTGCTGGTGCTGTGGCTGTTCCGCCGCGATCTCAGCGCCCGTGCCCGCTGGGCGCTCTTCGGTGCCAATGCCCTGGTCCTCGCGCTGCTCGCCGCGGGCGTGGCGCTGGCCACCCCGTTCGAACGGGCCGCCCGGCTGGCGGTGTACGGCTCCTCGGCCCGGGTCGCGGTGCAGACCGGCGTCCAGGAAGTGGTGATGACCGGCGGGACGGGCACCGGAGCCGGTGCGGGGCACGGGAGGAAAGGTTCCGGCGGACCGCTGGCGCTGTATCTCGACGGCCGGCTCCGCGTGAGCGCGGAGAACGAGTTCCGCTACCACGAAGCGCTGGTGCACCCGGCGATGGCGGGCGGCCCGCACGGCCGGGTGCTGGTGCTCGGCGGCGGCGACGGCCTCGCGGTGCGCGAGATCCTCCGCTACCGCGCGGTCCGCTCGGTCACCGTCGTCGAACTCGACCCCGGCGTCCTGCGGTTGGCACGCACCGACCCCGGCCTCACCCGCCTCAACCGGCACTCGCTCGCCGATCCCCGGGTGCGGACGGTGACCGCCGACGCCTTCGACTGGCTGCGGCAGCAGGGCGCCCGCGGCCCCGGCCGCCGGGCGGAGCCGTACGACGTCATCGTCTCCGATCTCCCCGACCCCGGGATCACCGTGTGCACCAAGCTCTACTCGCAGGAGTTCTACGGCCTGGCGGCGCAGTTGCTGGCCGGCGACGGGCGGCTGGTGGTGCACGCCGGGCCGCCGGTCGAGCGCGCGCGGCTGTACTGGACGGTGGAGTCGACGGTCCGGTCGGTGGGCCTGGCGACGGTTCCGTACCGGCAGTCCGGCCGGCCCGCGGCCTTCTCCGGCGGCCCGGACCGCTCGGCGGGCGCCGTCCCGCCCGTGGACGCCGAGGCCCCGGCCGCCGCGGCGCCGTCCGGGACCCGGTACTGGGGCTTCGTGCTGGCCGCGCGGCACCCTCCGGCGTTCGGTCTGGCGCCCGACGCTCCCCCGCTGGCCGGGCTCAGCGCCGGGGAACTGCGGGCCGGCCGGCGGGCGGAGACCCGCGAGCGGTGGACCGGACTGCCGGCGTCGACGCTGATGCATCCGCGGTATCAGGACTGAGCGGGCCCGGTGCGGTGCCGGGCCGGCGGGTGCCCGCCGCGGACCTCAGGCGGTGCGGGCCGTGCGGGTGCGGCGGGGCGGGTTCCGGCCCGGTGGCAGAAAGTTCCGCGTGGGCGGGCACGGGTTCGCGGCCGCTGGGTAGGCTCCCATGTCATGGAGCATGAGGTGTACGTTCCGTTTCCCGTCGGGACCGTGCGGCAGGCGCTCACCGAGCCGGAGCGGGTGGCGCGCTGTGTCCCAGGAGTCCAGCTCGACGCCGATGCGGCCCCCGGGTGTCCGGAGGGCCGGCTGCGACTGCGTATCGGAAGCTCCACCATCACTTATCGCGGCACGCTGACGGTCGGCGCCGCCGCGGACGACGGCACCGCTGACGACGGTGCGGCCCCGGTGACCGTCGAGGCGAAGGGCACCGAGGCGCGCGGCGACGGAGCGGTCGCGCTGACCGTGGCCGTACGGCTCGCCCCGGCCACCGAGCCCGGCCCCGGTACGACGCTGCGCTGCTCCGGCACGGTCCACCGCGACGGCCGGCTCGCCGAGGCCACCGACCGGTCCGCCGCCACCGTCGGCCGCCGGCTGCTGGACCGCTTCGCGGAGAACCTGACGGCGGACCTGCGGCGGCGGCCGGTGACCGACGAGGCCGGAGCGGCCGAGGGCGGTGGGCCGGACGAAGCCACCGCACCGGACGAAGCCACCGCACCGGACGATGCCACCGCACCGGCCGCCGACGCCGGGGACGCGGCCGGGTCCCGGGTGTTCGACACCGAGGTGCCGCCGCCGTCCCTGGATCCGGGCAGCGACGAGGACCCCGACGAGACGGCGGATCTCGATGCCGCGAACGAGGCCGGCGAGGACCTCGACGCGGGCGAGGCGGCGGACGCGTTCCCCGCCGCGCACCCCGAGCACGCCTACGGGGACGAGGCGGACCGGCTCGCCCCCGCCGAGGCCGCGCACGCCCGCCGCACGATGATCGGCCGCAGCGCGGAAGAGGTCGACCACGCCCCGCCGCGCGGCCGGTACGCGCCGGTGCCCGCCCCCGAGTCGAACGGCACCTCGGCGACCCTGCGCTGGGCGGCCCCCGCGGCCGCGGTGGTGCTGGCGTCCGCGGTGGTCGTCGGCCGGGTGCTGCGCCGCCGCCGCTGACCCGGGGCCGCGGCCCACGACGGCCGTGGCTCACGACGGCGGCGGCTCACGACGGCCGCGGCCCGTACGGCGTCCCACGCCGCACGCGGTCCGTCGCTAGGCTCGGTCCCGTGAGCACCGACAACACCACGCAGGGCGCGGCGCGGACGCAGGCGCCGGAGGGCGTGCGACTGGCCGCCGGAGACACCGAACTGACCGTCCGTCCGGACCTCGGCTGCCGGATCGCGAGCCTGCGCACCGGCGGTACGGAGCTGCTGCGGCAGGGCCCCCGATACGGCTGTTTTCCGATGGTGCCGTGGTGCGGCCGGCTCGCCCATGGGGAGTTCCGCAACGGCAGCGAGCTCCACCGGATGCCGCTCAACGCCGCGCCGCACGCCATCCACGGCACCGGCCGCGACCTGCGCTGGCGCACCGTGCGGGCGAGCGCCACGGAGGGCGTCTTCACCTACGACCTCCAGGACCCGGCGGCGCCCTGGCCGTACCCGGGGCAGGTCACCCAGCTCGTCGAACTCGCCGAGGACGGCGGTTCGCTCACCCTCACCATGGGCGTCGAGGCGACCGCCGACTCCTTCCCCGCGCAGGCCGGCTGGCACCCCTGGTTCCTGCGGAACCTCGGAGAGGGCGGCACGGACGTCCTCCTCGACTTCGGGCCCGAGTGGCAGGAGGAGCGGGGCGCGGACCATCTCCCGACCGGCCGCCGGATCCCGCCGAAGCCGGGCCCCTGGGACGACTGCTTCGGGATGCCGCAGGGCGTGGCGGCCACCCTCACCTGGCCGGGCCGCCTGGAGCTGAAGATCACCAGCCGCGCCGAATGGGCCGTGGTCTACGACGAGCAGGAGGCCGCGGTGTGTGTCGAGCCGCAGACCGGCCCGCCGAACGGCCTCAACACCCTGCCGCGCCTGGTCACGCCGATCGACCCGCTGGAGATCTCCATGACCTGGAGCTGGCGGAACCTGTCCCGGGGCACCGCCTAAGCTCGTGCGCATGAGTGACGACGTGCGCGGCGAGCTGCTGCGCCAGATCAAGGACAAGGCCGTGGTGCACGGCAAGGTGACGCTTTCTTCCGGCAAGGAGGCCGACTACTACATCGACCTGCGCCGGATCACCCTCGACGGCGAGGCCGCGCCGCTGGTCGGTCAGCTGATGCTCGACATCACCGCCGACCTGGACTACGAGGCGGTCGGCGGGCTGACGCTCGGCGCCGACCCGGTCGCGACCTCGATGCTGCACGCCTCCGCGGCGCGCGGCGGCCGGCTGGACTCCTTCGTCGTCCGCAAGGCGCAGAAGGCGCACGGGATGCAGCGCCGTATCGAGGGTCCGGACATCAAGGGCCGCCGGGTCCTGATCGTCGAGGACACCTCCACCACCGGTGGCTCGCCGCTGACCGCCGTCGAGGCGGCGCGTGAGGCGGGCGCCGAGGTCGTTGCGGTGGCCACGATCGTCGACCGCGGTGCCGCCGCTGCCATCGCCGAGGCCGGGCTGCCCTATATCACGGGCTACCAGCTGGGCGACCTCGGCCTGGGCTGAGACCGGCGCGACAGCCGCACCGGAGGTGAGTCCTCCACGCTGACCTGCGGCTTTGTCGAGGGGCAGTCGGTTTCACGTGAAACCGACTGCCCACGGAGTGGGACGGCCGGACAGGCGATGTGGAGCGAGGGGCCTTGTCTGGGAAGATGTGCACGGCGAAGTCCTCGCCCCCTGGTCAGGGCCCAGTACGCACACCCGCACACACAAGGAGCGGACAGATGCCCATCGCAACCCCCGAGGTCTACACCGAGATGCTCGACCGGGCGAAGGCAGGGAAGTTCGCCTACCCGGCCATCAACGTCACGTCGACGCAGACGCTGCACGCCGCGCTGCGTGGGTTCGCCGAGGCCGAGAGCGACGGCATCATCCAGATCTCCACCGGTGGTGCGGAGTTCCTGGGCGGCCAGTACAACAAGGACATGGTCACCGGTGCGGTGGCGCTCGCCGAGTTCGCGCACGTCGTCGCCGCCAAGTACGACATCACCGTCGCGCTGCACACCGACCACTGCCCCAAGGACAAGCTGGACGGCTACGTACGCCCGCTGCTGGACATCTCCGCGGAGCGCGTCGCCAAGGGCCAGAACCCGCTGTTCCAGTCCCACATGTGGGACGGCTCGGCCGAGAACCTGGCCGACAACCTGGCCATCGGCCAGGAGCTGCTGGCCAAGGCCGCCGCCGCCAAGATCATCCTTGAGGTCGAGATCACCCCGACCGGTGGCGAGGAGGACGGCGTCACCCACGAGATCAACGACGAGCTCTACACCACGGTCGATGACGCGCTGCGCACCGCCGAGGCGCTGGGCCTGGGTGAGAAGGGCCGCTACCTGCTCGCCGCCTCCTTCGGCAACGTCCACGGCGTCTACAAGCCGGGCAACGTCGTGCTCCGTCCCGAGCTGCTGAAGGACCTCCAGGAGGGCGTGGGCGCCAAGTACGGCAAGGCCGCCCCGTTCGACTTCGTCTTCCACGGCGGCTCCGGCTCCACCGAGCAGGAGATCGCCACCGCGCTGGAGAACGGCGTGGTCAAGATGAACCTGGACACCGACACCCAGTACGCCTTCACCCGCCCGGTCGCGGACCACATGTTCCGCAACTACGACGGTGTGCTGAAGGTCGACGGCGAGGTCGGCAACAAGAAGACCTACGACCCGCGCAGCTGGGGCAAGCTGGCCGAGGCCGGCATGGCCAAGCGGGTCACCGAGGCATGCGCCAACCTGCGCTCCACCGGCACCAAGATCAAGTAACCGGCGGGCCGCACCGCCGGCCGCCGCGCACCGGGGCTCCGCATCCGTCCGGGATGCGGAGCCTTCGTGCGCCCGGCCGGCGGCAGCGCGGGCGAGCGGGTGCGGGGACGGGCATGCTCGCGGTATGAGCGAACCGAGTGCGCCCGGCGCGGTCCGGCTGGCCTCGGCACAGGGCCGGTGGGTGCTGCTGACGGCCGTGCTGGGGTCCGGCATGGCGCTGCTCGACGGCACCGTCGTCAATGTCGCCCTGCCCCGGATCGGCGAGGACCTCAACGCGGATCTGGCGGTCCTACAGTGGACCGTCACCGCCTACCTGCTCACCCTCTCCTCGCTGATCCTGCTGGGCGGTGCGCTCGGCGACCGCTTCGGCCGGCGCCGGGTGTTCGTGATCGGCGTGATCTGGTTCGCCACCGCTTCGCTGCTGTGCGGGCTGGCACCGCAGGCCGGCGTACTGATCGCGGCCCGTGCGCTCCAGGGCGTCGGCGGGGCGCTGCTCACGCCCGGTTCGCTGGCCCTGATCCAGGCCGTGCTCCACCCCGACGACCGGGCTCGCGGCGTCGGCGCCTGGTCGGGGCTCGGCGGGGTGGCCGCCGCGGTGGGGCCGTTCATCGGCGGCTGGCTGGTGGACGGCGCCGGCTGGCGCTGGGTGTTCTTCCTGAATGTGCCGCTGGCCGCGGTGTGCGTCCCGGTGGCGCTGCGGCACGTCCCCGAGACCCGGGAGCGCGCGGCCCGGCTGCACCGCGGCTTCGACGTACGGGGCGCGGTGCTGGGGGCGCTGGCGCTGGCCGGGGTGACCTACGCACTGATCGCCGCACCGAACGGGGGCGCCGGGCTCGGCGTGATCGTTCCCGCGGTGGCCGGGCTGCTGCTCGGCGCACTCTTCATCAGGCTCGAACGGCGCCGGCCCGATCCCATGCTGCCGCCCGCCATCTTCCGCATCCGCCAGTTCTCCGCGATCAACGCGGTGACGGTCTGCGTCTACGCCGCTTTCGGCGGCTTCTTCTTCCTCTCCGTGCTCCAGCTCCAGGTAGTGGTGGGCTACTCGGCGCTCCAGGCCGGTACCGCGCTACTGCCCACCACCGGCCTGATGCTGCTGCTGTCCGCCCGCTCCGGAGAGCTGGGACAGCGCACCGGTCCGCGGATCCCGCTCACCGTCGGACCACTGCTGTGTGCCGCGGGCCTGCTGCTGATGATGCGGGTGGGCCAAGGCGCGTCCTACCTCACCGATGTGCTCCCGGCACTCGTGGTCATGGGCGCCGGCATGGTGACGCTGGTCGCACCGCTCACCGCGACCGTCCTCGCGTCGGTGGACGTCGACCGTGCGGGCCTGGCCAGCGGAATCAACAATGCCGCAGCACGGGCCGCCGGTCTGGTAGCGGTGGCGGCGCTGCCCCTCCTGGCGGGCTTCGGCCCCGAGGCGTACCGCTCGGCGGACGCCTTCGGCGCCGCCTTCCTCCGCGCCATGCCGATCTGCGCCGGCGTCCTGGTGGCCGGCGCCCTGATCGCCTGGCTGACCGTACGGACCGACGCCCTGCGCCCGGAACCAGGCGCCGAGAAGCCCTGCCAGGCGGAGACCACCTACCACTGCGGCTTCAGCGCACCCCCACTGAACCCGGGCGAGGCCCAAAAAACCAACCAACAACAGAACCCCAACAGATAACGCCGGCCCCCACCACCCCTTCCACCACCCACCCACGGGAGGTGACGGGCCGGAGGGGCAGGGTGTCCGGACGTAAAGCGAAGCAG
>NZ_JBHXFI010000021.1:0-121765 GCF_042724075.1 Streptomyces sp. NPDC127097 | reverse complement strand
GTGCCGGACGTAAAGCGAAGCAGTCCGGCACACCCCACCCGCGGAGGCCCGTCACCGCACCCGACAGCCCCGCGCAGCGGCACCGCCCGCCGCAGGCGCAACGGCGGGACAGCCAAAAACGTGGGCCGAAGGCAAAGCGCAGCGAAACGGCGGGAAAGCCGACACCGTGGGAAGCCAAGCCCAAGCGCAGCGGTAGGGTGGCGCGGTTGCCGATCCCCCGAGTCCAGCCGACGGAGACCGTGACTACCACCACCAGCGCCACCAATAACCATCACCTGTCCCCGGCCTTTCCGGGGCGGGCCCCTTGGGGTACCGCGAACAAGCTGCGTGCCTGGCAGCAGGCGGCCATGGACCGCTACATCCAGACGCAGCCGAGAGACTTTCTCGCCGTCGCGACGCCGGGCGCCGGCAAGACGACCTTCGCGCTCACGCTGGCCTCGTGGCTGCTGCATCATCACGTCGTGCAGCAGGTGACGGTGGTCGCACCGACGGAGCATCTGAAGAAGCAGTGGGCGGAGGCGGCGGCCCGGATAGGCATCAAGCTCGATCCGGAGTACAGCGCGGGGCCGCTGGGCCGCGAGTACCACGGTGTGGCGGTGACCTATGCCGGTGTGGGTGTCCGGCCGATGCTGCACCGCAACCGGATCGAGCAGCGCAAGACGCTGGTGATTCTCGATGAGATCCATCACGCCGGTGACTCGAAGTCGTGGGGCGAGGCGTGTCTGGAGGCGTTCGAGCCGGCGACCCGGCGGCTGGCGCTGACCGGTACGCCCTTCCGGTCCGACACCAACCCGATTCCGTTCGTGACGTACGAGGAGGGGAACGACGGCATCCGGCGTTCCTCGGCCGACTACACCTACGGCTACGGCAACGCGCTGGGCGACGGCGTCGTCCGGCCGGTCATCTTCCTCTCCTACAGCGGCAATATGCGCTGGCGGACGAAGGCGGGTGACGAGATCGCGGCCCGGCTGGGCGAGCCGATGACCAAGGACGCGGTCTCGCAGGCGTGGCGTACGGCGCTGGATCCGCGCGGTGAGTGGATGCCCAATGTGCTGCGCGCGGCCGATCAGCGGCTGAGCGAGGTCCGTAAGTCGATTCCGGATGCCGGGGCGCTGGTGATCGCCTCCGATCAGGAGCAGGCGCGGGCGTACGCCAAGCTGATCCGGGAGATCACCGGGGAGGGCGCCACCCTGGTGCTGTCCGACGACTCCGGGGCCTCGCAGCGCATCGATGACTTCGCGCACTCCCAGGACCGCTGGATGGTCGCGGTCCGGATGGTGTCCGAGGGGGTGGACGTGCCGCGGCTGGCGGTCGGGGTGTATGCCACCACGATCTCGACGCCGCTGTTCTTCGCGCAGGCCGTGGGGCGGTTCGTGCGCTCCCGTAAGCGTGGCGAGACCGCTTCCGTCTTCCTGCCCACCGTTCCGATGCTGCTCGGCTTCGCCAATGAGATGGAGGTCGAGCGCGACCACGTCCTCGACAAGCCGAAGAAGGACGGGGAGGAAGACCCGTACGCCGAGTCCGAGAAGGAGATGGACGAGGCGAACAAGGAGCAGGACGAGGACACCGGCGAGCAGGAGCAGTTCTCGTTCGAGGCGCTGGAGTCGGAGGCGGTCTTCGACCGGGTCCTCTACGACGGTGCCGAGTTCGGTATGCAGGCGCACGCGGGCAGCGAGGAGGAGCAGGACTACCTCGGCATCCCCGGGCTGCTGGAGCCCGACCAGGTGCAGATGCTGTTGCAGAAGCGGCAGGCGCGGCAGATCGCGCACAGCAAGAAGCGGCCGGATGCGGAGGCGGATCTGCTGGAGCTGCCGGCCGAGCGGCGGCCGGTGGTCACGCACAAGGAGCTGCTGGAACTCCGGAAGCAGCTGAACACGCTGGTCGGCGCGTATGTGCACCAGAGCGGGAAGCCGCACGGGGTGATCCACACCGAGCTGCGGCGGGTGTGCGGCGGGCCGCCGAGCGCGGAGGCCACCGCCGGGCAGCTCGGTGAGCGGATCAAGAAGGTCCAGGAGTGGGCGACGCGGATGCGGTGAGCCCTGCCGGGGTTCGTGGGGCGGTGTGCCGTGGGACGGCGCGCCGCCCTGTTGCGTACCCGGCCCGACGGGACCCCGCGACGTGCCGGGCACGTTCGTCCGGCCCCGGGGCGCCCCCTGGACCGGACGGCCCCGTCGCACCCGGGTGACCCCATCACCCCCGGATATCGCCGTAGCCCTCCCTGAAACACCACACGGAGAAGAACGGGGCGCTCTGGGCGGACGTACTGGGATATTCCGGGCGTGAGCGACCGGATTCTGGACGGACTCTTCCGCTCACCGAACCGGCTCGCTACTGTCCCGGTCACGCACACGCCCCGTGGCAGCGCCGCCGCGGAGCGCAGCCGGTGCCATGCGGCCGGCGGCCTCTAGCGCGCGCTGCCTCCGGGACCGCAGCGCGTCGCGCCCAAGGGCCGCCACTCACCCAGGAGGGCGTCGTGACCGCAGAGACCTCCCAGACACTCGACCGAGGGCTGCGTGTCCTCAAACTCCTCGCCGACACCGATCACGGGCTGACCGTCACCGAGCTGTCCAACAAGCTCGGCGTCAACCGCACGGTGGTCTACCGCCTCCTGGCCACGCTGGAGCAGCACGCCCTGGTGCGCCGCGACATCGGCGGCCGGGCCCGGGTGGGCCTGGGCGTGCTGCGCCTGGGCCGTCAGGTGCATCCGCTGGTCAGGGAGGCCGCGCTGCCCGCGCTGCGGTCGCTCGCCGAGGACGTGGGGGCCACCGCGCATCTCACCCTCGTCGACGGCACGGAGGCGCTGGCGGTGGCCGTGGTGGAGCCGAGCTGGACCGACTACCACGTGGCCTACCGGGCCGGTTTCCGTCATCCGCTGGACCGGGGAGCCGCCGGGCGGGCGATCCTCAAGGCCCGGCAGGGCCGCACCCATGACGCCGGACTCGCCCTGACGCACGGGGAGTTGGAGGCCGGCGCGAGCGGCGCGGCGGCCCCGCTGCTCGGGGTGAGCGGCATCGAGGGGAGCGTGGGCGTGGTGATGCTCGCCGACACCGTCTCCGAGCGGGTCGGACCGCGGGTGGTCGAGGCGGCCCGGGAGGTGTCCGAGGCGCTCCGCTGAGCCCTGGTGCGGCCGGGGCCGTGGGGTGCGGAGGGTCCGTGGGGTGTGAAGGGGCGGTGGCCGTGTCGTGAGGCGGCAGCGCCTTGAGGCCCTGGTGGGGCGGGGGTCATTTAGGGTGGCGGAGTGTCTGCACGCACCCGAGCCCTGGCGGTCTGCACCGCCCTCGTCCTCGCCCTTCTCGTCACCGCGGTCCTCGCCCCGCTGCCGTATGCGCTCGCGTATCCCGGCATGACGGCGAATGTCCTCGGCAGCGACGAGGGCAAGCCGGTGATCACCATCAGCGGCGCGCGGACCCGGAAGACGGACGGGCAGCTGCGGATGACCTCGATCGTGGCGACCGGCCCGGAGGCCGCCGTCCATCTGCCGGACATCGTCAAGGGCTGGTTCCGTACGGACGAGGCCGTGATGCCGCGGGAGGCGGTCTACCCGGTGGGCGAGAACACCGAGGAGATCGCCGAGCACAATGCGCAGCAGATGCGGGAGTCCCAGGACAGCGCCACCAGCGCCGCGCTCGGGCAGCTCGGCAAGTCCGGAGCGGACATCAAGGTCAAGCTGATGCTCGCGGACGTCGGCGGGCCGAGCGCCGGGCTGATGTTCGCCCTGGGCATCGTCGACAAGCTGGACGGCGACGGCGCGGGCCATGATCTGACCGGCGGGCGCACCATCGCCGGCACCGGGACGATCACGGCCGGCGGCAAGGTCGGCGCGGTGGGCGGCGTCCCGCTGAAGACACAGGCCGCGCGGCGGGACCACGCCACGGTCTTCCTCGTCCCGCGCAAGGAGTGCGCGGACGCGCGGGCGGAGCTGCCGAAGGGGCTGCGGCTGATCCCGGTCAGCACGCTCGACGGCGCGGTGGACGCCCTGAAGGCGCTGCGGACCGGGGGCAAGGTCCCCAGCTGCTGAGGTGGCGGGCCAGGGCGTGTCCGCAGGCGGGGAGCGGCGGACGCGGTGCCGGGCGGCTCGGGCCGGGTGCCCGGCGGCTCCTCACCCCTCCTTGATGAACCCCTCCCGCACCAGCCAGTCCTTGGCGACCTCGTGCGGGTCCTCGCCGTCCACGTCGACCTTGCGGTTCAGCTCCTGGGCGACGGTGTTGTTGAGGGCCTTGGTGACCGGGGCCAGCACCTCGGCCATCGCCGGGTACTTCTTCAGCGCCTTGGCGTTGATCTCCGGAGCGACGTTGTAGTTGGGGAAGAAGTGCTTGTCATCGGCGAGGACGTGCAGATGCATCGCCTTGATCCGGCCGTCGGTGGTGAAGACCTCGCCGAACGCGCAGGTGCCCTTCTCCGTCTCGGTGTAGACGACGCCGCCGGTCATCTTGCGGATGTTGGCGGACGGCACGTTCATGCCGTAGGCGCGCGCCATGCCCGGCAGCCCGTCGTTGCGGGTGGCGAACTCGTTCTCCACGCACATCGTCACGGCGCCGGGGTTCTTGTGGGACAGCGCCGCGACCTCGGAGAGGTTGTGCACCCCCAGCTTCTTGTAGTTGGCGGTGTTCAGCGCCAGCGCGTAGGTGTTGTTCAGCGTCGAGGCCGGCAGCCAGACGATGCCGTTCTTGGCGTCCTCGTCGCGGACCGCCTTCCACTGCTCGTAGGGGTCGATGATCGGCTTGGTGTGGCCGAGGTAGGTGATCCAGCCGGTGCCGGTGTACTCGTACGCGGCGTCCGCCGTGCCGGACCGGACCGCCTCCCGGGCGCCGATCGACCCCTGGATGCTGGTCTTGTCGATGACCAGGGCGCCGGCCGCCTGGAAGGCCAGCCCCATGATCTGGCCGAGGACGATCTGCTCGGTGAACTCCTTCGAGGTCACGGTCAGATGCGCCCCGGTGAGCGGGCGGTCCGGATAGCCCGCCTTCGGGCCCGGCAGCACGTTGTCGGACATCGCACTGCCGCTGACCAGGCCACATCCGCCGAGGACGAGCGCGGCGAGCAGGGCGACGGTGAGCCGGGTGGCCGGGCGGCGCCGGGGGCGGCGGGCCGGGTGGGGGCGTCTGCTCATGCCGTCACCTCCAGACCGCGCGGGCGGAGCAGCAGTTCGGCCAGCGAGGCCAGCCATTCGACCAGCAGGGCGAGCGCCACGGTCAGCACCGAACCGAGGATGAGTACGGGCATCCGCTGGGTGACGATCCCCGCCGAGATCAGGTCCCCGAGACCGCCGCCGCCGCCGAAGGTCGCCAGCGTCGCGGTGCCGACGTTCAGCACCAGCGCGGTCCGGACCCCGGCCAGGATCAGCGGTACGGCCAGCGGGAGCTCGACCTGGGTCAGCACGCCGGTGGGGGACATGCCGATGCCCCGGGCGGCCTCGGTCAGCGTCGGATCGATACCGCGCAGCCCGGCGATGGTGTTGGCGAGCACCGGCAGCACGGCGTAGATGACCATGCCGACGATCGCCGACCGGGCACCGATGCCCAGCCAGATCACCAGCAGCACCAGCAGACCCAGGGCCGGCACCGCCTGCCCGAGGTTGGCGAAGGCCATCGCGACCGGGGTGGCTCGGCGGAGCTTGGACCGGGTCAGTGCGATGCCCAGCGGGATCGCGATGATCAGTACGAAGAAGGTGGAGATCGCGGTCAGCTGGATGTGCTGGCGCAGCGCCAGCCACACCTTGCCGTTGTCCACCGCCTGATGGGCGATGGAGTCCAGCCGGGCGCCGCGGAACCACAGCCAGGTGGCGAGCAGCGCGAGCACCAGGAAGGCGGGCATGAAGGTCCACTTCTGCCAGGTGATCCGGCGCACACCGGCCTGGGCGGACGGGACGGGCGCCTCACCGGCGGCCACCTCCCGCTGCTCCATTTCGACTTCGTCCCTGAAGGCCAGCGCCTCGTGGTCGCTCGGCTGCCGCCCGGACCGGCGCGGGCGCTCGTCGCTCCCGCCGCGGGGGCTCATGCGGGGCCTCCCGGGCCGCCCTCGGGGCCGCCCGTCCCGGCCAGGCCCTCCTGCTCCATCTGGGTCTGGCGGGCGCGCCGCTCCTGGAGCTGGTGCTGATGCTCGATCGCTTCGAGGCGGTCCGCCTCCAGCAGCTCATGGACGTTGTTCATCAGCGTCGCCATGTCGACCACGCCGATGTACTCGCCGCGCCGCCCGGTGACCGTGACCCGGCCCGCGCTGTCGGTGAGCACCGCCTCCAGGGCGTCGCGCAGCGTCGCGTCCCGGGACACCGTGTGCTGGACCAGGGTTCCGGCCCGGGCCAGCGATTCCCTGGCGCGGGCCAGGTCGCCGCGGCGCAGCCATTTGTACGGGCGGCGGTTGCGGTCCAGCAGCAGCAGTTCGTTGTGGGAGCCGGAGCGCAGCCGGTCGAAGATGGTCTCCAGGGGGTCGTCGAGGCCGGCGGTGGGGAAGTCGACCACGCCCACGTCCCGTACGCGGGTCAGGTTCAGCCGCTTGAGTGCCGCCCCGGCGCCCACGAAACCGGAGACGAAGTCGTCCGTCGGGTTGGTGAGAATGGCTTCGGGGGTGTCGAACTGGGCGATGTGCGAGTGCTCGCGGAGCACCGCGATCCGGTCGCCGAGCTTGATGGCCTCGTCGAAGTCGTGGGTGACGAAGCAGATGGTCTTGTGCAGCTCGTGCTGGAGCCGGATCAGCTCGTCCTGGAGGTGGTCGCGGGTGATCGGGTCGACGGCGCCGAACGGCTCGTCCATCAGCAGGACGGGCGGGTCGGCGGCCAGCGCGCGGGCCACCCCGACGCGCTGCTGCTGGCCGCCGGAGAGCTGGCGCGGATAGCGGCCGTGGAATTCGCGCGGGTCCAGGCCGACCAGGTCGAGCATCTCCTCGACCCGGTTGCGCACCCGGCTCTTGGACCAGCCGATCATCTTCGGGACCTGGCCGATGTTCTGGGCGACCGTCATGTGCGGGAAGAGGCCGGACGCCTGGATGGCGTAGCCCACCCTGCGGCGCAGCTTGACCGGGTCCATGTCGGTGACGTCCTCGTCGCCGATCCGGATCCGCCCGTGGGTCGGCTCGATCAGCCGGTTGATCATCTTGAGGCAGGTGGACTTGCCGCAGCCCGAGGGCCCCACGAAGATCACGATCTCGCCGGCCTTGACCTCCAGATTGACGTTGTCCACCGCGGGACTGGGGTTCCCCGGGTAGATCTTCGTCAGGTCCTCCAGATGGATCCTGGCCCCGGAGGCCGGGGTGGTCTCGGTCGTCTCAGGCACGGATCCCCCTGGAGATGGTCAGGCGTCCGATCAGGACGTATGCGGCGTCGAAGAGAAGAGCGAGGATGGCGATCCCGAGGGTGCCGGAGAGCACCTGGTTGAGGGAGTTGGCGCTGCCCAGCGAGGCGATCCCGCGGAAGATCTCGTTGCCCAGGCCGGGGCCGGAGGCGAAGGCGGCGATGGCGGCGATGCCCATCAGCATCTGGGTGGCGACCCGGATGCCGGTGAGGATGGGCGGCCAGGCCAGCGGCAGTTCGACGCGGAAGAGCTGGGTGGTGCGGGACATCCCGATGCCCCGGGCCGCGTCGACCAGGTCCGGGTCCACCCCGCGCAGCCCGACGATGGCGTTACGGACCACCGGCAGCAGCCCGTACAGGGTCAGGGCGATCACCGTCGGGGGGACGCCGAGGCCGACGATCGGGATCAGCAGACCGATCAGGGCCAGGGAGGGGATGGTCAGGATGGTGGCGGTCGAGGTGGTGGCGAGGTTGCCCGCCCACTCGCTGCGATAGGTCGCCACGGCGATGCAGACCCCCAGCACGGTGGCCAGCACCATGCACTGGAAGACCGCGCTGGCGTGCTGATATGTGTCCGTCAGCAGCTGGGCGTGCCGGGTGCCGACGTACTCCCAGAAGCTCACTCGGTCTCCTCGGTTCAGTCTCCCGATGCTTGTTTCACCAGCGGGATGATCCGCAACGGAACCGGATTTTCCATCACGATTGCCGTAGAGGCCCGCACGATGCCATCAAAGCCCACAACCCGGTCGATCACCCGCTGTAGATCGGCGTTGGAACGGGCCACGAGCCTGCACAGCATGTCCCCATGTCCCGTCGTTGTATGCAGCTCCAACACCTCGGGAACGGTCGTCAAGTGGGCGCGTACGTCATTCCCTTGCCCCTGTTTGATCTCCAGCGTGGCAAAAGCGGTCACGGGATAGCCGAGTGCCGCCGGGTCCACCTCCGGCCCGAAGCCCCGGATCACTCCATTCGACTGAAGCCGGTCGAGCCGGGCCTGGACCGTGCCGCGCGCCACCCCCAGCCGCCGGGACGCCTCCAGCACCCCGATCCGCGGCTCCTCGGCGAGCAGCTCCAGCAGCGCCCCGTCCAAATGATCGATCGCCATCGGCCGTCCCTTCGCTTTTGATGGTCATCATGTACAGATAGCCCGGCGATGCCGTCGCTTCGCTAGGCATAATGCCCAGGAGATCCGCGAACTATTGCGCACCTTGTGGATCGGAGAGACTCTGCGGCCATGGCAGACACCACGATGCACCCTCAGCCCACCACCCCCGGCGCGACCCGGCAGGCGGACCCCTTCCCGGTCAAGGGGATGGACGCGGTCGTCTTCGCCGTCGGGAACGCCAAGCAGGCCGCGCACTACTACTCGACCGCCTTCGGCATGAAGCGCGTCGCCTACTCCGGTCCGGAGAACGGCAGCCGGGAGACCGCGAGTTATGTGCTCGAATCCGGCGGCGCCCGGTTCGTGTTCACCTCCGTCATCAAGCCCACCACCGAGTGGGGCCACTTCCTCGCCGACCATGTCGCGGCCCACGGCGACGGCGTCATCGACCTCGCCATCGAGGTCCCGGACGCCCGCGCCGCCTACGAGCACGCCGTCGCCCAGGGCGCCACCGGCCTCGTCGAGCCGCACGACCTCAAGGACGAGCACGGCACCGTCGTCCTCGCGGCCATCGCCACCTACGGCAAGACCCGGCACACCCTCGTCGAGCGCACCGGCTACGACGGCCCCTACCTGCCCGGTTTCACGGCCGTCGAGCCGCTGGTGGAGACCGGCCCGCGGCGCTTCCAGGCCATCGACCACTGCGTCGGCAACGTCGAACTCGGCAAGATGAACGAGTGGGTGGCCTTCTACAACAAGGTCATGGGCTTCACCAACATGAAGGAGTTCGTGGGCGACGACATCGCCACCGAATACAGCGCGCTGATGTCGAAGGTCGTCGCCGACGGCACGCTCAAGGTGAAGTTCCCGATCAACGAGCCCGCGATCGCGAAGAAGAAGTCGCAGATCGACGAGTACCTGGAGTTCTTCGGCGGCCCCGGCGTCCAGCACATCGCGCTGGCCACCAACGACATCGTCGCCAGCGTCCGGGCGATGCGGGCCTCCGGGGTGGAGTTCCTGGACACCCCCGACTCCTACTACGACACCCTCGGCGAGTGGGCCGGTGAGACCCGGGTGCCGGTGGAGACGCTCCGCGAGCTGAAGATCCTGGTCGACCGGGACGAGGACGGCTATCTGCTCCAGATCTTCACCAAGCCGGTCCAGGACCGGCCGACCGTGTTCTTCGAGATGATCGAGCGGCACGGCTCCATGGGCTTCGGCAAGGGCAACTTCAAGGCCCTCTTCGAGGCGATCGAGCGGGAGCAGGAGCGGCGCGGCAATCTCTGACCGCGCCTGCCCCCGGCGGCTGCGCGCCGGCTGACCGGAGCCGTGGGCCGTACACGATCTTCCGTGTGCGGCCCGCGGATGCGAGGCTGAGGGTATGGACCTCATCGCACGTCTGCGCGCCGGGCTCCCGGATGAAGCGATCCTCACCGACCCCGACATCACCGGCTCCTACGCCAACGACATGGCGAGCTTCTGCGAGGCCGGGACGCCCGCCGTGGTCGTGCTGCCGCGCACCGTCGAGCAGGTCCAGCACATCATGCGGACGGCCACCGAGCTGCGGGTCCCGGTCGTCCCGCAGGGCGCGCGTACGGGGCTGTCGGGCGCCGCCAACGCCTCCGACGGCTGCCTGGTGCTCTCGCTGGTCAAGATGGACCGGATCATCGAGATCAATCCCGTCGACCGGATCGCGGTGGTCGAACCGGGTGTCGTCAACGCCGTGCTGTCCCGCGCGGTGAACGAGCACGGCCTCTACTACCCGCCGGATCCCTCCAGTTGGGAGGAGTGCTCGATCGGCGGGAACATCGGCACCGCGTCCGGCGGCCTGTGCTGCGTCAAATACGGCGTCACCGCCGAGTACGTCCTCGGCCTGGACGTGGTCCTCGCCGACGGGCGGCTGCTGACCACCGGCCGGCGCACCGCCAAGGGCGTCGCGGGCTACGACCTCACCCGGCTGTTCGTCGGCTCCGAGGGCAGCCTGGGCATCGTCGTCCGCGCCGTCCTCGCGCTCAAGCCGGAGCCGCCCGGGCAGCTCGCGCTGGCCGCCGAGTTCCCCTCCACCGCGGCGGCCTGCGAAGCCGTCTGCGAGATCATGGCCCGCGGCCACGCCCCCGCACTGCTGGAGCTGATGGACCGGACGAGCATCCGCGCGGTCAACGCCATGGCGCAGATGGGCCTCCCCGACAGCACCGAGGCGCTGCTGCTGGCCGCCTTCGACACCCCCGAGCCGGCCGCCGACCTCGCCGCCGTCGGCGCGCTGTGCACCGCGGCCGGCGCCACCGAGGTCGTGCCCGCCGAGACCGCCGCCGAGTCCGATCTGCTGCTCCAGGCCCGCCGGCTGACGCTGACCGCGCTGGAGAAGGTCAAATCCGCCACGATGATCGACGATGTGTGCGTCCCGCGCTCCCGGCTCGCCGAGATGCTCGACGGCACCGCCGCCATCGCCGAGAAGTACGGCCTGACCATCGGCGTCTGCGCGCACGCGGGGGACGGCAACACCCACCCCACGGTCTGCTTCGACGCCGCCGACCCGGACGAGTCCCGCCGGGCCCGCGCCTCCTTCGACGACATCATGGCGCTCGGCCTCCAGCTGGGCGGCACCATCACCGGTGAGCACGGGGTCGGAGTCCTGAAGAAGGAGTGGCTGGCGCGCGAACTGGGGCCGGTGGGGCTGGAATTGCAGCGCGGCATCAAGGATGTCTTCGACCCGCTGGGAATTCTCAACCCGGGCAAGCTTTTCTGAGGTCCACGGGATGTGCCGAAGCGCTCGGTCTTCTCCGGCGCCCGGGTATTCCTGACCGTGCACGGGCCTTTCTGAAGCCGGCCCGGCGCCATTCCTTTCCGCGCGGCCGCGTATTTTACCCGTCGTCGTCAGCACGCGCAGAGAGCGTGCGGTCCCGCCGAGTTCCTGACGTGGCGGGGGCGGACCCTTCTGCCTATCCTGAACGAGAATTACCGCGCCCGACGGTCCATTCATGAGAAGTCCGACCGCAGCGGCCAGTACCGGGATTCCGCCGCTCGATGGTGCCCGCGCGCACGATTTTCGTCGTGAGGGAGAGCAATTCCCATGGACCTCCACACCGTCACCGAAGTCGTCCGCCGCCCGGCCGCCCGGCCGGGCGCGGACTGGCACCCGGGTGATGCCTGGCTCGCCGGCGGCACCTGGCTGTACTCCGTGGAGCAGCCAGAACTGCGCCGCCTGATCGATCTGACGGCGTTGCGCTGGGACCCCCTCGTCCCGAGCGCGGCGGGCCTCGGCATCGGCGCGACCTGCACCATCCGCGATCTGTACGCCTGTCAGCTGCCGGCGGAGTGGATCGCGGCCCCGCTTTTCCCCAAGAGCTGTGAGGCGTTCCTGTCCTCGTTCAAGGTCTGGAGCGCGGCCACCGTCGGCGGCAATATCTGTATGTCCCTGCCGGCCGGCCCCATGATCACGCTGACGGTCGCACTGGAGGCGCGGTACGAACTCTGGGCCGCCGACGGGACCGCCCGCACCGTCGATGCCCTCTCCTTCGTGACCGGCAACAACGAGAACATTCTGGCGCCCGGGGAAATCCTGCGGCGCATCGACATTCCCGCGCACGCCCTGCGGAAACGCACCGCGCACCGCCGCTTCTCGCTGACCCGCCTCGGCCGTTCGACGGTCTTCCTCATCGGTACGCAGACGCCGGGCACGAGCGATCTGCTGCTCACCGTCACCGCCGGGACGACCCGCCCGGTACGCATCGGTTTCGAGGCCCTGCCCGATGACCGGACGCTGCGGCAGCGCATCGATGACCTCCCCGCCGATATCTGGTTCGACGATCCCAACGGGACGCCCGGTCACCGCCGGCATCTGACCCGGCATTTCGCCGAGGAAATCCGTCGCGAACTCATGGCGGGGAGCCCGGGATGACCTACCGCGTGAACGGCAAGAGCTTCGACGGGGAACCGGACCCCGGTCAGTGCCTGCGCACCTTTCTCCGCGCACTGGGCCACTTCGGCGTCAAAAAGGGGTGCGACGCGGGCGATTGCGGTGCCTGCACGGTATGGCTGGACGGCGCTCCCGTACACAGCTGCATCACCCCCGCCTTCCGCGCGGAGGGCCGTGAGGTGACGACGATCGAAGGGCTCGGCGCACCCGGCGATCTGCATCCGGTGCAGCGGCAGTTCCGCGACGCCCCGGGATTCCAGTGCGGTTTCTGCACCGCGGGAATGATCATGACATCGGCCACGTTCACCGAGGCCCAGAAGGCGGACCTGCCACGGGCGTTGAAGGGCAACCTCTGCCGCTGCACCGGCTACCGGGGGATCGAGGACGCCGTGAAGGGCGTCGTCGGCGTGGCGAAGGCCGCGCCGGGAAAGGCCGTCGGCACGAGCGTCAGCGCGCCCGCGGCCGAGGAGGTGGTCACCGGCCGGGCCGCCTTCACGATGGACACCCACCTCGACGGCATGCTGCACCTCAAGGTGCTGCACTCGCCCCACGCGCACGCCCGGATCGTCTCGATCAACAAGACCGCCGCACTCGCGGTCCCCGGCGTGCACCGGGTCTACACCTGGGAAGACGTGCCGCGCAGACGCTTCACCACGGCCATCCACACCGACCATCTGGTGGATCCGGACGACACCTGCCTCCTCGACCGCACCGTCCGCTTCGTCGGCCAGCGCGTCGTCGCGGTCCTGGCCGACACCGTCGGGGCGGCGGAGGAGGGCTGCCGCCGGGTCGAGGTGGAGTACGAGGTGCTGCCGGCGGTGTTCGACGCCGAAGAGGCCATGGCCGACGGGGCGCCCCAACTGCACGAGGCGGTCGATCCGTTCGTCCTGGACCCCGTCCACAACACCCTGGTCGAGATCCATTCACAGATCGGCGATATCGACGCGGGATTCGCCGAGGCGGACGTGATTCACGAGGGCACGTACTTCTCCCCGCGGGTGCAGCACGCGCATCTGGAGACCCATGGCTCGATCGCCTGGATGGAGGACGGCCGGCTGAACGTCCGCACCAGTTCGCAGTCACCGTCGATCGCCAAGGTCAAACTGGCCCATCTGTTCGCGCTGCGCCCCGACCGGCTCCGGGTGTTCTGCGCCCGCGTCGGCGGCGGATTCGGCGGCAAACAGGAAGTGATCTCGGAGGATCTGGCCGCGCTCGCCACACTCGACACCGGGCGGCCGGTCTGCTTCGAATACACCCGGGAAGAGGAATTCACCACCGCCTCGCCACGGCACCCCATGACGCTGACGGTCAAACTCGGCGCGACGGCGAGCGGAAGGCTCACGGCGCTCCAGGTCCGCAATGTCTCGAACACCGGCGCTTACGGAAACCACGCCGGCGAAACGCTGTACGCGGGCGGCGCCGCCGTCATGATCTACCGCTGCCCCAACAAGAAGTACGACGCGTTCTCCGTCTATACCAACACGGTGCCGAGCGGGGCCCTGCGCGGTTACGGGATGACCCAGCCGGCGTTCGCCGTGGAATGCGCGATGGACGAACTCGCCCTCGCCCTGCACATGGATCCGCTCGAACTGCGCCGCCGCAATATCGTGCGGCCGGGCGATCCGCTGATTTCCATGGACGAGGGCCCCGACGACGTGCTGTTCACCGAGGACGGACTCGCCACCTGCCTCGACCTGGTGGGGGAGGCCATGGCGCGGAACGCCGGGGAGCCGTCCCCCGGCCCCGGGTGGCTGGTCGGGGCCGGCGTCGCGAGCTCCCTGCACGAGACCGCACCGCCGACCGAACACCTTTCGGAAGCCTGGGTGACGCTGGGCGACGACCTCGTGTACGAACTCGCCGTCGGCACCGTCGAATTCGGTGAGGGCACCTCGACCGCGCATGTCCAGATCGCGGCCCACCAGCTGGGCACGACGCCGTCGCGGATTCGCCTGGTGCAGTCCGACACCGACCGCACGGGATTCGACACCGGTGCCTTCGCGAGTGCCGGCCTCTTCGTGGCGGGCAATGCGGTGCTCCGCGCGGCCAATGCCGTCCGCGACCGCATCCTGGAATTCGCCGCCGCCCACACCGGCGTCCATGTCGTGATGTGCTCGATGGATGACGACGGTGTCGTCTGCGGTGACCGGCGGGTGCCGCTGGCGGAACTCGTCGCCACCGCCCGGGCGCGCGGCATCCGTTTCTCCGCCGCCCGTAAGGCGTATGGCTCACCCCGCAGCGTCACCTCCAATGCGCAGGGGTTCCGTATCGCCGTCCATCCGGTGACGGGCGAGATCCGCATCCTTTACAGCGTCCAGGCGACCGATGCCGCCGTCATCATCAACCCCGCGCAGGTCCGGGGCCAGGTGGAAGGCGGAGTCGCCCAGGGAATCGGCTTCGCCCTGACCGAGAACCACCATGTCGACGCGCACGGCGTCATGGTCAACCCGAACTTCCGCAATTACCGCATCCCCACCTACGCCGACATTCCCCGCACGGAGGTGCTGCTGGTGGACTCCTCGGATTCCGTCGGGCCCCTGCGGTCGAAGGGGATCGCGGAATGCTGTATCAATCCGGTGGCCCCGGCGCTGGCGAACGCGCTCCACGACGCCACGGGCGTCCGCTGCCGCGCCCTGCCCCTGACACCGGAACGGATTTACCAACAGCTGAGCGAAAGCCGGCCGGTGACGACGGGGCTGAGCACATGACCGCCGAAAAGCCGGCGGGCGCCGAGGCGACGGTCATCATCGGTCAGAAGGTCCGCGCCGGACTGGAGCGGGAATTCGAGGCGTGGCAGGAGGAGCTCAATGCCGCGGCCGCCGGTTACGCGGGTTTCCTCGGCGCCGAGATCTCCCGGCCGACCTCCCTGCAACCCGACTGGGTGGTCGTCTACCGGTTCGACTCGATCGCCCACCTGCAGGCGTGGATCAACAGCGCCACCCGGCAGCGCTTTCTCGACCGCGGCCGGAAATACCTCGATGGCCCGGCGACCCAGCAGGTCGTCAGCGGCGGCACCCACCCACCGGACCCGCTGGTGACCGTCGTCGTCACGCACCGCGTCCACCCGGACCATGTCGACGCCTTTCTCGCCTGGCAGCGCCGGATGGACGAGGAGGAGAGCAGCTTCGAGGGCTTCCGCGGCACCGAGCTGTTCCGTCCGGTCGAGGGCCTTCAGGACGAATGGACCACGCTGTACCGCTTCGACAGCGCCGAGCACCTCGACGCCTGGCTGACCTCGGGCAGGCGGAAGGAAGTCCTCGCGGAGGGCGAGAAGTTCCACGACTTCCGTATGCGCACGATCGACAACTCGTTCGGCAGCTGGTTCGCCTTCGAGGAGAACGGCAGGGAAGCACCGCCGCCCTCGGAGACCAAGACCTCCGTCGCGGTCTGGGTCGGCCTCTACCCGACCGTGGTGCTGCTGACGCTCGCCCTGTCACCGGCGCACCTGCCGCTCTGGCTGAACCTGCTCATCGGCAACCTGCTGTCGAGCTTCATCATGAGCTTCGTGACCATGCCCTTCTATGTGAACCCGTTGCTCAGGCGGTGGCTGCGGCCCCGCCCGGACGCACCGCGGGCAAGGACGAACCTCGTCGGACTGGGCCTCGTCGCCGGGGTGATGGTGTTCTGGGCCGCGGTCTTCTTCCTCATCACCACCAAGATCTGGCATCTGCCCTGACCTGGACCGCGACCCGGATGTACACGGCAGGGGGAAGGGCGGTTGACTGCCCCCATGACGATCAACGATCCGCACAGACCCGGCGAGGGCATGGTCACCTTCCGGGTGACCGGCCAGGGCGTCGACGACATCACCTACGCCGTCCAGGCGCCCGGGGACTCCGGCCGCGAAGAGCAGGTGACCCGGCCGGAGTTGCCGTGGTTCGTGGTGACCGACGCGCGCGGGGTGGGCGCCATGCCGATGCTCACCCTCACCCTCGACGGGCCGGACGCCTATGCCGAGTGCGAGATCCTCACGGACGGCGCACCGGCCGTCCGCGGCACCGTGCACGGCCCGGCCGCGACTGCCGTGTTCATGGCACGTGCCGCCGCCTCATAGGCTGTCGCCATGGATTCCGTTCTCCCCGTAGTCATCGCCCTTCTCGCGCTCGCCGCCGTCATGTTGATCTCGGCCACCGACCGCCGCGCCAGGACGCTGGAGCGCCGGCTCCACCGGCTGGAAAGCAAGGTGGACCTGCTGCTGGCGCACGCCGGCCTGGAGGAGCCGCAGCCCGCCCGGATGGCCGAGATCGACCAGCTGCTGTCGCAGGGCAAGAAGATCCAGGCGATCAAGGTGCACCGCGAAGTCACCGGCTCCGGACTCGCCGAGGCCAAGGAAGCCGTCGAACGCCGGATGCGCTGACGGCCCGTTGGGCTGAGGATGGCCAGAAGGACCGCCGGGCCCCAGCGGGCCACCTCATGCCCACGCAGGAAGCGAGAGCCGATGGCAGCGACCGAAGCCACCAAAGCCGCTGATGAGGCGTATGACGTCATTGTGCTGGGAGCCGGGCCGACCGGTGAGAACGTCGCCGACCGGGCGCATGCCGCCGGGCTGAGCGCGGTGATCGTGGAGAGCGAACTGGTCGGCGGCGAATGCTCCTACTGGGCGTGTATGCCCAGCAAGGCCCTGCTGCGCCCGGTCACCACCCGCTCCGAGGGCCGCCGGGTGCCCGGCCTCAAGGACGCCGTGGACGGCCCCCTGGACGCGCCCGCCGTCCTCGCCCATCGCGACGCCATCACCTCCCACTGGAAGGACGACGGGCAGGTCCGCTGGCTGGACTCGGCCGGTATCGACCTGGTGCGCGGCCAGGGGCGGCTGGCCGGGCCGCGCAGAGTGGTCGTCGACGGCGGCCGGGTGCTCACCGCCCGGCACGCGGTCGCGGTGTGCACCGGCAGCCGCGCGGTGCTGCCCCCCATCCCCGGGCTCGCCGAGGCCAGGCCCTGGACCAGCCGCGACGCCACCAGCGCCAAGAGCGTGCCGGGCCGGCTGGTGGTGGTCGGCGGCGGTGTGGTCGGCGTCGAGATGGCCACCGCCTGGCGGGCCCTGGGTGCCTCCGTGACGCTGCTGGTCCGCGGTGACGGGCTGCTGCCCCGGATGGAGCCGTTCGCCGGCCACCTCGTCGCGGAGTCGCTCGCCGAGGCCGGGGTCTTCCTGCGGACCGGTGTCGAGGTGCGCGAGGTACGCCGGGAAGCCCCGGGCGGCCCGGTCACCGTCCTGCTGGACTCCGGGGACGAGATCGTCGCCGATGAGCTCCTGATCGCCACCGGCCGGGCCCCGCGCACCGAGGACATCGGCCTGGACACGGTCGGACTGCCGCACGGCTCCTGGCTGGACGTCGACGACAGCCTGCGGGTGAAGGGGGTGACCGGCGGCTGGCTCTACGGCGTCGGCGACGTCAACCACCGCGCCCTCCTCACCCACCAGGGCAAGTACCAGGCCCGGATCGCCGGGGCCGCGATCGCCGCGCGCGCCCGGGGTGTCCCGATCCTGGAGTCCGACCTCTGGGGCGCGCACGCCGCCACCGCGGACACCCGCGCCGTCCCGCAGGTCGTCTTCAGCGACCCGGAGGCCGCCTCGGTGGGCCTGACCGCCGCCGCGGCCGAGAAGGCCGGATACCGCACCCGGGTGGTCGACCAGGACCTGTCGGCCGTGGCCGGGGCGTCCCTGTACGCGGACGGCTACCGCGGCCGGGCCCGGATGGTCGTCGACCTGGACCGCGAGGTGCTGCTCGGCGCCACCTTCGTCGGCTTCGGCGTCGGAGAGCTGCTGCACTCCGCGACGATCGCGGTGGCCGGTGAGGTCCCCATCGAGCGGCTGTGGCACGCGGTGCCCTCCTACCCCACGATCAGCGAGGCGTGGCTGCGGCTGCTGGAGGCATACCGGGGCTGAGGCACCGCCGGGCCGTACGGCACCGGGCGCCACCCGCGCCCGGCGCCGCGGCACCCCCCGGCCCGGCTGCCGCCTCGTCAACCCCCGTTCCCCGGCGGCCCGTTCGTCCACCACCCCTTACGCCGCGGGGTCCGGGGACTCGTCCGTGGGCCAGGGGCCGCCCGGCCGCAACTCGTCCCCGGACGCCATCGCGAACAGCGCGCTCAGCCCTTTGTCGAGGCCCAGATGCCGCCGCTCGGACCCCGGCGGGACCACCCGCAGAGTGCGCTCCAGCCACGCCGAGACCGCCGCGGCCGGCGCCTCCAGCAGGGCCTGCCCGTCCGGCGAGTCCAGCGCTATGCAGACCAGACTGCGGCCGGCCGGCTTCGCCGGCCACACCCGCACATCGCCGTCACCGCACGGCCGGAAGACGCCCTCGATCAGCAGTTCGCGGGCGAACGTCCAGCTGACGGGGGAGTCCGAACCGATGTGAAAGGTGACATGGGCGGCGTACGGGTCATCCGTCCGGTACCTCAGCCGGGCCGCCACCGGAATGCTGTGCTCCGGCGACAGGACCAGGCCCAGCTCCAGCTCTCTTTCCACCACGGTGTGCATGGGGTCCGCCTCTCTTCGCTCCCTGCGGGCCCCGAGACCGGTCCCGCACGGAGAGAGAGCCGCCGGGCGCCGGACTCTTACACGACTTCGTACAACTTTTTTCCCGCGCCTCTTCCAGGTGGTCGTCGGCGGGCACCGGCCCCGTGGGAACCCGGGGTCTGATAGATGTGGACGCCGCGTTGCGGCAGACTGCACCCCACACCCACCAGGCCGAGTACAGATACGGGACTTCGGATATGAGCGCCCCTACCTCAGGATCCGCCGGCGGCAGCCCCACGCCAGGCTTCTACCCGGACCCGTCCATCCCCGGCTACATCCGGTACTGGAACGGTGCCGCGTGGGTGCCGGGCACCAGCCGGCCCGCCCCCGCCGAGGGCGAGGCGATGCCCGCCCCGCCGCCCGGTGCGGCCCCGTCGCCCTCCCCCGCACCCGCCGTCGAGGAGACCGGCCCGGTCTTCTTCGACGAGGAGGAGGCGGCCGGCGGCTCCGCGGTGCCCGCCGTCCGCCGGAGCGGTGAGATCGCCCCCGCGAGCTGGGACGACCCGGCCCGGCTGCACGGCACCAGCCCCGAATCGGCCGCCGCCTGGCAGGCCGACGCCTCCCGGCAGGCCGGTTTCGGAGGGGAGCCCGACCGCCGGGTCTCCTGGGGCTCACCGGACCAGGCCCCCGCCGGTACGCCGTCCGGCGCGGCCTCTTGGGGCGCGGTGCCGCCGCAGCGTGAGGGACAGGGGGCGGACGCCACGGCCGGCGAGGTGCCCGGCGCCCCCTCGCCCGGCCCGGGGGTCCCGTCCGACGGGACGGTCGCCATCCGCGCCGTGAACCCGGCCGCCCGCCGCGGCAACTCCGGCGACCAGGGCACCACCGCGATCCGCGCCGTACGGCCCGAGGGCGGCAAGCCCGCCAAGGGCAACGAGACGATGGCGATCCGCGTCGCGGGCGGCGGCCGGACCCCGTCCGTCGCGCCCGATGACGCCGCCCCGCAGTCGCTGCCGGCCGGCGGCGACCGCCCGCAGAGCCGTCCCGCCCCGCAGAGCCCGGCCCCGCAGACGCCGGCCCAGCAGAGCCCGGCCCCGCAGACGCCGGCCCAGCAGAGCCCCGCGCCGCAGAGCCCGGCCCAGCAGAGCCCCGCACCGCAGCGTCCCGCCCCGCAGAATCCCGCCCCGCAGAACCCCGCCCCGCAGGCCCCGGTGCAGCAGCAGCCCGGACGGCAGGCCGCCGCACCCGCCGCCGGTGTGCCGCCGCAGGGCGGTGCCGCGGCGGCGCCGCCCGGTCCGCAGGGCGCCGACGCCGACGGGGTCATCCCCTGGAAGCCGCCGGCCGCCGCCGACCCCTTCGCCGCCATGGCGCAGGCCGCGCAGGGCCACCCGGCCGGTCTCGGCCGCCGGTTCGCGGCCCGGCTGATCGACACGCTGGTGCTGGGCGCGCTCACCGCCGCGGTCGCCGTCCCCATGTGGAGCACGGTCACCGACCACCTGGACGCCAAGGTCGAGGCGGCCAAGCAGTCCGGCCGCCAGGTGACGGTCTATCTGGTCGACGGCACCACGATGCCGGTCTTCGCCACCATCCTGGCCGTCCTGCTGATCGGCGGTGCGCTCTACGAGGCGCTGCCGACCCTCAAGTGGGGCCGCACCCTGGGCAAGAAGCTGTGCGGCGTACGGGTCCTCGACATCGAGAGCCACGACACCCCGACCCTCGGCGCCGCCCTCAAGCGCTGGTTCCTCTACAGCGTGCTCGGCGTCCTCGCCATCGGCGTACTGAACGTCGTCTGGTGCCTGTTCGACCGGCCGTGGCGCCAGTGCTGGCACGACAAGCTGGCCCGGACCTTCGTCGCGTCCGGCTGACCGCCGGCGCGGGGCGGGCCGCCGCGGCCGCCGTTCCCCCGAACGGACCTCGCCGGATGCGGCGGGCCGCGAGATGGCGTCGACTCGGGCCATGAGCACCGACCAGCCCCGGCCCGGCCCCGGTGAGCCGCCGGAGAACGATCCGTTCCAGAAGCCGCAGGAGCCCCCGGCGGGCGAGGCCCCCCGCAACGGCGCGCCCCGGGAGAACGGCTCGCCCCGCAACAACGCGCCGCACGGCGGCGGTTCGGGCGGCGGCGGTACGGGCGGTGAAGGCGGTGCGCCACCACCCCCGGAGGGCACCCCGCCGTCCTGGGGCAGCCCGCCGCCCGGTGGCACTCCGCCGCCCGGGGGCACCCCGCCGCCCGGTGCCGGCGGCCCGTACGCGGGCGGCCCGTACGGCGGTGGCCCGTATGCCGGGGATCCCTACGGCGGGCAGTACGGCGTGGCCGATCCGCTGGCCGGGATGCCGCCGCTGGCGAACCGCGGCCGCCGGCTCGTGGCGCGCATCATCGACGCGATCATCGTCGGGGTGCCGGTCTGGCTGATCATGACCGCGATCGTCGGCGGGGTGGACTTCTTCACCACCGACGGGGACATGGCCGGCCGGCAGTCCACGGTCTCCGGCGTGACCTTGCTGGCGTATCTGATCTACGAGGGCCTGATGCTCAGCAGCCGCGGCCAGACCGTCGGCAAAATGGCGATGAAGATCCGGGTGGCGATGCTCGCGGACGGGTCGATCCCGCACGGCCAGCCCGGCTGGGTGCGGGCCGCGGTCTATTCGCTGCCGGAGATCATCCCGTGCTGCGGCTTCATCTTCTGGCTGATCAACGTGCTGTGGTGCACCTGGGACAAGCCATATCAGCAGTGTCTGCACGACAAGGCGGCGAAGACCGTGGTGGTGTCCACGGAGACGGGGCCGGCCACCGGCTCAGCGTGAGTGCTCGCCGATCCGGGCCTCACCGGCACCGGCCGACCGGGCCAGGCCGCTCCAGGCGGCGGACCGGGGGCGCTCGGCCGGCGTGCGAACGGCCGGCGACGGGGCGGGCGACCCGTTCCGTACGACATGCCGGCGGACCACCCGCGACACCCCGGGCATCGGCACCGTCATGGCGACCAGCAGCCCGAGCCCGAGCCCGGCGATGGCGATGACCGCGACCCCGATGCCGGTCTCCGTCTGGGAGAGCAGCAGCATCGCGAGGGTGGAGAAAAAGACGGTGGCCGAACCGTAGGCGAGCTGTGCGGCGGTCGGACGAGGCATGGCGGATCCGTCCTCGGAAGGGTCGGCAGGGGGGTGTCGGTCAGGGCGCGCCGGCAAAGGAGCCTACGGTCCTCAATGCCCGAGCGGAACGCCGGGTAAGCGTGACCTAACCCACGGTTCGGGGCACAGGGGGCGCACAACGCCGTGGTGACTTTCCGGGCGGCCCGCCGTCATGGCTGCTGGGGGCGGGGGCGCATGCCCGGCGGGCATATACGCCGGGCCTACACCGGGCCCCTGCCCGGCGATTGCGCGCGCGGCGGCATGCCGCCGCGCGATGTCCGATAGCCGCAACTCGCGGACCGAGTAACGTACTTCGCTGACGTGCCCAAGTCAAGATCTGTCTTTTTCATCGTACTTCCGGTCGAATGCCCTCGAACAGTGACCGGTTCGATGGGGAGGACAGCGCCAAGTGAGAGACAGCAGAAGGGTGTTCAGATCGGCCGCCCTGGCCACGGCAATCGCCGCGATCGGGGCGGCCGCTTTTTCTTCGGGGGTGGCGACGGCCGACGCGCAGGGACCGTCGCCGGTCGCCAAGCGTCATGACCCGGCTCCCGAGCGGGCCGTGGACCACGACCTGAAGGGCCCGTTCACGGCCCGGCAGGCGGCCCAGCGCAAGGAAGCGCTCCAGCAGGTCATCTCCGGCGACGCCAAGGCGACCGAGCGGAACGGCTCCAAGGTCGTCAAGCTCGGCAAGAGCAAGTACGTCGAGCTGGCCCGGCAGAAGACCGACAAGATCTTCACCGTCCTCGTGGACTTCGGCGACAAGGTCGACGACACCACGATGTTCGACCCGGACGGCGACGGCCCCAAGCCCCCGGTGAAGAAGTACGGCGGCGACCCCGGCCCGGCGCACAACCAGATAGCCCAGCCGGACCGTGCGAAGGACAACAGCACGGCCTGGCAGAAGGACTTCAACCGGAAGCACTTCCAGGACCTCTACTTCTCGCACGACAAGAAGAAGCAGTCCCTGGCCAAGTACTACGAGAAGCAGTCCTCGGGCCGCTACTCCGTCCAGGGCGAGGTCTCCGACTGGGTCAAGGTCGACTGGAACGAGGCCCGTTACGGGTCCAACTACTGCGGCCAGACCAACTGCTCCAGCGCCTGGGACCTGATCCGCGACGGCGTCAACCAGTGGGCCAAGGACCAGAAGGCGGCCGGCCGCACCGACGCGCAGATCAAGGCCGATCTGGCCAAGTACGACCAGTGGGACCGCTACGACCACGACGGCGACGGCAACTTCAACGAGCCCGACGGGTACATCGACCACTTCCAGATCGTGCACGCCGGTGAGGACGAGTCCGCGGGCGGCGGTGTCCAGAAGACCAACGCCATCTGGGCGCACCGCTGGTACGCGTACGGCACCGACGCCGGCAAGACCGGCCCCGGCGCGAACAAGGCGGGCGGCACCCAGATCGGCGACACCGGCATCTGGGTCGGCGACTACACGATGCAGCCGGAGAACGGCGGACTCGGCGTCTTCGCCCACGAGTACGGTCACGACCTGGGCCTGCCGGACGAGTACGACACCTCCGGCACCGGCGAGTCCTCGGTGGACTTCTGGTCGCTGATGTCGGGCGGCTCCTGGCTCGGCACCGGCAAGGACTCCATCGGTGACCTGCCCGGTGACATGAGCGCCTGGGACAAGCTCCAGCTGGGCTGGCTCAACTACGGCAAGGCGAAGGCCGCGAAGAAGTCCACCCACAAGCTGGGCGTCGCCGAGTACAACACCAAGAACAAGCAGGCGGTGGTCGTCGAGCTGCCGGCCAAGTCGGTCAAGACCGACATCGTGCAGCCCGCGGAAGGCTCCAAGCAGTGGTGGAGCAACATGGGCGACAACCTCAAGAACACCCTGTCCCGGCCGGTGGACCTCACCGGTAAGGCCAAGGCGTCGCTGACGCTCAAGGGCTGGTGGGACATCGAGAAGGACTACGACTACCTCTACGCCGAGGTCTCCACCGACGGTGGCAGCAACTGGACGGCCCTGGACGGCACCGCGGCCGGCAAGGCCATCCCGCGCGACGGCAGCGACAAGCCCGCCCTGACCGGCACCGTCGCCGCCTACCAGGACCTCGTCTACCCGCTGGACGCCTACGCGGGCAAGAAGATCGACCTGCGCTTCCGCTACCAGACCGACGGCGGCGCGGCCCAGAAGGGCTTCGCGGCCGACACCGTCAGCGTGGTCGCCGACGGCAAGCCGCTGTTCAGCGACAACGCCGAGGGCGACGACAACGGCTGGACCGCCAAGGGCTTCTCGCGCCTCGGCGCGTCCTTCACCAAGGACTACCCGCAGTACTACATCGCCGAGAACCGGCAGTACGTGTCGTACGACAAGACCCTCAAGGTCGGCCCGTACAACTTCGGCTGGACCACCGCCAAGCCGGGCTGGGTGGAGCACTTCCCGTACCAGAACGGTGTGCTGATCTGGCTGTGGGACACCTCGCAGGCGGACAACAACGTCGGCCAGCACCCGGGCCACGGGCAGATCCTGCCGGTCGACGCGCACCCCAAGGCCGAGCACTGGGCGGACGGCAAGCTGATGCGCAACCGCTTCCAGTCCTACGACTCGACCTTCACCCGCTTCCCGACCGACGCCCTCACGCTGCACCGGGACGGCAAGCCGGTGAAGATCACCTCGAAGAAGGGCGTGACGCTCTTCGACGACCGGCACGGCGTCTACTACGACAAGGCGAACCCGACCGGTGGTGTGATCGTTTCTGACACCAACACCCGGATCAAGATCACCAAGGAGGCCCGGGACGGCTCCACGGTGACGCTGCGGGTCGGCTCTGCCGGTAAGTAAAAGGTAAAACCGCAGGTCAGATGCTGTTCGGTCGTCGCCCACTAGCGGGCGGCGGCCGATTAGCGTTTAGATGCGTTCTACAGTTCCTTGTTGACGCGAAGTCTCACGGGGGAGATATGAAGATGTCCGGTGGTGGTTTCATCAGGCTTCCCGGCGGAAGCGTGGTGGTCGCCCTCTCGCTGCCCAGACCGCCGCACGGCGCACGGGCCGGCCTCTACGACTGCGGTTGCCGGGTACGGGTCCTGGTCCACGCCGTGAACCGCCAGCGCGCCCTGACCAGGCTGCGCAACCTCGGTCTGCGGTCCGTCTACCTGCGCGGCAACACCGAGCCGCCCACGCCCGACGAGATCACGGCCGTGCTGCACCATCCCGACGGCCTGGTCTGGCGCGAGGCCCCGGAGGACGACACCGAGTCCTGGCATCCCATACGGGCGCTGCTGCGGCCCCAGCCGGCCCGCCCCTCGGCGGAGACCGAGCCGGTCGAGGGGAGCGAACGTCCGGCCGCCTGAGGGGCCCCTCAGGCGTCGATGAGGACCGGTTCGCCGGTCAGCTCGGCGCCCGCCGCGCGCAGCTCCGCCAGCGCCCGCTCGGTGCTGTGCGCGGCCACCCCGGCGGTCAGATCCAGCAGGACATGGGTGCGCAGCCCGGCGCGGAGCGCGTCCAGGGCGGTGGCGCGGACACAGTGGTCGGTGGCGATACCGACCACATCGACCTCGGTGACGGAGTGCGCGCGGAGCCAGTCCGCCAGCGGGGTCCCGTTCTCGTCCACGCCCTCGAAGCCGCTGTACGCGGAGGTGTGGGCGCCCTTGTCGAAGACCGCGTCGATGGCGCCGGAGGCGAGCGCCGGGGCGAAATTGGGGTGGAACCCGCTGCCCTCCGTGCCGGCCACACAGTGCACCGGCCAGGAGTGCTCGTAGTCCGGGGTGGTGGAGAAGTGGTCACCGGGGTCGATGTGGTAGTCCCGGGAGGCCACGACATAGCGGTAGCAGCTGCCCGCCGTCTGGCCCACCAGATCGGTGATGGCCGCCGCGACATCCGCACCTCCCGCCACCGCGAGGCTGCCGCCCTCGCAGAAGTCGTTCTGTACATCGACGACGATCAATGCCCGGTGCATGGTGCGTGCCTTCCGGCTGGGAATCGGGGAGGGGCGCGAGGGTGGTGTGACCGAGGGTAGTCACTGGACGGGGATTGCGGGAGTGGGGCGGAGTCCGGTGGGACGGCGGGCGCCGGGCGCGGCGTACGGCGGCCGCCGCCCGGCACCCCGCGCCCCGCCGGCGGCGCCCGGTCAGACGTACTCGGTGGCCAGCACCGGCTCGCCGCGGGAGAGCTGGGTCGCCGACAGCGGCAGCGCGGCCCGGGCGGCGATGTGCCGGTCGCGGGCGGCGTCCAGCGGCTCGCGGGCCACCACCTTGCCGGCGTTCACCAGCGGCACCAGCAGCTGCCGGTCGGCCAGCTCGGCGGGGACCGGCCCGGTGCCGATGACCTCGGCCTCGGCGACGCCGTCCGCGTCCAGCCGGCGCGCGGCCCACTTGCGGCCGCCGAGCGAGGTCTTGGCGCCCATCGACTTCTTCGCGACCGGCCGCAGCGGCGCGCCGGGCTCCTCGCTGTCGGCGCGGGCGACCAGCTTGTAGACCATCGAGCAGGTCGGGTGCCCGCTGCCGGTCACCAGCTGGGTGCCGACGCCGTACGCGTCCACCGGTGCGGCGGCCAGCGAGGCGATGGCGTACTCGTCCAGATCGCTGGTGACCACGATCCTGGTCCTGGTGGCGCCCAGCTCGTCCAGCTGCTGGCGCACCCGGTGGGCGATCAGCAGCAGATCGCCGGAGTCGATCCGTACGGCACCGAGTTCCGGGCCGGCCACCTCCACGGCGGTGCGCACCGCCTCGGTGACGTCGAAGGTGTCCACGAGCAGGGTGGTCCCGCTGCCGAGGGTGTCGACCTGTGCGGTGAAGGCGTCCCGCTCGGTGTCGTGCAGCAGGGTGAAGGCGTGCGCGCTGGTACCGACGGTGGGGATGTGGTAGCGGAAGCCGGCGGCCAGGTCGGAGGTGGTGTGGAAGCCGCCGACGTAAGCCGCGCGGGACGCGGCCACCGCCGCCAGCTCATGGGTGCGGCGGGCGCCCATCTCCATCAGCGGGCGGTCGCCGGCCGCCACCGCCATCCGGGAGGCCGCCGCGGCCACCGCGGAGTCGTGGTTGAGGATCGAGAGGATCACCGTCTCCAGGAGCACCGCCTCGGCGAAGGTGCCCTCGACCCGCATGACCGGGGAGCCGGGGAAGTAGACCTCGCCCTCCGGGTAGCCCCAGATATCGCCGCGGAAGCGGAAGCCGGCCAGCCACTCCAGGGTCGGCTCGTCGAGGATGCCGCGCTCGCGCAGGAAGCCGAGGATGGTCTCGTCGAAGTGGAAGTTCTCCACCGCGTCCAGCACCCGGCCGGTGCCGCCCACCACGCCGTAGCGGCGGCCCTCGGGCAGCCGCCGGGTGAAGACCTCGAAGACCGAGCGCCGGTCCGCGGTGCCGGACCGCAACGCGGCCTGAAGCATGGTGAGTTCGTACTGGTCGGTGAAGAGCGCAGTCGACGGCACGGCCACCGGCAGCCCCAGGTCTGCTGTGTTCATGGGGACGATGCTACCCCTGATACTCGTCACTCTGACGATAGTGCTCCGAGAGGCACAAAAGACCGCCCGGGACGGCCCCGTGCCGCTCAGGGGGTGTCTTTCGGACCAGGGCGGGCTCGCGGGGTCTGGCACGCACTCCCCCACGCCTGAACGGCGCGGGGGGACCCCCATGCCGCGTTGTCGTCACTCTTCCCCAAGCTCTCGGCTTCGCTCGAGCAGGGGAGACCCCAACCGCTCCGCGTCGACTCCCTCCTCCGCCTTGCGATCGCACGCACCAGACCCCGCTCCCTGATCCGCCCTGATCCGAAAGGCACCCCCTAGTCGACGCGGCCCGCGCGAGGGGCATTTGTGCGTCCTCCGCCCCCGGGTGGCAGCATGGGGCCTGTGAGCGCCCACCCGTCACCCACGACCACGCTCCGGCCGCATCGCTGCACGCTCAGTGTCCCGGTCGAGATCGAACGTCCCGAGTCGAGCGAGGCTCCCTTCGAGGTCCCCGAACCCGACGTCCCGTGGGTCACGATCGTCCACAACGACCCGGTCAATCTCATGAGCTATGTCTCGTACGTCTTCCAGTCGTACTTCGGCTACTCCAAGGACAAGGCGCACCAGTTGATGCTCGACGTCCATCACAAGGGCCGCGCGGTGGTCTCCAGCGGCAGCCGCGAGGAAATGGAGCGCGACGTGCAGGCGATGCACGGCTACGGCCTGTGGGCGACCCTTCAGCAGGACCGTCGATGAGCGGGCACTTCGAGCCGCTGCCCGACGGCGGCGCCGCCGTCCCGCTCGACGAGGTCGAGATCTCCATCCTGCGCAGCCTCGCGGTCCAGCTGATGGAGCTGATCGGTCCGGGCGAGGAGGCCGGGGAGAGCGAGAGCGACGATCTGCTGGCGTCGGTCTTCAACGACGGCCCCAGCGAGCCGCCCGCCGACCCGGTCCTGGCCCGCTTCTTCCCCGATGCCTACGGCGGGCCCGACCTCGTCCCCGATGACGACGTCCGCGCCGCCTCCGCCGAATTCCGCCGCTACACCGAGAACGATCTGCGCTCCCGCAAGCGGGAGGACGCCCTCGCGCTGATCCGTGCGCTGGACACCCTGGCGCCCGAGGGCGGCAGCGCGGAGCTGCGGCTGAAGCCCGCCGAGTGCCGGCAGTGGCTGGGGGCCCTCAATGACCTCAGGCTGGCCATCGGGACGCGGCTTGAAGTCACCGATGAGGAGGACGGCGGCGAGCTGCTGCGGCTGCCGGACAGCGACCCCCGCAAGCCGATGGTGATGGCGTATCTCTGGCTCGGCGGTCTTCAGGAGACGCTCGTCGAGTCACTGATGGGCTGAAATTCGGGCGTACCACCCCGGGAATTCGCCGAGTGTTCGCTCAGCGGATGCTCAAATCCGGATAACGATCGCGTCACTGGCCCCGTGCGCCTTGCTGCTGTTTGCGCAACTTGTCCTGTTTTCCCGGTGGTTCGGTTCGCGCCATCTGTAGTCGATCTTCGATGGCCCGTGTTAAATGTTCACGACCTGCCGTGAGCGACGCCACCCCTGTCGCCGCGGGAGCGCTGAGCCGGCCGACCGTCGGCGTGCAGGAACTCCATCCGGGGGGATCGGGACCCGATCCGGACAGACCGGGTCGGAATGGAGAAAGGCGCACCACTGATGACCTCTGTGCAGGTCGACAAGCAGCACGACGGTAATGAGGCACCTGGGCAGGAGCCCGAGGAGGGCTACCAGCGGGGGCTGGGAAACCGTCAGATCCAGATGATCGCCATTGGCGGCGCCATCGGTACCGGCCTGTTCCTCGGGGCCGGCAAGGCGATCTCGATGGCCGGGCCGAGCATCGTCCTCGCCTACGCCATCGTCGGCCTCGTCATCTTCTTCATCATGCGGGCCCTGGGCGAACTGCTCATGTACCGGCCCGTCTCCGGCTCCTTCTCGGAGTACGGACGCGAATTCCTCGGCCCGTTCATCGGCTTCGTGACCGGCTGGACGTACTGGCTCTTCTGGGTCGTCACCGGCATCACCGAAGTGACCGCCGCCGCCACGTATGTGCAGTACTGGAACAAGGACATACCGCAATGGGCCTCGGCACTCGTCTTCACGTGTGCGCTCTTCGGTATCAACCTGATCTCCGTGAAGATCTTCGGTGAGCTGGAATTCTGGTTCTCGATGGTCAAGGTCACCGCGATCATCGGCATGATCCTGATCGGCCTCGGCGTGATCACCCTCGGCTTCTCCGACGCCGGTGACACCGCCTCCTTCACGCTCCTGTGGTCCGACGGCGGCTTCTTCCCCAAGGGCATCGGCGGCACGCTGATGACGCTCCAGATCGTGATGTTCGCCTTCCTCGCCGTCGAACTCGTCGGCGTCACCGCGGGCGAGGCGACCGACCCGAAGAAGGTCCTGCCCAAGGCGATCAACACCGTGCCGTGGCGGATCGGCCTCTTCTACATCGGCGCGCTGATCATCATCCTGTCCGTCGTCAGCTGGACGGCCTTCAAGCCGGGCGTCAGCCCGTTCGTCGCCGCCTTCCAGCAGATCGGGCTGCCGGCCGGTGCGGGCATCGTCAACTTCGTGGTGCTGACCGCCGCGCTGTCCTCGGCGAACTCGGGCATGTACTCCACCGGCCGGATGCTGCGCGACCTCGCGCTCAACGGCCAGGGCCCGAAGTTCTTCACCAGGCTCAGCAAGAACGGCCTGCCCACCTGGGGTACCGGCATCTCGGTCGCGATGATGCTGTTCGGCGTCTACATCAACTACCAGTGGCCCGGTGAGGCGTTCAACTACGTCGTCTCCTTCGCCACCATCTCCGGTATGTGGGCGTGGATCGTCATCCTGGCCTCGCAGCTGCGCTACCGCGCCAAGGCGAACCGCGGCGAGCTGCCGCAGTCCGAGTTCAAGGCTCCCGGCAGCCCCTTCACCTCGATCTTCGCGCTGGCCTTCATCGGCATGGTGATCGTGATGATGGGCGTCGACAAGGACGCCCGGATCTCCCTCTACGCGGCTCCCGTGTGGGCGCTCATCCTGGGCGTCGGCTACCTCTGCATCAAGCGGCGGGACGCGGCGCTCCTGGCGGCCGGCGCGGACGCCAAGAGCTGAGGCGGCACCCCGGACGCCGGCGAATCCGCCCGGCTGTCCAGCATGCGGGCCCGTATGTACCACTCTTCGGTACATACGGGCCCGCTGGCTATTCTTGGCGCCATGCTGACCCTCACCAAGGCCCTCTACGACCAGATCGTCGAGCACTCCCGCCAGGACCACCCCGACGAAGCCTGTGGCATGGTCGCGGGCCCGGCGGGCAGCGGCCGGCCCGAGCGGTTCATCCCGATGCTGAACGCCGCCCGCTCGCCCACCTTCTATGAGTTCGACTCCGCCGACCTGCTCAAGCTCTACCGCGAGCTGGATGACCGGGACGAGGAGCCGGTGATCATCTACCACTCGCACACCGCCACCGAGGCATACCCCTCGCGTACCGATATCTCGTACGCGAACGAGCCCGGCGCCCACTATGTCCTGGTTTCCACCGCCGACACCGATGACGCCGGACCCTTCCAGTTCCGCTCCTTCAGGATCGTGAACGGCGAGGTCACGGAGGAAGAGGTCGAGGTCGTGGCGGACTACTCCTGACCGCGTCCCACCTGGCGTACACCAATCGTCCGCATCATGGGACGAGGTTCCAATACCCGGACCGGGAATCGATACGATGACCGCATGGTTGACCACGACGTGAGCGAGAAGAGGACGGGCATGCTGCTGCACGCTCCGCTCGCCACGCGTCGCTCCGCATCCGCGCTGCTCGGCGCGTTCGGCTGCGGAACCGCACGGCTGCACGTGGATCTGTGCCGCCTCTCCAGCGCCATCTGTCCGCGCTGCGCCGGCGCCTGACCCGGCCCGTACGGGCGCACGTCCCGCGCGACCCCCGCACCTCCCGCGTCACCCGACGCCCTCCCGGCCTGCCGACCGCCGTGCACCCGGGACGCACCGCATCCGCCACCGCACTCCCACAGGAGCACTCCCATGGCCATCGAGGTCCGAATCCCGACCATCCTGCGCACCTACACCGACGGCCAGAAGGCCGTCGAGGGCAGCGGAGACACCCTCGCCGACCTCTTCACCGACCTGGAGAGCCGGCACACCGGTATCCGCGAGCGCCTGGTCGACGGCGAGCAGCTGCGCCGCTTCGTGAACGTCTACCTCAACGACGAGGACGTCCGCTTCCTGGAGGGCATCTCCACCAAGCTGGCCGACGGCGACAGCGTCACGATCCTCCCGGCTGTGGCCGGCGGCATGCGCTGATGCGTTACGACTCTCCGCTGGCGGCGGTCGGGAACACCCCTCTCGTCCGCCTCCCGCGCCTCTCCCCCTCCGACGACGTCCGCATCTGGGCGAAGCTGGAGGACCGCAACCCCACGGGCTCGGTCAAGGACCGGCCCGCGCTGCACATGATCGAACAGGCCGAGAAGGACGGCCGGCTCACCCCCGGCTGCACCATCCTCGAACCGACCAGCGGCAACACCGGCATCTCGCTCGCCATGGCGGCCAAGCTCAAGGGCTACCGCATCGTGTGCGTCATGCCGGAGAACACCTCCTCCGAGCGGCGCGAGCTGCTCGCCATGTGGGGTGCCGAGATCATCTCCTCGCCCGCGGCCGGCGGCTCCAACACCGCCGTCAGGGTCGCCAAGGAGCTGTCCGCCGAGCACCCCGACTGGGTGATGCTCTACCAGTACGGCAACCCCGACAACGCCGGTGCGCACTACGCCACCACCGGCCCGGAGATCCTCGCCGACCTCCCCTCCGTCACCCACTTCGTGGCCGGCCTGGGCACCACCGGCACGCTCATGGGCGTCGGCCGCTATCTGCGCGAGCAGGTCCCCGGCGTCCAGATCGTCGCCGCCGAACCGCGCTACGACGATGTCGTCTACGGTCTGCGCAACCTCGACGAGGGCTTCATCCCCGAGCTCTACGACGAGTCCGTGCTCACCACCCGCTTCTCGGTCGGCTCCGAGGACGCGGTCCGCCGTACCCGTGAACTCCTCGCCGAGGAAGGCATCTTCGCGGGCATCTCCACCGGCGCGGCACTGCACGCCGCGATCGGCGTCGCCAAGAAGGCGGTCAAGGCGGGGGAGCCAGCCGACATCGTCTTCGTGGTCGCCGACGGCGGCTGGAAGTACCTCTCCACCGGCGTCTACACCGCCGAATCGACCGAGGCGGCCATTGCCACCCTCCAGGGCCAGCTCTGGGCCTAGCACGGGGCGGAATTCCGGGATGCCCCCGGGTGAGGACCGGGGGCACTCCGCGGACGGCGGCGGGCCGGCATTCCGCCGCGGCGGCACCGGCCGGTGCGTACGGGCGTACGGGCGTGCGGGGCGACAGCCCAGACTGGTGATTCCGCCCACAGCTCGCCCCGCTGGAGGCGCCACAGGACCTTTTGCGGCTTACGCTCGTGGGCACCGCACAGACCGCCAAGGATCCGGCACCACCCCGGCAGGGCCCGCCGGGACACCCGCCCGGACCTTCCCCGAGCGCTCAACTGGGTTCGAGCAGGGGGAGGCCCCTGACCGCCGCCCCCGCCCACGGAGGTTCACGCCCGTATGAAGCTCACTGTCGTCGGATGCTCGGGGTCGTTCCCTTCCATGGAATCGGCCTGCTCGAGCTACCTCCTGGAGGCCGACGGCTTCAGGCTGCTCCTCGACATGGGCAATGGCGCCCTGGGCGAGTTGCAGCGCCACACCGGCCTCTATGACCTGGATGCCGTGCTGCTGTCGCATCTGCATGCGGACCACTGCATCGATTTGTGCGGCTATTTCGTCGTCCGCTATTACCGCCCGGACGGCGGGCGTTGTGCGCCGATGCCGGTCTACGGGCCGGCCGGCACCGAGCAGCGGCTGACCGTCGCACACGCCGATGTGCCGCACGAGGGCGCGATGAGCGAGGTCTTCGAGTTCCGCACGCTGACCCCCGGCACCTTCACCATCGGCCCGTTCACGATCCGTACGGCACACGTCAGCCACCCGGTCGAGGCGTTCGGCTTCCGCATCGAGCACGGCGGCCGCACCCTGACGTACTCCGGCGACACCGGCCCCTGCGCGGCAATGGAGTCGCTCGCCGAGGGCGCCGACTTCTTCCTGTGCGAGGCGTCCTTCACGTACGGCAAGGAAGACATCCCGGATCTGCACCTCAACGGCCGGGAGGCCGGCGAGAGCGCCCGGCGGGCCGGCGTCGGGCGGCTGGTGCTGACGCACATCCCGCCGTGGACCGACCCGGACATCAGCATCCGCGACGCCCAGAAGGTCTACGACGGCCCGGTCGAGGCCGCCAAGGCGGGCGCGGTCTACGAAATCTGAGCGCACGGCAGGCGCGTCCCGCCATGGCGAAGGCCCCCGGAATCGCAGGGATTCCGGGGGCCTTCGCCGTGTCCTCGCCCGCCGCCGGGCGGTGGTGGCTCAGCCCTTGTACTGGGCCTTGTCCTCCGCGGCGATCTCCTCCTCGGGCTCGCGGCCCGGGGTCGGCAGGTTGAACTTGACGATCGCGAACCGGAACACGGTGTAGTAAAGCGCCGCGAAGGCCAGCCCCGTGAGGGCGAGCAGCCACGGCTTGGTGGCGATCCCGAGGTTCAGGACGAAGTCGATCGCGCCGGCCGAGAAGCCGAAGCCGTCCTTCATGCCCAGCGCCCAGGTGAGCGCCATGGAGACACCGGTCAGCACCGCGTGGATGGCGTACAGCACCGGGGCGATGAACATGAAGGTGAACTCGATCGGCTCGGTGACGCCGGTGATGAAGGCGGTCAGCGCGATGGAGAACATCATGCCGCCGACGACCTTGCGGCGCTCGGGCCGGGCACAGTGCACGATCGCCAGGCAGGCGGCCGGCAGGGCGAACATCATGATCGGGAAGAAGCCGGTCATGAACTGTCCGGCCGAGGGGTCGTGGGCCAGGAAGCGGGCGATGTCGCCGTGCTTGCCCTCGTAGTCACCGGCCTGGAACCACGGGAAGGAGTTGAGCAGGTGGTGCATGCCGACCGGGATCAGCGCACGGTTGGCGACACCGAAGATGCCGGCGCCCACCGCGCCCGAGCCGACGAGCCAGGCACCGAAGCTGTGCAGCCCGGACCCGAGCACCGGCCAGATGTAGCCGAAGACGATGCCGATGACGAGACCCGCGAAGGCGGAGAGGATGGGCACCAGACGGCGCCCGCCGAAGAAGCCGAGCCAGTCGGGCAGCTTCTTGCGGCTGTAGCGCTGGTAGAGCAGCGCGACCACGAGACCCATCACGACGCCGCCCAGCACACCGGCGTCCACCGGCGGGGCGACGTCGGCTATCTTGCCGTCCACGACCTCCTGGACCGTGGGCAGGTTGGCGTCCTTGAAGGTGCCCAGCACCTGCTTGAAGACCAGGTAGCCGACGACCGCGGCCAGACCGGTGGAGCCGTCGGACTTCTTGGCGAAGCCGATCGCGATGCCCACGGCGAAGAGCAGCGGCATGTTGTCGAGCAGCGCGCCGCCACCGGCCGCCATGAACTCGGCGATCTTGTTCAGGAAGGCGGGCAGCGACTCCCGGCCGAGCATGTCCGGCTGGCCGAGCCGCACCATCAGCGCCGCCGCGGGAAGCGTGGCGATCGGCAGCATCAGACTGCGGCCGATCCGTTGGGCCACTGCCATGGCGCGGGAGCCGCGACCCTGCTTGTCGGGAGCCGCCGTAGCGGTGGCCGAACTCATCGGATTCCTCCTGGTGAGGCGGGCGCTCAAAGGGGGGACGGCCCGCGCTTGGTCTACACCTTGGTCTACACCACTAGTGGTTTAGACCATTCTTAGCACGTAGTCCCGACATAAAGGAATCCAAAGGAATTCATTCTTCCAAGTGGTGTGGACCACATGGCAACCGGCCCCCGGGGCACGGGACCCAGGGGCCGGCGGGCGCAGCGCGCCGGGCCGGTCGGCGGCCCATGTACGGCCACTTCCGGCGGCGTTCCGGCAGTGATCCGGCGGCGATCCGGTGGCGCTACTTCACGTTCTCCCGCTCCATCGCGTCCCCCACCTCATCCGGCTCGCGGCCGGGCGTCGACAGATTGAATTTGGTGATCAGGAAGCGGAAGAGGGCGTAGTAGACCACCGCGAAACACAGGCCGATGGGAATGATCAGCCAGGGTTTGGTGGCCAGGCCCCAGTTGATGACGTAGTCGATCAGTCCCGCAGAGAAGCTGAAGCTGTCGTGGACGCCCAGCGCCCAGCTCACCCCCATCGACACACCCGTCAGCAGCGCGTGCAGCACGTACAGCAGCGGCGCCACGAACAGGAAGGAGTACTCGATCGGCTCGGTCACGCCCGTCACGAACGACGTCAGGCCGACCGACAGCATCATGCCCGCGATCTCCTTGCGGCGATGCGGCTTGGCGCAGTGCGCGATCGCCAGCGCCGCGGCCGGCAGCGCGAACATCATGATCGGGAAGAACCCGGTGGTGAACTGCCCCGCGTCCGGGTCGCCCGCCAGGAACCGGTTGATGTCACCGTGGACGACCGTGCCGTCCGGCTTGGTGAAACTGCCGAACTGGAACCAGACGAAGGTGTTCAGGAACTGGTGCAGGCCGATCACCAGCAGGGCGCGGTTGGCGACGCCGAAGATTCCGGAGCCCCACGCGCCCAGTCCCGTCAGCCACTCGCTGAAGCTCGTCAGCGCATTGCCGATCGGCTGCCAGACGAACAGGCACAGCACCGCGAAGACCAGGCCGACGAAGGCCATGATGATCGGGACCAGCCGGCGGCCGTTGAAGAACCCCAGCCAGTCGACCAGCTTCACCCGGTGGAAGCGCTGCCAGAGCCAGGCGGACAGAAAGCCCATGACGATGCCGCCGAAGACCCCCGGGTTCTGGAAGGCGGCCTGGGTCACCGTGTTGGTCCTGTCCACGCAGACCCCGCTCCACAGGCCTGCCTGGGTGTACACCTGGCCCGCGGAGCAGCCCTGCGGAAACGCGTGCAGCACCGAGAAGTAGACGAGGAAACCGGTCACCGCCGCCAGCGCCGTCGACCCGTCGGACTTCTTGGCCATCCCGATCGCCACACCGATACAGAACAGCAGCGGCAGACCGAGCCCGGAATCCAGCAGCGCACCGCCGGCGGCCGCGAACACCTTGCCGACCGCGTCCCAGCCCAGCCCGTCCGCGCCGAACACATCCGGCTGGCCAAGGCGGTTGAGAATCCCCGCGGCGGGCAGGACGGCAATCGGCAGCTGGAGACTGCGCCCCATCTTCTGTAGGCCCTGGAAGAGGTTCGACGCCCAGTTCCTCCTCGGCGCCGCCGCTGCGTTCGCACTCATCCCTGTCCTCCCGGCGGCCGGCCCGTCGAGAGCCGGCCCGGTGCTTGCCGCATACTGGTGGTGTAGACCACTTTCGGGGGGTGCGCCGCCGCCGGACTTCCGGCTGTCCGGCGCGCACTCCGGTGATCGCCATCCTTCGTCAGACAGCGGACAAACGCCCACATAGTTGGGCTGAACGTGCGTTACGGTGTGAAAACCGCACGGCGGCATCGCCGGCGGCCGAGACAAGCAGGAGTGGACATGGCCAGCAAGGCTGAGAAGATCGTCGCCGGGCTCGGCGGACTCGACAACATCGAAGAGGTCGAGGGCTGCATCACCCGCCTCCGCACCGAGGTCGTGGACTCCTCCCTCGTCGACGAGGCCGCCCTCAAGGCCGCCGGCGCCCATGGCGTCGTCAAGATGGGCACCGCGATCCAGGTCGTCATCGGCACCGACGCGGACCCCATCGCCGCCGAGATCGAAGACATGATGTGAGCTGACCCCCGCTCACTCCCGAAGGCCCCGCCCCGGAAACCACCGCCCCGGAGTGGGGCCCTCGCCGTTCCCGATAGGGTCTACGCCATGTCTCGCATCGACGGCCGCACCCCCGAACAGCTCCGCCCGGTCACCATCGAACGCGGCTGGAGCAAGCACGCCGAAGGCTCCGTCCTCATCTCCTTCGGCGACACCAAAGTCTTCTGCACCGCCTCCGTCACCGAAGGCGTCCCGCGCTGGCGCAAGGGCACCGGCGAGGGCTGGGTCACCGCCGAATACTCGATGCTGCCCCGCTCCACCAACACCCGCGGCGACCGGGAATCCGTACGCGGCAAGATCGGCGGCCGCACCCACGAGATCAGCCGCCTCATCGGCCGCTCCCTGCGCGCCGTCATCGACTACAAGGCCCTCGGCGAGAACACCATCGTCCTGGACTGCGACGTCCTCCAGGCCGACGGCGGCACCCGCACCGCCGCCATCACCGGCGCCTACGTCGCCCTCGCCGACGCCATCGCCTGGGCCCAGGGCAAGAAGCTCATCCGCCACGGCCGCAAGCCCCTCACCGGCACCGTCTCCGCCGTCAGCGTCGGCATCGTCGACGGCACCCCCCTCCTCGACCTCTGCTACGAGGAGGACGTCCGCGCCGAGACCGACATGAACGTCGTCTGCACCGGCGACGGCCGCTTCGTCGAGGTCCAGGGCACCGCCGAGGCCGAGCCCTTCGCCCGCGACGAACTCAACGCCCTCCTCGACCTCGCCGTCGCCGGCTGCGCCGAACTCGACGGCGCCCAGCGAGCGGCACTGGCCCGCACGCTCTGAGCATCCGCCGCGGTGCACACGGCCCGCGCTCCGGGACTCGGAGCGCGGGCCGCTGTCTGCACCGCGCGAGGCCACGCGGCACAGGGGCCTCCCCGCGCCCCAGGAGCCCCCTGTGACCCTTTTCTCACGGGCCCTCCCGCTCTGGAAAACCCACCACGGCACCCGCACTGTGGAGCCATGTCCACCACCGCTGCCACCGCGCCCCGCACCCGCGCCCGCACCGGCGGGCCCCAGGACGACTCCCGGCTCCTGGAGTACGCCCTCGGCTGGACCCTCGTCGTCGTCCTCGCCATCCTGCTCACCCGCACCGGCCTCCTCTGACGGACGGCCGTCCGTCCGGCGGGGGCGGGGCGCTGACGGATCTCGCGCCGCCGCGCAACCAAAACAACCCCGCCCCGCGTTTCTTCCTTTGCCCGCACATTGCCAAGGGAAGGAAACCCGCGCCATGGCCCCCCGCACGCTCCCGCAGCGCCGCCGCGCCACCACCGCAGTCGCCGCGCTGGCGGCCGCCACCCTCGCGATACCGCTGCTCTCCGCCTGCGGAGCGGTCCAGAAGGCCATGGACTGCGCCAACACCGCCTCCTCCGTCGTCAACGCCGTCGACAAGCTCCAGCAGGCCGCGGACACCGCCGTCAGCGACCCGCGGAAGACCCAGCAGGCCCTCGACGACATCGACGCCAACCTGCGCAAGCTCAGCAAGGAGGCGAGTGACCCCGACCTCTCCAAGGCCATCGACAAGACGAACGACGGCATCAAGGCCGCCCGCAAGGACCTCGACAACAACAAGGCCCCCGACATCCAGCCGATCGTCGACGGCACCGGCCAGATGACCAAGATCTGCACCCCGGGATAGCCCGGACAGCCGGGATAATCGGGTCCCATGCAGACTCACACCGGCGGACCCTCCGCACACCCCCGCCGCCTCATCCTCGCCACCCGTAACGCCGGCAAGGTCAGCGAGCTCCGCGCGATCCTGGAGGCGGCCGACCTCGACATCGAACTCGTCGGCGCCGACGCCTACCCGGACGTCCCCGACGTCAAGGAAACCGGCGTCACCTTCGCCGAGAACGCCCTTCTGAAGGCCCACGCCCTCGCCCGGGCCACCGGCCACCCCGCCGTCGCCGACGACTCCGGCCTCTGCGTCGACGTCCTCGGCGGCGCGCCCGGCATCTTCTCCGCCCGCTGGGCCGGAACCCACGGCGACGACCGGGCCAACCTCACCCTGCTCCTGGCCCAGCTCGGCGACATCGCCGACGAGCACCGCGGCGCCCACTTCGCCTGCGCCGCCGCCCTCGCCCTCCCCGACGGCACCGAACGCGTCGTCGAGGGCACCCTCGACGGCACCCTCCGCCACACCCCCACCGGCACCGGCGGCTTCGGCTACGACCCCATCCTCCAGCCCCTCGGCGACACCCGTACCTGCGCCGAACTCACCCCCGCCGAAAAAAACGCCATCAGCCACCGCGGCCAGGCTTTCCGGGCGTTGGCACCGGTGGTGCGGGAGTTGCTGGGCTGAGGCGGCCCGTACATGTATGGCGAAGGCCCGGCCCCGCGCTTCGGCGGGGCCGGGCCTTCGAATCCAAGGTGTGCGGCCGGAGGGACTCGAACCCTCACGGGTGTTACCCCACTGGCACCTAAAGCCAGCATGACTGCCAATTCCATCACGGCCGCTTGCCACGGCCATAGTACTGGTTGGTGAGCGAATGTTGAGAGCTATCGCTTCCGTCGGCCGCCCCGGCACCAAGTGTCGGTGACCGCATGGCAGTTGGGACAGAGAAACCGCACATTCTCCTGACGGTCGTCGCGCCAGTCGCCGTTGATGTGGTCGATCTCCAGAGTCATCGGCTTGCCATGCCATGCGGGGCCTGCCCCGCACTCGGCGCATACCTCCGGCACGCCGACCTGCCGCAGGGCTCGCCGTAGCATCACGGTTCTTGTCCGGCGCTTCCCGCAGTGCTTCACGAGTACCTCCTCAGGCTCCTTGACCGGCGTGGTCCCCGGCTTCCCGCGCATATGTGCCTGTCCCAGGAAGTGACTCGTGTCGATGCCGTGGTCGGATACCCACCGATGGAACAGCGCGCGACTGCGCGAGTTATCGGGCCTCTCCAGATTCCGCAGGGCAGCGGCGATGGAGGAAGCGGCGCTGACGGCTTTTTGGAGGTCGTCCCTGCCGGGGCGGCGAAGATGAGTGGCGCGCCGTGCGACGGGCTTGAAGTGCGATACATCGATTCCGAAGTGCTCGAAGCGCCTGAACAGATGTCGCCGCAGCTGATGGTAGGAGCGGCCGCCGCAGAACGCGATGACTTCGTCGATGTTCGTGCAACGTCTTGCGGCCTCGGTCAACAGCGCCCGGGTGTAGCGGATGCTGTCGCTCATTGCGGCGCTCCGGTGTCCCGGGGGCAGCTGCCTTTGTTGCGCCCCCGGTAGGTATCCGTGGCCGAGTGGCAATTGGGGCACAGCAACCGCAGATTCTCCCGACAGTTGTTACGCCAGTTTCCGTCGATGTGATCGACCTCCAGCGGCAGCGGGCGATCGCGCCAGACGGGGCCGGTACGGCAGACGGCGCAACGCTCGTCCGCCCCGAGCGCGAGCATGGCAGCTTTGAGCCGGTGGCTCGGCATTCGTCGACCGGGGTTTTCTGCGTACACGAGCAGTTCCTCGGGACTGCACCGCCGTCGAGCCTTGGATTTCCTCCGGCCGACCGGAGAAAAGTGCGAAGTATCGATCCCCAGGTTCTGGATGCGTCGGCTGATGTGGGTGTGCTGACCGCCTACGGGGTCGAGACCGAGCCGTCGTAAGACCTCGCACATGTTCGTCGACAGCGCCACCGCATCCTTGAGGAACTCCCTGGTCCAGCGCGTCCCTTCACGCTCGAAGTGCGAAGTGTCCACGCCCATCGACCTCATTCGGTCACGGAGGTACCGCCGCGATGTCCCCTTCGGATCCACCCCGAGTTTGAGTAATGCCTCCGAGAGCGTCCGCGAAGACGAAGCCGCCTCTACGAGCCGCTCCCGGGTGTACGGACTGACCGGCATGATTCCCCCTCGTTCCGCGCATCGGGCCCCCGTGCGCCCCTCGAACAGAACAACGATCGAATGCGGGGCCGGTTACGGCGGGTGGCGGCGAGACGGAAAGAGACGGAAAGAGACGGAAAGGGCCCCGGGGGAGGTCCCCCGGGGCCCCAAGTGCCAGGTGGCGCGGCTCAGAAGCGCGGTTCCGCGGTCTGGGCCTCGATGAGTTCGACGGCTTCTTCCTTGGTGGCCACGGAGGGCGGGGAGCCTTCGAGGGGCTGTTGGGCGGTTTCCTTCATGCAGGCGACGGCGATGACGCCGACGAGGGCGGCGCCCATCGTGTAGTAGGCGGGGACCATCACGTTCTTGTCGAAGACGTCCATGAGGGCGGTGATCACCAGGGGGGTGGTGCCGCCGAAGAGGGAGACCGCCAGGTTGTAGCCGATGGAGAGGGAGCCGTAGCGGACGTTGGTGGGGAAGAGGGCGGGGAGGGCGGCGGACATGGTGCCCAGGAGGCAGACCAGGGAGAGGCCGAGGAGGGCCATGCCGGCGCAGACCGCGGGGATGCTGCCCTGCTTGACGAGGAGGAAGGCCGGGATCGCGAGGACGAAGAAGCCGACCATGCCGGTCATCAGCAGCGGCTTGCGGCCGTAGTGGTCGTTCAGCTTGCCGACGGTGCTGATCAGGCACATCAGGACGGCCATGGTGCCGAGGAGGATCAGCAGACCGTGGGACTCCTCGTAGTGGAGGGTGTCCGTCAGGTAGGTCGGCATGTACGACAGCAGCATGTAGTCGGTGATGTTGTACGCGCCGACCAGGGCGATGCAGAGGATGAGGGTGGGCCACTGCTGGGAGAAGATCTCGCTGATCTTCTTCTTGGGGGCGTTCTCCGAGAGGTGGGAGAACTCGGCCTCGGTCTCGACGGCCGAGTTGCCGCCGCCGTGGGTCTGGGCGGCCTCGAACTTCTGGAAGGCGGGGGTCTCGTCGAGCCGGACCCGGAGGTAGAGACCCACCAGGCCGAGCGGGCCGGCGATCAGGAACGGCAGGCGCCAGCCCCAGTCGAGCATGGCCTCGTCGCCGAGGGTGGTGTTGAGCAGCAGCACGATGCCGGCGGCGCCGGTGTAGCCGATGAGGGTGCCCATCTCCAGGAAGCTGCCGAAGAAGCCGCGCTTCTTGTCGGGGGCGTACTCGGCGATGAAGGTGGAGGCGCCGCCGTACTCACCGCCGGTGGAGAAGCCCTGCACCAGGCGGAAGAGGATGAGCAGGACGGGCGACCAGAAGCCGATGGTGGCGTAGGACGGGATCAGGCCGATGCAGAGGGTGCCCAGCGCCATCATGATCATGGTGAGGGCGAGGACCTTCTTGCGGCCGATGCGGTCGCCGAGCGGGCCGAAGTAGGCGCCGCCGAGGGGGCGTACGAGGAAGGCCACGGCGAAGGTCGCGAAGGACGACAGCAGGCTGGTGGTGTCGCTGCCGCCGGGGAAGAAGACCTTGCCGATGGTGACCGCGAGATAGCTGTAGATCCCGAAGTCGAACCACTCCATGGCGTTACCGAGCGCGGCGGCCTTCACGGCGCGCTTGACGACGCGCTCGTCGGTGACGGTGATGTCGGTGCGCCGCAGTTTGGGGTTCTTGCGCCGCGCGACGGCACGGAAGAGCACCCGGTGGCGCTTGAGCGCCTCCCGGTCCTGGTCGGGAGCGGGGTCGGCTTCGGTGCTGCCGGTCGGCACGAGGCGGTCCTCTCGGTCGGTCAGCGCGGGGTGCGCGGTGGGATACGACAGGTGCGCCTGCGCAGTGGAGCGCGAATCAAACCACTCTGGCCGGACGAATTGAGGTACGTCACGCGCGGCTGGGCCGTCCGGAGAACCGGGGCGGGGCGGTGACCGGGCGGCGGCGGGGCGGCGCCAGAGGGGCGACGGGCCTTGTTACAGGACTGGTACACAGCCGAGTGCCCACCGCAGCGTTGAGGCAATCAGCCTGTGTGGCGGGGACGGAAGAGTGGCGGCGCAGGGCGCGGCATTCGTGTTTGCTGTGGGGGGTACGGGGCGTCGTCCCCGGGAGGAGAGCGTGATGACGGACCGCGAAGGGGCCCGCCGGGTTCGGGGGCGTACCGTGCTGACGGCCTTTGTCGTGGTGACGGCGCTGGCGGCCGGCGGGGTGTGGCTGGGGCAGGCGCCGGGCCGTGCGTCGGCGGTGGACGCCGCGCCGAAGACGTCGGCGGTGCAGGGCGTGAAGGACCGCGGCACGTCGTCCGGGGGGCTGCCGGGGGTCCGGGACTGCGGGCGCGGCAGGCCGGTGACCAAGCCGCATGTGATCACGCTGACCTGCGAGGATGCGGAGATGGTGGCCACCGCGATCGCGTGGAAGTACTACGGTGCGCGGGAGGCTCTGGGGGTGGGTGTGGTGCAGGTGGAGAGGTCGGATGCCGGGACGGGCACGGAGGCCGGGTTCCCGGCCACCTTCCGTCTGCGGGACCCGGAGCGGGTCGGCGGGGAACTGGCCTTCACCGGCCTGGAGGTGACGTACGAGGGGTCCACACCGCTCGGTGACACGACGGAGATGTACACCCTCGCGTGATGGGCATTCGAGGCCGGATCGCGCTGGCCATTTCCTGTATGACCGCGCTGGCCGTGGTGGTGCTCGGGTTCGCCGTGCACCACATAGCGGATGCGGAGCGGGAGCGGTCGGCGCGGGCCTACCAGGACGACCGGCTGAGTTCGGCACTTCAGATCTTCGAGCGGGACGGCACGCTGGCGCTGGGGGCGCAGCTGGACGCCGTGGCCCTGCCGTCGCCGTTGCGGGAGGCGGTGTTCCGGAACCAGTCGGGGACGTATGTCAGCGGTGGTGAGGATCCGCGGGTGTGGGCGGCGACCGGGGTCGGCGGCCGCGACGGCAGCAGGCCGACGCGGTCGCTGTCGGTGTCGGCGGCCTATCCCGATGACGATCCGGCGCAGCTGGCGCTGGACCGGGCGCTGCTGATCGCGGGGTGCGGCACGGTCACGCTGATGGCGGGGGTGTCGTGGTTCGTGGCGCAGCGGCTGTCGCGGCGGCTGCGGCTGAGTGCGGCGGCGGCGCGGCGGATCGCGGCGGGTGCGCCGCCGGACGCGGACGCGCTGGCGAGCAACGGCCGGGACGAGGTGGCCGAGTTGGGCCGCAGCGTGCATCACATGGCGACGTCGCTGGCGGCCCAGGCGCAGGCGGAGCGGGAGTTCACCGCGGATGTGGCGCATGAGCTGCGGACGCCGGTGGCCGGGCTGGTGGCGGCCGCGGAACTGCTGCCGCAGCCGCGGGCGGTGGAGCTGGTGCGGGACCGGGCGCAGGCGATGCGGCGGCTGGTGGAGGATCTGCTGGAGGTGTCCCGGCTGGACGCGGGGGTGGAGCGGGCGGATGTGGACGCCTGTGAGCTGCCGTCACTGGTGCGCGGGATCGTGACGAGGGCGGCGCGGCAGCGCGGGGTCGACGAGGCCGACGAGGTGTCGGTGACGGTGGAGGGGGAGCCGCGGATCGTGGAGACGGACCGGCGCCGCGTGGAGCGGGTGCTGGTGAATCTGCTGGCGAACGCGGCCAAGCACGGCAAGCCGCCGATCGAGGTGGTGGTGGCGGGTGCGCGGATCGTGGTGCGCGATCACGGTCCGGGGTATCCGGCGGAGTTGTGTGCCGAGGGGCCGCGGCGGTTCCGTACGGCCGCGCCGGAGCGGGGGACCGGGCACGGTCTGGGGCTGACGATCGCGGCCGGCCAGGCGGAGGTGCTGGGCGCCCGGCTGGACTTCGGCGCCGCCGCGGACGGCGGCGCCGAAGCCGTGCTGGAATTGCCGGACCATACGGCGACGGTGCCGGGAATGGGTATTCCACTCGCCGAAACCGACAACGGCTCCTGCCCCGGGCCACCCTGACGCGGGGTGCCGGCCGTGCTGGAACTGCCGGACCAGGTGGTGGCACCGGCTTCCGAGGGTGCGTGTCCCTAAGGGCGGCCCCGTAGGGGACGGGCGGGCCCCCTCGGGGCCGTAACGCGGTGGCGGCAGGTGATGTTCCCGGCCGCGGTCTCGTCCGCGGTGGTGGCTACAGCCCCAGGTCCTTGATGATCTTCGCGACGTGGCCGGTGGCCTTGACGTTGTAGAGGGCGCGCTCGACCTTGCCGTCCTCGTCGAGGATGACGGTGGAGCGGATGACGCCGGTGACGGTCTTGCCGTAGAGCTTCTTCTCGCCGAAGGCGCCGTAGGACTCCAGGACCGACTTGTCGGGGTCGCCGAGGAGGGTGACCTTGAGCTCTTCCTTGTCGCGGAACTTGGCGAGCTTCTCCGGCTTGTCGGGGGAGATGCCGATGACGTCGTAGCCGTGGCCGGCGAGGAAGTCGAGGTTGTCGGTGAAGTCGCACGCCTGCTTGGTGCAGCCGGGGGTCAGGGCGGCGGGGTAGAAGTAGACGATGACCTTGCGGCCCTTGTGGTCGGCGAGCGAGACCTGCTTGCCGTCCGCGTCGGGCAGGGTGAAGGCGGGTGCCGTGTCGCCGGGCTGAAGTCGCTCGCTCATGATTCTCCTTCGGTGGGTCCGTACGCCCCGACATTAGCCAGCCGGGGCGCGGAGCGGTGCCGGGGGCGTCCCGGCGCTGCGAAACGGGGGTGCTGTGGGGCGTGTGGGGGGCCGAGCTGACAGACTGTCCATGACGAATCGGCAGTCAGTGGTGTGGCCGGTTCCGTACGGGACCTAGAGTCCGGACCCGTACGCATCGGCGCGAGACGACGGAGGCAGCGCGGTGGCGGAGGCCAGGACCCCGGCGCAGATCGAGGCGGACATCGTCCGCAGGCGGCAGGAGCTCGCCGTCACGCTCGACGAGATCGGTGTGCGGCTGCACCCGAAGACGATCATGGATGATGCGAAGGCCAGGGCGGCGGCCGCCATGGACCGTACGGCGGGGCGGGCCTATGTGGCCGCCAACCGCGCGGTGACGGATGTGCGGGCGCAGCTGGTGTCGGAGGACGGGGTGCCGCGGCTGGAGCGGATCATTCCGGTGGCGGTGATCGGCGTCGCCGTGGTGGGCCTGCTGACGCTGCGGGCCAGGCGGCGTTGCTAGCGGCCGGGCCGATGGGCCGCCGCGGCCGGGCGCGGGGCGGCCCGCGGTGCGCGCCGGGCGGCGCCGGGCAGGTACGGTCATGCCGTGAGCCCGAATAACACCAAGGACACCCACGACAAGCTGCCGATCCGGATGCTGCACGACCGTGTGCTGGTCCGGACGGACATCCCCGAGGGCGAGCGCCGCTCGACCGGGGGCATCGTCATCCCCGCGACCGCGGCGGTCGGCCGCCGCCTGGCCTGGGCCGAGGTGGTCGCGGTCGGGCAGAACGTGCGGACCGTGGAGGTCGGGGACCGGGTGCTGTACGACCCGGAGGACCGGGCCGAGGTCGAGGTGCGCGGGGTCGCGTATGTGCTCATGCGGGAGCGCGATCTGCACGCGGTGGCCGCGGAGCGGCTGGAGGGCGCGGAGGACTCGACCGGGCTGTATCTGTAGCGGGTCCGCCCCGGCCAGGGGTTCTCGCGGGCGGTGACCGGGGTCACCGCCCGTTCCGCTGCCCTTTGCTAGCCTCGGGAGTCACCCGACGAGACGCGCCGTACCGGGTCAGGACAAGACGACGCACCCCTGTTGAAGCTCTTTCGCGGAGGTGCCGTCATGGCCTGGATTCTGCTCATGGTCGCCGGTCTGCTGGAGGTCGGCTGGTCGGTCGGGATGAAATTCACCGACGGCTTCACCCGGCTGTGGCCCAGTGTGTTCACCGGCGCGGGCATCGTCGCCAGCATGCTGCTGCTCTCGTACGCGGCCCGGACCCTGCCGATCGGCACCGCCTACGGCGTGTGGGTCGGCATCGGCGCGGCCGGGGCGGCGGTGGTCGGCATGCTGGTGCTCGGCGAGCCGGCCACCGCGGCCCGGATCTTCTTCATCTGTCTGCTGCTGGTCGCGGTGGTCGGACTCAAGGCGACGTCGGGGCACTGACACCCGGCCGCCACGCAGCGCGCTCCCCGGGTGCCCTAGCCGCTCCACCCCCACCCCATCTGCCGCTCCAGGACATCGCTCTGGGGCTGGACCGTGGGGAAGTCATCGGTGGGGGGTGTGGTCGGCCCGGGCTCGGTGGGGGCGGTCGGGGTGGGGGGTGTGACGGTCGGCCGGGTGGGGCCGCCGGTGGGCGGGACGGTGCCGGTGGGCGCGTCCGTCGGCTCGGTGGACGGGCTGCCCGAGGCGCTGGGCGACGGCGAGTCGCTGCCGGACGGCTCGGGCGAGGACGGCTCCGCGCCCGCCTCCAACTGGAGGTCGAAGTCGCGGACCGGGCGGCCTTCCAGCGCGGCCGCGGTGTAGTCGGCCCAGATCTGGGCGGGGTAGTCGCCGCCGTTGACCCGGGACAGCCCGCCCGCGCCGTACAGGGGCTCCTGTGCGGCGGTCTCCGGGTTCTGGCCCAGCACCGCGACGACGGTGGCGAGTTCGGGGGTGTAGCCGGCGAACCAGGCCGCCTTGTCCTCCTCGGCGGTACCGGTCTTGCCGGCCGCGGGCCGCCCGGCGCCCTGGGCGGCGGTGCCGGTGCCGCCGTCGACGACGCCGCGCAGGATCGCGGTGGTGGTGTCGGCGGCCGACCGGGGGACGGCCCTGGTCTCCTCCCGCTCGGGCAGTTCGATCTCCTCCTCGCCCTTGGTGACCTTGTCGACCAGGGTGTACGGCCGGTGGCTGCCGTGGTGGGCGAAGGTGGCGTAGACCTGGGTCATGTCCAGGACGCTGGGGGTGGCGGTGCCGAGCGAGACGGCGCCCTGGGAGGAGGCGAGGCTGGGGGTGCGGGCGGGGATGCCCAGCTCGACGGCGGTGGCCTTGACCTTGGCGGGGCCGACGTCGATACCCATCTGGGCGTAGACGGCGTTGACGGATTTGTCGGTGGCCTCGGTGACGGTGATCGGGCCGTAGGAGCGGTCGTCCTCGTTGGCGGGGGCGAAGCCGGTGGGGCGGCCGTGACTGACCGTCATCCGCTTGTTGGTGCCGTCGTAGACGGTGTTCGGGGTGATCCGGGTGCCGTCCTGGGTGGTGGAGCCGTGCGCCACCGCGGAGGCGAAGACGATCGGCTTGAAGGTGGAGCCGACCTGGTAGTCCCGGCGGGTGGCGCCGTTGACGTACTGCTTGGCGTAGTCGATACCGCCGTAGAGGGCCACCACCCGGCCGCTCGCGGGGTCGATGGAGGCGCCGCCGGCCCGGACGTAGCGGTCGGCCTTCCGGGAGTCGTCGAGCCGGTCCATCACCCGGGTGTTGACCGCCTTGACGAAGGCGTTCTGGCGCTTCTTGCCGATGGTGGTGGTGATGCGGTAGCCGCCGCCGCGCAGGGTGTCCTCGTCGAGGATGTGGTGGTCGGAGAGGTAGTTCTTGACCGCTTCGACGAGGTAGCCGCGCTGCCCCGAGAGCCCGGGGGAGGCTTTGGCGCGCCGCGTCGCGGGGAACTCCAGCGCGGCCCGCTCGGCGCGGGTGAGCCACTTCTTCTTGACCATGCCGTCCAGGACGTAGTGCCAACGCGCCAGCACCCGCGGCCGGTTCTCGGGGTGGGCGGTCAGGTCGTAGGCGCTGGGGGCGTTGAGGAGGGACGCGAGATAGGCGCCCTGGGCGGTGGTCAGCTGCTCCGCGTCGCGGCCGTAGTAGGACCGGGCGGCGGCCTGGATGCCGTAGGCGTTGCGGCCGTAGTAGCTGGAGTTGAGGTAGCCCTCCAGGATGTTGTCCTTGCTCACCTCGCGGTCCAGCTTGATGGCGATGAAGAACTCCTTGGCCTTGCGGGTGAGGGTCTGTTCCTGGCCGAGGTAGTAGTTCTTCACGTACTGCTGGGTGATGGTGGAGCCGGACTGCTTGCCCTTGCCGGTCAGGGTGTTCCAGGCGGCCCGGACCATCGCGGCGGGGTCGACCGCCGACTCGGAGTAGAAGTCGCGGTCCTCGGCGGCGAGTACGGCCTGCTGGACGGTTTTGGGGATCTGGCTGAGGGTGACGTTCTGCCGGTTGACCTCACCGTCGTGGGCCAGCTCGGAGCCGTCGGAGTAGAGGTAGATGTTGCTCTGGGCCTTGGCGGCGCTGTTCGCCGGCGGGATGCCGACGAGCAGATAGCCGGCGATCATCCCGCCGACGACGAGCAGCAGGAACAGCAGCCCGGTGCCCAGCACCGTGCGCCAGGTGGGGATGACACGGCGCCAGCCCGTGCGTTGTCCGCTCATGTCGGTATGGACTCCTCGGCCGCCGCCGGAGGTTGTACTGCGACGGACGGTGTCGTGTCGGGGGGTGCGCGCGGTACGCCGGGAGAGCAACTGCCGCACACGGGGAAACTCTCGCATCATGCGCACCGGTCAGCGGAGGTGGCGCGCACCGCGGACCGCCACCTGACCGGCTGAATGGCGCCCACGGCTCACCCGAAGCGGTGATAATTCGATGGTGCCCGCCGCGCCCGCGACTTAGGCTCCGGTGCTTTGCGCGTCCGACGAGAACGGGGCTGGGGGGAACGCGGCGTGGTGTACGCGGCGGTGGCGGCCGGCAGCTTCCGGCGGTACGCCACCTATCGGATCGCCACCGTGGCGGGGGTGTTCACCAACACCGTCTTCGGCTTCATCGTCGCCTACACGTACATCGCGCTGTGGGACGAACGGCCGCATCTGGGCGGCTACGGCCAGGCGCAGGCGCTGACCTTCGTCTGGACCGCGCAGGCGCTGCTGGCCACCGCCGCGCTGATGGGCAGCGGGGGGCTGGACGAGCTCCAGGAGCGGATCCGTACCGGCGATATCGCGGTGGACCTCTACCGGCCGGCGGATCTCCAGCTGTGGTGGCTGGCCGCTGATCTGGGGCGGGCCGGGCTCCAGCTGCTCGGCCGCGGGGCGGCGCCGATGGCGGTGGGCGCCCTGGCCTTCCCACTGGCGCTGCCCGGCGATGCGCTGACCTGGGGCTGTTTTCTGCTGTCGGTGCTGTTCGGGGTGCTGGTGAGTTTCGCGCTGCGGTACCTCGTCGCGCTGGCGTCGTTCTGGCTGCTCGACGGTTCGGGGCTGGCCCTGATCAGCGGGCTGGCCTGCCTGTTCTTCACGGGGATGGTGCTGCCGCTGCGGGTCTTCCCCGGCGGGTTCGGGGAGGCCGTCCAGCTGCTGCCGTGGGCGGCGATCCTTCAGGTGCCGGCCGATGTGCTGATGGGGGTCCGCAGCGGCGACGGGCTGGTGCGGGGGCTGGTGTTCCAGGCGGGGTGGGCGGGGGCGCTGCTGGCGCTGGGCCGGCTGGTGCAGTCGGCGGCGACCCGCAAGGTGGTGGTGCACGGTGGCTAGCGGGCGGACGGCGGCGCCGGGCCGGGGCGGGCGCGGGCGGGCGGCGGAGGCGGCGTGGGGACTGGCCGCGTACGGGCTGATCGTCCGGATGTGGGTGCGCTCCACCCTCGCCTACCGGACCTCGTTCGTGATGATGGCGGTCGGCAGCTTCGCCGCCAACGGGCTGGACTTCGTGGCGATCATGCTGATGTTCTCGCAGATCGAGGCCCTCGGCGGCTTCTCGTTGCCCGAAGTGGCCTTCCTGTACGGGACGTCAGGGATGGCGCTGGGCCTGGCGGACCTGCTGCTGGGCAGCATCGAGGGGCTGGGCCTGCGGATCAGGGACGGCACCCTCGACACCCTGCTGCTGCGCCCCGTACCGGTCTTCGCGCAGATCGCGGCGGACCGCTTCGCGCTGCGCCGGGTGGGCCGGATCACCCAGGCGCTGCTGGTGCTCGGCTGGGCGCTGCCCCGTGTCGAGGTGGACTGGACGGTGGGGCGGGTGCTGATGGTGCCGCTGATGGCGGTGTGCGGCACGGCCATCTTCGCGGCGGTCTTCACCGCCGGGGCGGCCTTCCAGTTCTGGGCGCAGGACGCGGCCCAGGTGCAGCACTCCTTCACCTACGGCGGCAACGCGCTGCTCCAGTACCCGCCGACGGTGTTCGCCAAGGAGCTGGTGCGCGGGGTCACCTACCTCGTCCCGCTGGCCTTCGTGAACTGGCTGCCCGCGCTGCGGCTGCTGGGCCGGCCCGACCCGCTGGGGCTGCCGGGCTGGGTGGACTTCCTGGGGCCGGTGGTGGCGGGGCTGATGTGTGCGGGGGCCGGGCTGGCGTGGCGGCTGGGGTTGCGGGGATACCGGAGCACCGGCAGCTGAGGGCGCCGCACGGGGCGGGCCGCGAACGGGACGACGAAGGAGTGGGTGGGATGAGCGGTACGGCCGACGCGGAGCAGCTGATCGAGGCCGAGGGCGTCGAGAAGGTCTTCTCGGTGCGGCGCAGGGCGGGCCGGCTGCGGCGGGTGCGGCAGGAGGTCCGGGCCGTGGACGGGATCTCCTTCCGGGTGCCGCGCGGCGAGATGGTCGGCTACATCGGGCCGAACGGCGCCGGGAAGTCCACCACCATCAAGATGCTGACCGGCATCCTCGTCCCCAGCGGCGGCCGGCTGCGGATCGCCGGCATCGACCCGGCGCGGGAGCGGACCCGGCTCGCCCGCCGGATCGGGGTGGTCTTCGGGCAGCGCACCACGCTGTGGTGGGACCTGCCGCTCAAGGACTCCTACGAGCTGGTGCGGCGGATGTACCGGGTCCCGGACCGCACCTACCGCGCCAACCTGGAGCGCTGTGTCGAACTGCTGGACCTGGGCCCGCTGCTGACCGTGCCCGTACGGCAGCTGTCGCTGGGTCAGCGGATGCGCGGCGATATCGCGGCGGCGCTGCTGCACGACCCCGAGGTGCTGTATCTGGACGAGCCGACCATCGGCCTCGATGTGGTCAGCAAGGCGAAGGTGCGGGAGTTCCTGCGCGAGGTGAACGCCGAGCGGGGCACCACGGTCCTGCTGACCACCCATGACCTGACCGACATCGAGCAGTTGTGCCGCCGGGTGATGGTCATCGACCACGGTCGTCTGGTGTACGACGGCGGGCTCGACGGGCTGCGGGCGGCCGGCGGCGGCGAGCGGACGCTGGTGGTGGACCTGGCGCGGGAGCTGCCGCCGATCGAGGGCGTGCCGGGCACCCGTACGGTCCGGGTGGACGGGCCCCGGCAGTGGCTGGCGTTCCCGGCGTCGCGGAGCGCGGCGCCGCTGGTCGCGGCGGTCGCCGCACGCTATCCGCTGGTGGATCTGTCGGTGCGGGAGCCGGACATCGAGACCCTGATCGCGGAGCTGTACGCGGGCGGGGGCACGCGGTGGGATGTCGCGGAGGACGGCGGCAATGCGGGCGGCGCCCTCTAATGTGTCCGTATGACTGAAGACCTCCCGGAATTGCGCGCTTCCGACACCGACCGTGAGCGGGTCGCCGAGATCCTGCGGGACGCCGTGGCGGAGGGGCGGCTGGCGATGGAGGAGTTCGACGAGCGGCTGGACGCGGCCTACCGGGCGCGCACCTACGGGGAGTTGGAGCCGCTCACCGCCGACCTCCCGGTGGCCGCGGCGGCCCCGGCGCCGCTGTCGCTGCGCAAGGAGAGCGGTGCGCCGGCGCGGTGGTCGGAGCGGATCGTGAGCGGCACGGACGGTTCCGCGGCGGGCGTCGGCATCCTGGGCGGTTTCCAGCGCAAGGGCCGGTGGACGATCGGGCGCCGCTTCACGGCCGTCGGCATCATGGGCGGCGGGGAGATCGACCTGCGCGAGGCGAACTTCGCCGGCCCGGAGATCGTGATCACCTGCTGGGCGCTCATGGGCGGGGTGCAGATCGTGGTGCCGCCGGGCCTGGATGTCGACGTCCGCGGGCTCGGCATCATGGGCGGTTTCGACGCGCGGGAGGACGGCGCACCGGCCGAGCCGGGCGCGCCCCGGGTCGTCGTCAAGGGCCTGGCACTGATGGGCGGCGTCAGCGTCGAGCGCAAGCTGCCCAAGGCCGAGCGCCGCCGGCTGAAGGAGGAGCGGCGCCGCCTCAAGGAGGACGGGCGCAGGGAGCTGGACTAGGGCGTGGCCGGCGGACCCTTGTGACCGTCTCGGACAGGCCCCTGGAGGTATTGCCCTAGAGCATGCTCAGCGCCTGCATCGCCTCGCGTTCGACGCGCGCGAGCTCGTGGAGGAGGGCGGCGGCCCGCGTGAGGTTCTCTGCGTCGCCGGACTCGCCTGCCGCCGTGAGGAGTGCGGCCACCTGTGTCCAGAGGGCGGCGGCCTCGCTATAGAGGCGGTGGCCGGTGCGCAGGTGGCCGCTGTCGGTCAGCTGGGCGCACTCGGCGAGGAAGTCCCGGTAGAGATTGCGGAACAGGGCGCCGCCGGTGCCGGCCCGCTCCATGAGGACGGCGGCCCGTGGCAGGTCCTCCCGCGGACTGCCGCTGCGCTCCAGCCACTTCGGCACCTGCCTAGCGGTCTTCTCGATGCCCCGGTGGCCCAGGTTCGCGATCGGCGGGTTCAGGAAGGCGTCGGCGCAGGTCTTGATCGCGGGGATGATCCGGTCCTGAGGTGACGTCAGGTTGCCGGGCGCGGTGAGGGTGAAGGACCGGTGCCTGGCGGTCATCGGGCCGCGCTCCGCTCGGGCCCTGGCCAGGGCGGCGAGGCCGGTCGAGACGGCTCCGCCCTGCGGGGCGGTGTCCACCAGGTAGGCGTCCTGCTCGTCGTAGCCGTACATGGCCACGACGTGCCCACCGAAGTGCACCTTGGTGCTGAAGTAGTCCAGGTGGTAGCTGTCGAGCTGAAGGCCGACCGGTCGGCCGGCGTCGAGGGGTGCCGCCACGTTCTGCCACGCCTTGCGCGGGGACGTGGTCTCCGCGACCAGCAGCTCCAGCCCGAGTACCGCGGCCAGGTTCCTGGTGAGCTCGAACGGCTTGACCCGGCCTCCCAGGAAGGGAAAGCCCATGCTTTTGCTGTCCCAGTAGATGAAGGACAGCCCGGAGCCGAGCCCGAACAGCATGGGCTCGGACAGGTCGAGTCCCTCATGCCGCAGCAGCACGCCCAGCGTCGTCGTCTCGCAGTGCTGCATCCCGCGGGCATCGATGTTCTTCACCATGGCCATGCCGCTCAGTCTCCTCCCGCACCGGACGACGCCGCCGCGGAGGGGTGTGCCGGACCACCGCCTCCCCGGCGGATCGCACCGGGCCCGCCGCCCCGCCGCCCGCGCGGGCCGAATTCGGGGCGGCCGTCTGCTCCGTTGGGGTTACAGCGCGGCGGGGGCCGCCTGCCTGAGGTGCGGGAGGTTCACGGCGTAGGCCATCGCCCGGAAGCCCTCGTCGCTCGGGTGGAGGTGGTCACCGGAGTCGTACTCGGGGCGCAGCCGCCCCGGCGACGCCGGGTCCCGCAGCGCCTTGTCGAAGTCCACGACCTCGTCGTAGACGCCGCCGGAGCGGATGATCCGGTTGACCTGTTCGCGGACCGAATTCAGCTGGGTGGAGTAACCGCGGTGTCCCCCGAACGGCGTCAGGGTGCTGCCGGTGACGCGCAGCCCGCGGGCGTGCGCCTCCCGGACGATCTGCCGCATCCCGCCGACGATCTTCTCCGGGTCGAGCTGGCGCGGGGTCTTGAACAGGTCGTTCAGCCCGATCTCGACGATCACCGCCTTCACGCCCGTACGGGACAGCGCATCGCGCTCCAGGCGGGACAGCACACTGGGCCCGTTGTTGGGCGAGAACCGGGAGCCGTTGACCAGCAGCCGGTTGCCGCTGATGCCCTGGTTGAGGACGCCGTAGCGGGGCGCGCCGGGCTCGGTGCGCAGCCGGGCGGCGAGGAAGTCCGTCCAGCGGTGGTTGGCGCCGGCCGTGGAGGTGATGCCGTCGGTGATCGAGTCGCCGATGGCGACGACCGAGCCGCGGGCCTGGGTGCTCCACACGTCCACGCCCGTCAGATACCGCCAGTACGGGCTCTGCTCGGTGTAGGCGGCGCCGGTGGCGTCCTCGGCGCGGTCGCCGCGCGCCAGGTAGGAGGTCTGCCGGGCGTACGGGTGGTAGGTGGCGGGGCCCGAGGGCGACGGCGAGTACGTGGTGACCAGCAGGTCCGCGTCGCCGGGCACCTTCAGCCGGGCCGGGTCGCTGGTGACCGCGCCGCCCGCCGGGATGGTCACCGCGGGCTTCCCGCCGAACGACAGCCGCCGCATGGTGCCGCTCGCGGCGGTGGGGTTGCTGGGGGCCGCGGCCAGCGCCAGCGAGGCGTGGCTGACCACCAGCGGCCGGGTGCCGTAGAGGTTGGAGAGCTGGATGCGGACGCCGGAGCCGCCGACGCTGGTGTGCACGACATTGCGTATCGACATGCCCGCGTAGCCGTTCAGGGTGCCGGGCTCGGCGGCCGCCGCGGCCGCCGACCAGGTGCCGACCCACTGTCCGGAGACCGCGGGGGCCGCGGGGTCACGTGGCTTGTGTGAGGAGGTGCCCGGACCGCCGTCCTCGCCGCCGAAGCCGACGAATATCGCGGTCGAGATCAGTACCACCACTGCTGCCAGACCGGCGAGCAGGGAGTAACCCACACTTTTCTTCATGCGGGAGGGGTCTCCTGGGTAAAGCGGAGCAGCACGCTCCGGGCGGGCAAGGGCAGCGGATGATCAGCGGCACCGTTGCGGTCCGATCGGTCCTTCATGATCCCACGGACCTCGGGGGCGCCGCCCGGCGCCCCGTTCGATGCCTCCACGGCATGGACGCGGGGAACTCGTGGTTCGTTCCAGGAGTAGGTCACAGTGGGACTACGGCCGGAACGGTGGCCGGCGTGCGGAGCAGGATAGGCCGTAGGGACGGTGGGGGGCACGGTGGGAGCGGTGGAGCGGATGGAACGGACAGAAGCGGACACGGCACCCGATACGGGGCGGGCGCCGGTGGCGGGCGCGGCGTCCCCCGGGCCGGCCGGCGGGTTCGTCCTCGGTGTCGCCGACGAGGAGCGCCGGCGCGCGGTGCGCCGGATGAAGACCCTGGCCACCGGCCTGCTGCTGGCCGTCGCCGTGGTCTATGTGCTGGCGAAATGGGCCGGATCAGCCGGGGCGGGCGGCTGGACCGGGTTTGTCGCGGCGGCCGCGGAGGCCGGGATGGTCGGCGCGCTGGCCGACTGGTTCGCGGTCACCGCACTGTTCAAGCGGCCGATGGGGCTGCCCATTCCGCACACCGCGATCATTCCCACCAAAAAGGACCAACTGGGTCAGAGTCTGGGGGATTTCGTCGGGGAGAACTTCCTCTCCGCCGACGTCGTCCGCCGCCGGCTGCGCTCGGTCGGCATCGGCCGGCGGCTCGGCGGCTGGCTCGCCGAGCCCCGCAACGCCGACCGGGTCACCGAGGAGGTGTCCACCGCGCTGCGCGGCGCGCTGACCGTGCTGCGCGACTCCGATGTACAGGCGGTGGTCGGTGAGGCGATCACCCGCCGGGCGCACGCCCAGGAGATCGCGCCCGGTGTCGGCACCCTGCTGGACAAGGTCGTCGCGGAGGGCGGCCACCGCCGGGTGGTGGATCTGGTCGTCGCCCGCGCCCACGACTGGCTGGTCCTGCACGCCGACTCCGTGATGACCGCAGTCTCCGGCGGCGCACCGGGATGGACCCCGCGGTTCGTCGACCGCAAGGTGGGCGACCGGGTCTACAAGGAGCTGCTGCGCTTCGTCACCGAGATGCGGGACATGCCCGAGCACCCGGCGCGCGGGGCGATCGACCGTTTCCTGCGGGACTTCGCGGACGATCTGAAGTCCGACCCGCAGACCCGGGCCAAGGTCGAGCGGCTCAAGTCCGAGGTGCTGGGGCGCAGCGAGGTGCAGGACCTGATCGCCTCGGCCTGGGGCTCGGTCCGCGCGATGATCGTCGCCGCCGCCGAGGACGAGCGCAGCGAACTGCGGCTGCGGGTCCGGGCCGCGCTGCTGTCCCTGGGCCGGCGGCTGGCCGAGGAGGAGCGGCTCCAGGACAAGGTGGACGGCTGGCTGGAGGGCGCGGCCGTCTACGTGGTGACGACCTATCAGAGCGAGATCACCTCCCTGATCACGGACACCATCGCGGGCTGGGACGCCGAGCACACCTCCCGGAAGATCGAGGCGCACATCGGCCGGGACCTCCAGTTCATCCGCATCAACGGCACCGTCGTCGGCGCGCTGGCCGGACTGTGCATCTACGCCGTCTCGCACGCCTTCGGCGGCTGACCCCCGCCGCCCGCCGGGCCGTGCGCGGCTCTGGAGACCTGCGCCCGCAGGGCTTACGGTGCCCGCGTGCGGGAGCGGATACCGGTAGTCGTGCAGGGGCGGCGCCCCCGTCGCTCCGGTGCCGTGCGGGCGCTGTGGACGGGCGCGGAGCTGGCGGTGACGCTCGGCGCCGTCCTGCTGCTGCTCGTCGTGCACCAGCTGTGGTGGACCAACCGTCAGGCGCAGCACGCGGCGCGGGACACGGTGGGCCGGCTGGAGCGGCAGTGGGACGCCCGGCCGCCGGCACCCGGCCCGGACCCGGCGCCGGAGGACGGCCGCACCGGCGCGCGGGCCGCGCAGAGCGCCCCGCCGGCCGGTCCGCCCGGCCGCGCCGGGAGCCGCACACCGGCACCGCCGGAGGAGCTGGCGTACGCCGTGCTGCGCATCCCCCGGATCGGGCTCACCGCCCCCATCGCCCAGGGCGTCGGCAAGGCCGCGGTCCTCAACCGGGGCTATGTCGGCCACTATCCGCACAGCGCGCGGCCCGGCCGGGCCGGCAACGCCGCGCTGGCCGGGCACCGCAACACCCACGGCGAGCCGTTCCGCCGGCTCGACCGGCTGCGGCCGGGCGACACCGTCCTCGTCGACACCGCCGAGGCCCGCTACACCTATGCCGTGCGGCGCACCCTGCCGCGCACCACGCCCGGCGACGGCACGGTCCTCGCCCCGGTCCCGTACAGCAGCGTGCACCCCGGCTACCGCTTCACCGCGCCGGGTGCCTATCTGACGCTGACGACCTGCACGCCGGAGTACACGTCCGCCTACCGGCTGGTGGTCTGGGCCGAGTTGCGGTCGACACGGCCCAGGTGACGGCGGGGGCCGGTCGCCTAGGCTCTCGCCTCATGCGAAACCAGACCCCCGGCGGCCGGTCCCCGGGTTCGAGAAGGCGTCCCGCGCTGCTGTGGCTGCTGTTGCCGTATGCGCTGTTCCTGGTGGCGCTGCCGCTGGTGAACCGGGTGACGCCGACCGTGCTCGGGCTGCCGTTCCTGTTCTTCTGGATGCTGCTGGCCACGCTGGCCACCCCGCTCGCGGTGTGGCTGGCCCGGCGCGGCGACCGCGCGCGGGGGCGGATATGAACGCCGCCGTCTCGACCACCGTCTTCGGCGCCTTCATGGTGCTCACCGTCGTCCTCGGCCTGCTCGCGGTGCGGCGCAAGGGCACCGAGAAGGGGCGGCCGGCAGGGCTGTCGGAGTGGTCGGTGGGTGGCCGGAGTCTGGGCACGGTGTTCATCTGGGTGCTGATGGCCGGCGAGAGCTATACGAGCTTCAGCTACCTCGGCGCGGCCGGCTGGGGCTACAACTCCGGTGCCCCGGTGCTCTATGTGCTCGCCTACATGTCCTGCGGCTATGCGCTGGGGTACGTCGTCGGGCCGATGCTGTGGGCCTACGCCCGCCGGCACGGCCTGGTCGGGATCACCGACATGATCGCGCACCGCTACCGCGCGCCCTGGCTCGGGGCCGCGGTCGCCCTGCTCGCCACGGTCTGTCTGCTGCCGTACATACAGCTCCAGATCACCGGCATGGGCGTGGTCGTCTCCACCATTTCCTACGGCGCCATCAGCATCGACTGGGCCTATTTCCTCGGCTTCGCGGTCACCACCGGCTTCGTGGTGATCAGCGGGCTGCGCGGCAGCGCCTGGGTCTCGGTGCTCAAGGACGTCCTCGTCATCGGCACCCTCGGTTTCCTCGCGGTCTATGTGCCGCTGCACTACTTCGACGGCTACGGGCCGTTCCTGGACCGGCTCGTGGCCGAGAAGCCGCAGTGGCTGACCTTCCCCGGGCACGACTCGGGGGGACTGGGCCAGGTCTGGTTCGTCACCACCACCCTCGTCAACTCCCTGACCGTGGTGATCTTTCCGACGACGGTGGCCGGCTATCTCGGTGCCCGCAACGCCGAGGCGCTGCGCCGCAACGCGCTGTACCTCCCGTTCTACAACGTGCTGTTGTTCGTGCCGATGCTGCTGGGGATGGCGGCGCTGTTCGTGGTGCCCGGTCTGAGCGGTGCGGACTCCAATCTCGCGCTGTTCAGGATGGTGGTGGACTCCCTTCCGGCCTGGGCCGTGGGGCTGGTCGGGGTGGCCGCCGCTCTCTCCTCCATCGTGCCGATGGCCGTGTTCATGCTGGTCATCGGCACGATGTGGGGGAGGAGCGTGCTGGGCGCGATCCCCCGTCTCAACAAGGGGGCGGCCGGGGCGGCTTCCGGGGACGGCGGGGGAGGGTCGGCGGGCGGACGGCAGAAGCTGTGGTCGCAGCTGGTCGTGGTGGTGGCCGGGGCCCTGGCGCTGCTGCTGACCTACACCGCCCCCGACACCCTCGTCCGGCTGTCCCTGATTTCGTACGAGGGCATGGCGCAGCTCGTGCCGATGCTGCTGCTGGGGCTGGTGTGGCGGCGGCTGACGCTGCACGCCGCGGTGAGCGGCCTGGTGGCGGGCTTCACGCTGGTCTGTGTCCTGGTCTTCGGGGGACACGACCCGGTGTGGGGGATGAACGCGGGGATCGTCGGGCTCGCCGTGAATGTGGCGGTGGCGCTCGCGGTCACCTGGCTGGGGCCGCGCGCCGCGGACGAGAGGCCGGACGCCGAGGTGCTGGCGCTGGACGACGAGTTCCCGCGGGAGGGTGTGCCGTCGGGGGACGGGCGGCTCAGCCCTCCGGTGTCGTCGTGATCTTCTTGCCCTCCTTGGAGACCGCGAACCACAGGCCCATCTTGCCCTGGCCGTTGATGTCACCGGGCTGCTCGTCGCCGGTGAACCAGTAGACGGGCCAGCAGTCGACGGCCAGCTGGCGGGTGCCGTCGGGGCGGGTGACGGTGGAGATGAGCTTGGGGGCGATGCCGTTGAGCTTGGAGCGGTCGGCGGGCTTGGCGGGCTTCCAGGTGTCCAGGCAGGCGTCGTTGCAGCCGAACTTCATCGGCCAGGCGCTGTCCTTGTTGAAGCGGTAGAGGGTGCGGCCCTTGCCGTCGACGAGGATGCCGCCGAGGTCGGGGTGGTTGAACACCGAGACGTCCGCGGGCTCCTGGGCGCCGGCCTTCTTGCCGTCGGGGGCCAGCGCGTTCCAGGTGCCGCCGACGCCCTGGCCCTTGGTGTCACCGGCCTGGGTGTCCTTGATGTAGCGGTAGGCGGGCCAGCCGGCGATGGTGAGCTGCTTGACGCCGTCGGCGCGGGTGACCGAGCCCAGCTTGCTCTTGTCGATGCCGGACGGGGCGTTGGCGCCGTCGGCGGGGACCGGCGGCCAGGTGGTGGCGCAGGACCCGTTGCAGTTGGACTTGGCGGGGTCGGGGGTGTCCTTGTCGAAGCGGTAGAGGGTCATGCCCTTGGCGTCGGTCACGATCGTGCCGATCTTGGCGTCCTGGCTCAGTTTCAGCTTCCCGGCGGCGGCGGCCTTGGGGGCCTTGCCGGCGGCGTCGGCGCCGCCCGCCTGGCCGCCGGAGCCCGAGCCGCCGCCCGAGGAGCCGTAGCCGTAGTCGCTGGTGCCCTGGCCGGCGGGCTGGACGTTGTCCGCGCTGGTGGTGCCGGGGGCGCTCTGGGTGCCGCTGCTGCCGCAGGCGGTGGTCAGCGCCAGGGTGGCGACCGCCGCGGCCGCGAGCGCCGCACGACGTCGATTGATCATGATGTCTCCTCTGCCGGTGGGTGGTTCCGTCGTTGCTGAGGTGGTGACCGCGTTGCCGTCCGGTCGCCCGTTCCGATCCGGTCGGGTCCGGGCCGGGCGACGGCGGGGTGCCGTCGCCCGGGGAATACGCGCTCCGGGGGGCCGGGCGTTCAACGGCGCCGAAGAATTTTCTCCGGGCGCAAAAGCCCTGCCCCGTACGTCAGTTGCCGCCCTGTACCCGCATCGCCAGCGCGGGGCAGCGGCGCACCGCGAGCTGGGCGCGGCGCCGCATCCGGGCCGGCAGCGGCATGCTGGCGGACTGCGGATAGCCGTCCGCGCCGAGTTTCACGACGCCGGGCACGACATCGGCGCACAGGCCGTGGCCGCGGCACAGCGTCCAGTCGATCAGCAGCCGTTCCTGCGGCGGCGCGGCCGGCCGCGCCGGGGCGGGCGCGGGGGCGGTGACCGCCAGCGGCGGGTTCCCGGTGACCGGCAGGGCACCGGTCACCGGGCGGCCGCAGCCGAAGCCCTTCGCATGCCGCTCGAACTCCTCGGGGAAGGACCGCAGGGCCGAGGCGACGAAGCGTGAGGTGCCGTCAGGATGGCTGCACGCGCCGCGCTTCTCCACGGCCCGCATCCGGGTCTGTACGGCCTCCAGGGCGGCCTCCCCGCCGCCCCGTACGGCGCGGTCGAGCTGGTCGGCGAGCGCGGGCAGGCCCAGCACGCAGGGGCCGCACTGGCCGGCCGACTCGGCGGCCATCCACTGGGCGACACGGACCGTCTCGCCCGCCGGACAGGTGTCGTACGGGATCGGCAGCACCGCCCCGGCGCCGAGCACCGCGTTGTACTCGGCCAGCGACTCCTTCGACAGGTTCGCGGTCAGTGCGTCGGCCGGGGACACGAAGGTGCCGTGGTAGCCGCCGATCAGCACGCCCTGCCCCTGGTCCATCCCGCACAGCGCCAGGACCCGGGCCAGCGAGACGCCGTAGGGGACCTCGACCACCCGGCTGCCGGCGACCGTCAGCAGCAGCGTGCCGGGCTCGGTGGGCAGGCCCGCGGTGCGGTAGCCGAGCGCGCCGAGGCGGGCGGCCACCGCGAGCTGGGCGTAGGTCTCGGTGTTCGACAGCAGGGTCGGCACACCGTTCAGTCCGCGCTCGCTGGAGCGGATCTTGCGGCCGGAGGGCAGCCCGGGGCCGCCGCCCAGCCCGTTCGTCATGGCCGAGCCCTCGCCGGTGACGAACCGCTCGGTGAGCAGGGTGACCCGTAACGTCGGCCGGACCGGGCCGCGTTCGTCGATGGCCCGCTGCACCGAGCTCAGCACGTCCGTACGGGTCACCCCCAGGGCGACCTCCTGTGCGCCGAGCGCGTCGGCGGCCAGCAGCGCGCCGTCGAGCACCAGATGCGGGGCGTGCAGCAGCAGCGCGGTGTCCTTGAGGCAACTGGGCTCGCCCTCGCTGCCGTTGACGACCACCGCGCCCTTGCCGTCGGCCCGCTTCATCCCGTCGATGACCGCGGTCAGCTTGCGGGCGAAGGGGAAGCCCGCGCCGCCGCGGCCGCGCAGATCGATGTCCTCGGCCAGCGCCACCAGCTCCTGAGGGGTGAGCTGGGGGAGACTGCCGTGCCGGGACAGGTGGGCCACCCGGTCCATGCGGGGTATCTCGTCGAGGCCGGCCAGCAGCCGCGGCGGCCCGAAGGACGCCAGCGTCGGTACGGGCTCCGCCTCGGCGAGGGCCGGCAGCAGTTGGGTGGGGGCGGGGGCGGTCATGGGAGTTCTCCTGTGTTCCTGCGTGCGTCGCGCAGCCGCAGGGCGAGTCGTACGGCCACCGCCGTGAGGCAGATGGCATATCCGGCGACGGCCCAGCCGGCCGCCGCGCGCCCGGACTTGAGGCCGTGCACCAGGGCCAGGCCCCAGGCGAGGTAGGCGCACATGTGCAGCGCCCGCCACCAGCGGGCGCCGGACAGGCCGGTGAAGGCGCCGCGTACCGCGCCGGTCACCGCGACGGCGATGAACGTGTAGGCGGCGAGGGTGCCGAGGCCGATGAGGCCGGGCCGGGCGCCGTCGGTGAAGGGCACCGCGGCGGCCGTGGCGCCGGTGTGCCCCTCGGCGATCTTCACCCAGATGTGCAGGCCGAGGAAGCCGAGTCCGGCGACCGCGGTGCCGCGGTGCACGGCCTGGGCGAGCAGCCGGTGCCCGGAGTGCAGCACCATGCGGTCGGTGGCGGCCAGGCCCCACAGCACGGTGACCGACAGCGAGACCAGCGCGAGGACTCCGGCGCCGAAGTCCAGGAAGCGCATCAGGGTGTCCGCCGCGCCGGAGTGCAGCGTGACGGCGAGGAAGAGCAGCAGTGCGGCCGGAAGCGCCGGACGGAGTACGGCGGTTCCGGCGAAACCGCCTCCAGGGGCCCGCCGGTCCGGCGGGCCGGGTTCGCTCGGAGGGCGCCGGGGGCGGGGCACTGAAGGCGAGGGCCGGGCACGGTGTGCGGCGCGGCGGCTCTGCAAACGCGGTGCGGACATCGGACCTCCCGGTGTCGGGGCACGGGTGCGGGATGCGAATTTCTATGAAATCTCCCGGGGGCGGTATTTGCCCGGGGCTTTTGTTCGGGTGACCCCCGGTAACACTAAACATTCTGTGACCGGGCGGATACGCAGGGCCGTAATCCGGATGTGCAAAAGCATCTCCGAACGTGTTCAGGCTTTCGTAAGGTTTATCGCGCTGTGACAAATTCCTGCACTGGCATCGCGGTCGCGCGGGGGGACTCCGGATGATGCCGACTCAGGCGCACGGGGGGGCGCCAATCCCCTGTACCAGCCGCATCCCCGCCAGGATCGAGGTAGCGATGTGTGATCTCCTGAACCGCATCTGGTCGCGTCCCCGCGGCGAGTGGAACCGGGTAGTGAGAAATGAACTCCCGGATCTCGCCGAGAAGTTGGTCGCGGAGTTGCAACGCGGATTTCCCGCATTGTCCGCACTTCTCGGGGATACTCCCGTAGAAGACGCACATTGGGCGCTTGAACAGGCCATGCTGACAGTTCTGGGGTACCAAAAAGAGTCGGAAAGTAAACCTCCGGCAGTACCCTCAGTTGTCACTCCGATGCCGGTGGCCCGGGCCCGCCAGGACCTGTTCGACGTGCTCGCCGGCCAACGTGAGGTACCCGAGGAGGGATTGCACGAGCTGGCCCGCGCGGCGGGCTGGCCGGTGCCCGACACCCTCCAGGCCGTCGTGCTCGCCACCCCCGCCGAGGCGCCCCAACTCGCCGCGGCGCTGGGGCATGCCCTCATCGGCAATGTCGAGGGCTACACCTGTCTGTTCGTCCCCGACCCGGCCACCCAGACCCGGGCCCGCCTGGAGGCGGCGCTCAAGGGCCGCCCGGCGGCGGTCGGGCACGTGGTGCCGGCCACCGACACGGCGTCCTCGCTGCGGTGGGCCCGGTATCTGCTGACGCTGGCCCCGAGCCGGGTCGGCCCGGAGTCGCGGCCCGCGTTCGTCGACGACCATCTCTCGGCGCTGCTGCTGCTCCAGGACGAGTCGCTGGCGGACGCGCTGACGTCCCGCTGGCTCGGCCCGCTGGAGGAGCTGACGCCCCGGCAGAGCGAACGGCTCGAAGTCACGCTGCTGGCGTGGCTGGAGGGCGGAGGCGCCCCCGAGGCGGCCAAGCTGCTGCATGTGCACCCGCAGACGGTCCGGTACCGCCTGCGCCAGATCGAGAAGCTCTTCGGTCCGGTGCTGCGTGATCCGCGTACCCGCTTCGAGCTGGAGATGGCGCTGCGCAGCCGGCGTCTGATGGCCCATGTCCGCAGCTACCGCGCACGGGCCGGCCGCCGCGCCCGCGCCGTCGCGTCCTCCATACGCCCCCTCGGCATGGCCCGTGAGGCCCGCGTCAACGGCCTTTGAGGGACCGACGGATGAACCACCGCGCCCCTTGAGCTGACCGCCGGCCGGTCCGACGACGCACCGCCGGCACCACGCCCCTTCGGCGCAGAACAGTGGCCCCGCCCCGGGAATCCGGGACGGGGCCACTGCGTTGTCGGATCCAGGGGGCCCATCGGCCCCTTAGGGGACGTCTCCCCCAAGGGGCCTCAGGGCCGCCTGCCTCAGGGCCGCCTGCCTCTCAGGGCCGTAGCCCTCAGGCCCGTAGCCCTCAGGCGCGCCGGCCCGTCAGGTGCATTCCTGGCCGTTGTTGATGCAGTCGACGGCCTTGCTCATCAGGTCGTCCGGCATCACGTTGATGAAGTCACCGTGGTCGGTCACCGGTTTGTGCAGCTGTTCGGGGAAGCTGTCCACCGCGAAGCTCTGGCCCTGCGGGACGTCGTAGGTGATCCGCTGGACGAGCTGCGGGACCGCCTCGAAGCCTTGCGGGCAGTTGCCGTTCTGGTCGGAGAACGCCATGTGGTCGCGGTGGTTGCCGCTGTCGATGTCCCGGCCGTTCCAGCAGTTCTGGAACGCGAAGGTGCGCACGACCTGCGAGCCCTGGGGGCACAGCGGGTACTTGTCCTTCAGCTGCCGGTCCTCGAAGCCGGTGCAGCTCCAGGAGGCGTTGGCGTTCTTGGTGCCGTTGGTGAACGCCTTGGCGTCGCCGGTGATGATCTTCAGGAAGCGCGGCATCGCCCGGACCTGGCCGGACTGGCTGCCCCGGAAGGTCAGGGTCACCGTCGCCGGCGTCAGCGTCGTGCCGACGTTGGCGTCCTGCGCGGCGCCCGGCTTCTGCTCCGCGTTCCCGTCGAGCTTGCGCAGCACCGGCCAGTAGTGGGTGGACTGGTCGCCGTTGTCGCAGGTGGTGTCGGAGGCGGCGAGCTTGTTGTCGTCGGCGAAGGCGTCGGTGGCCTTGTTGCCGACGTAGTCGTGGGTGTGGTGGGCGCCGTTGCTGACGCCCGGCGTCACGATGACGTTGTCGGAGTTGAAGTGGCCGTCCTCATTGCGGCCGCACTCGGTGACGAAGGTGCCGGTCGAGGCGTTGTCGCCCTGGGGGGCGGCGAACGGCGGGGCGTCCGCGTTCGGCTGGACGTTGTTGATGTCGACGAAGTCGTCGGGGGACGGGCCGCCCTGCTGGCCCTGCTGCTGCCCGCCGTCCTGCGCCTGGCCCGGGTCCTGGCCCTGCACCTGACCGGGGTCCTGGGTCTGGCCCTGGGTCTGTCCCTGCGTCTGGTTCTGCGGGGTCTGGCCCTGGTACCAGCCGTCCTGCACGGACTTCGTGGAGTCGTTGCCGCCCGCGCCGGCGCCCTCGGTGACGGGCTTGGTGGTGCAGCCGCTCATCTTGAGCAGGTAGCTGGGCCGTTTGGCGTCCTTGGCGATCGCGGTGACCATCATCCTGATGGTCCGCTGCCGCTTCTCCTTGAGCCCGGAGAGGACGCTGGTGCCGTCGCCCGACATGCTGTGGTACGCGTCGTGCACCTGCTTGTCGAGCGCCGACAGCCCCTTGGAGACCGGGAGCTTGGCGCTGCGGGGCACCTGGCGCAGCCGCTCGCCCACATCGGGGCAGGAGAGGGTGAAGGCGCTCGCGGTGTGCTGGGAGTGGCCGGCCATCGCGTCCGGTGTGCTGTTGCCGGCCAGCGCCGTGGTGGCGTAGGCGGCCAGGCCACCGCCGCCCAGCAGCAGGGCGGTGGCGCCGATCAGCATTCTGTTCGTCAAACGCGAGCGTTTATGGGCTTGTTGCCGTTGCCTCATGAGATCACTTCGCTTCGTCCGATGTGAGGGGTGTCGGTTGGTGCGGGTGTCGTTTCTTCCGGGTCGCGGGTGGTGGTGGGCGCGGGGCGTCCCCCGCGGTGGGCGGGGGAGTCCGCCGCCGTCCGGGCCGCCGACCGCGCCGCCGTGACATGCCGGGGCTCCGTGGCCTAGCTGCTGTGCAGCGTGTCGAAGTCGACGCCACCGGTCTTCTCCAGCGCCGTGATGTGGCTCAGGACGACGTCGTTGGCGCGGTTCGCCAGGGAGCGCACCATCGAGTTCTTGGTCTGGTCGCGGACCAGGGCCACCAGGCCGAAGACCTTGCCGTGGGCGCGGCGCAGCAGCTCGGCGAACGTCGGGGCGAACTCGTCGCCCTGGGCGGCGTTCATCTGCGCCAGCCAGCCCTGCTGATCGGTGTTGGGCTGGTTGGGCAGGGAGATGCCCAGCGCCCGGCCGGCCTCGATCGACCGCCGGTCCAGTTCGGTGTGCCCGGCGACGAGAATGGCGCCCGCCTTGCGGACCGCCGCGGTCTGCCCGCGTTCCTGCGCCTGGCGGCCCGCGGGCAGTTCCCACAGGCCGGCCAGTCTGACCTTGCGCACGAAGTCCCGGTCCATGGCGGTCAGCGGACCGTAGCGGGTGTTCACCGTGCCACCGCCGTCATCGTCGTAGGTGACGGTGTTGGTCGCCGCGGATGCCGTCTCACCGAAGAGCTGGACGGGCAGCAGCAGCGCCGCGAGCGTGGCCACGAGCGCGGCCACGACCAGTCCGGTGGCGATGGTCCGCCCGGATGTTGCGGAATTGCTGAGGATGGACCGCACACGGCCTCCCGGTTCGTCACTACTGGAATGCCACCGGACGTTAAGTGCCGTGACGGGCCCGCGGTCGCGGGTCCTCACCCCTGGACAAATAACGGCCGGGCCCGTCCAGAGGTTGGCCTGCCCTGCGCTCTCAGCGCGCGTACAGCCCCGCCGCCGCCCATCTGCGCCGGTCCTGGCGGGTCTCGGGCTCCTCACGCTGTCCCTGGGCGTAGAGGGCGTCGATCTCGGCCGCGTACCGCCGTACGATCGCCGCCCGCCGCAGCTTCAGCGACGGCGTCACCAGCCCGGCCTCCTGGCTGAACTCGCCCGGCAGCACCCGAAAAGCGCGGATCGACTCGGCCCGGGACACCGACGCGTTCGCCCGGGCCACCGCCCGCCGCACCTCCGCCTGGAGCTGCTCCTCCGGCGTCGGCGCCGCGCTGTCGGCGCCCGGCTCCTCGCGCAGGTGGTGCCAGTGCTCCAGGGCCTCCGGGTCCAGCGTGATCAGCGCGGTCACATACGGCCGGTTGTCGCCGACCACCACGCACTGCGAGATCAGCGGATGGGCGCAGAGCCGCTGTTCCAGCCCCTGCGGGGCCACGCTCTTGCCGTTGCTGGTGATGATGATGTCCTTCTTGCGGCCGGTGATGACGAGATAGCCGTCCTGGTCCAGGTGCCCCAGGTCGCCGGTCGCCAGCCAGCCGTCGTACAGCCCGCTGTCCGCTGCGCCGTCCTCGTCGAGATAGCCGGCGAAGACCACCGCGCCGCGCACCCACACCTCGCCGTCCAGCGCCAGATGCACCGCGCTGCCCGGCAGCGGCATGCCCACCGTCCCGAAGCGCACCCGGCCGGGCGGCTGTACGGTGATCGCGCCGCTGGTCTCGGTCAGGCCGTAGCCGTCGTAGACGGTGATCCCGGCACCGGCGAAGAGCAGTCCCAGCTCCCGCAACAGCGGTGAGCCGCCGGAGACCGCGGTGCGCACCCGGCCGCCCAGCAGCTCCCGGATGCGGGAGTACACCAGCCGGTCGTAGAGCGCGTGCCGGGCCCGCAGGAACGGGTCGGGGCCGCGCCCGGTGCCCTGCGCCTCCGCCGCGAGGGCCTCCGCGTAGCGCACCGCCACCGTCATCGCCGCGTCGAACGTCCGCCGCCGGCCCGCCTGTTCCGCGGCCTGCCGGGCGCGGGCGCAGATCTTCTCGAAGACGTACGGCACCGCGAACAGGAACGTCGGACGGAACGAGGCGAGCGCCGGCAGCAGTTCGTCCGAGGTGACATCGGGCTGATGGGCGAGCTTCACGCCGCCGCGCAGACACGCCACCTGCACCATCAGCCCGTAGATGTGCGCGAACGGCAGGAAGGCCAGCAGCGACGGGCGTTCGCCGGGCGCGGCCAGCAGCCCGCCCCAGCCCGCGTAGAGGGTGTCGCACCCCGCGGCGAGATTGGCGTGGGTGATCACGCAGCCGCGCGGGCGGCCGGTGGTCCCCGACGTGTACACGATCGCCGCGATGTCCCGCGGGCTGACCGCGTGCCGCAGCCGGTGCACATCGGCCTCGGTCAGCCGGGTGCCCTCCTCCGTCAGCCGCCGGACGCAGTCCAGGTCCAGCTGCCACAGCCGGCGCAGCATGGCCCGTGCGTCGCAGGCTTCCGCCACGGTCATCGCCTGTGCCTCGTTCTCCACGACGATCGCGGTGACCTTCGCCCCGGTGAGGATGCAGCGCAGCTGCTCGGCCGAGGCGGTCGGGTAGACCGGGACGAGCTGCCCGCCGATCGCCCACAGCGCATAGCTGAACAAGGTCCACTCGTAGCGCGTACGGGACATCAGCGCGACCCGGGTGCCGGGCCGTATCCCGTCCGCCAGCAGCCCCCTGGCCAGGGCCATGACCTGGTCACGGAAATCCGCCGCCGATACCTCCTGCCAGTCGCCGGGTGTGTGGTCGTCACGGCGGGCGAGCTGAGCGAAATCCGGCTGGTGGGCGGCGGTGTCGAAGACGGAGTCGGCAAGACCGCCGCTCCGTAGTGGAGCCGCCAGGGCCGGGACGCTGATGTCGCGCACAGCACCTCCTAGGTGTTCCCCCTTGATTTCCCCCTGCTTCCCGCCGCCCCCGACGGCAGAGAGGGCGCAAGCTACCGGCCGGTCTCCCGGCTGCCCAGAGGTGTGGCTACTCTTGAGCGGAAGACGACAAGTCTTGAGGACCGAACAACCTGAGGAGGGCGCCGGATGTACCGCATCGTCGACGCATGGCGCCTGTACACCTCGTCGCTGCTCTTCGTCCTCGCCGGCTTCCTGCTCACCCAGACCGGTCTGACCACGGCCCTGACCGCCGCCGCGACCACCACCGCGCTGCTGCTCCTGTGCCGCGCCTTCCTCATCGCGGCCTGCGCGCGGCCGGTACCACCGGGCCGGATCCGTACGGCCATCCGCGACCGCGAGCGGCGTACCGCCTTCCTGCCACAACGTGATCCCGACGCGGCCGGCCGCCCGCGCCCCCGAGCACCGGGCCGTCCCCTCCCGACGGCCGCGTAGGCGCTCCGGTCCGGTCCCCGTACCGCTCGTTCCGCGTCCGCGCGGCTCGTCACGCCGAATCCACATCCCGGCACGACGAGACCCGTGGAGGGCTCACCCATGTCCATGTTCGGCTTCCTCGGCGAGGCGCTGGCGCACGGCGCCCAGGCGATCGCCCCGCTCTTCGGCACCGCGGCCATGGCCGCCGCCATCGTTCTGTTCACCCTGGGGGTACGCGCCGCGCTGCACCCCCTCGCCCGTGCCGCGGCCCGCGGCGAGAAGGCCCGTACGGCACTCGCCCCGCAGCTCGCCGAACTCCAGCGCAAGCACAAGGGCAACCCCGAGCGGCTCCAGAAGGCGATGGCCGACCTGTATGCCAAGACCGGCTCCTCGCCCCTCGCCGGCTGTCTGCCGACGCTGGTGCAGCTGCCGGTCTTCTTCGTGATGTACCACCTGTTCTCGACCGGCGGCGGAGACCTCCTCGACCACACGCTGCTGGGCGCCCCGCTCGGCGGCCACTGGACCGAGGCGCTCGCCGACGGTGGCGTGTTCGGGCCGCAGGGGCTGGTCTACCTCGGGCTGTTCGTGCTGGTCGCGGCGGTCGCCACCTGGAACTTCCGGCGGGCCCGCGCCACGATGGCCAAGACCCCGCAGCCGGCCGCGGGCAACCCCGCGATGCCCGGTATGGCCTCGATGGCCAAGGTGATGCAGCTGCTGTCCTTCGGCACGCTGATCACGGTGGCGGTGGTGCCGCTGGCCGCCGGGCTCTACATGGTCACGACGACGACCTGGACGGCGTGCGAACGGGCGCTGCTGCACCGGGAGCGTGGCCGCGGCGCGGCGGAGGCGGGCGCGGCGGCCGCCCCGGGAGCGGCTCCCGCCGCACCGGCAGTGGCGCCGGGGTCCGCCGCGGCGGACGGGGCTCCGGGTGAAGGGGCCCGCCCGGCGCAGCAGCGGGCGGACCGGCGCACGCCCAAGACCCGCGCGGCCCGCCAGCGGGCGGCCCGCGCCAGGGCCAACTCGCAGGCCAGGGGCACCTCCGAGGCCACCTCCCGGGCCTGATCCCGCCGCTGCCGGAGAGGCGGCTCCGCGGTCCGGCGACGGGGCTTCCGGGCACCTCGTCCCAACCTCTCGGTAACGGTCCAGTCCGTGAACGGGGTCTTGCGGACCGGACCCCGTTCTTGGACGATCAGCCAAATCGCTCGATGGCCGTCCCCCATCGGCCGGCCCGGGAGATCCCTTCCGGGCCGACCTTCGACCACGGGAGAGGAACCGATGAAGCTGCTGCGTGTCGGAACGGTGGGGACGGAACGCCCGGCGCTGCTCGACGATTCCGGGACCCTGCGGGACCTGTCGGGCCTGGTGCCGGACATCGACGGAACGCTCCTCGCCGACGAGGAAAAGCTGGCGCGGATCCGCACCGCCGCCGCCTCCGGCGAACTGCCGCGACTCGACGCGGCCGGGCTGCGCACCGGCCCGCCGGTGGCCCGGATCGGCAAGATCGTGTGCATCGGGCTGAACTACCACGACCACGCCCGGGAGACGGGCGCCGCGACCCCCGCGGAGCCGATCCTCTTCATGAAGGCCCCGGACACCGTCGTCGGCCCCGACGACACCGTGCTGGTCCCGCGGGACAGCGTGAAGACCGACTGGGAGGTGGAGCTGGCGGTCGTCATCGGCCGGACCGCCCGCTACCTGGAGACCGACGACCAGGCGCTGGCCGCGGTGGCCGGCTATGCCGTGGCGCACGACGTCTCCGAACGCGCCTTCCAGATCGAGCGCGGCGGCCAGTGGGACAAGGGCAAGAACTGCGAGACCTTCAACCCGCTGGGCCCCTGGCTGGTGACCGCCGACGAGGTGCCCGACCCGCAGAACCTCGGCCTGCGGCTGTGGGTCAACGGCGAGCTGAAGCAGGACGGCACCACCGCCGAACAGATCTTCCCGGTCGCCGAAGTGGTCCGCTACGTCAGCCGGTTCATGACCCTCTACCCGGGCGACATCATCAACACCGGCACCCCGGCCGGCGTCGCCATGGGCCACCCGGAACCCAAGCCGTATCTGCGGGCCGGCGATGTCGTGGAGCTGGAGATCGACGGGCTGGGGCGCCAGCGACAGACCCTGCGCGGCGCGTAATTTTCCCACGTTGCTGCCCGTCCCGCCGTGGTGGTTTTTCGCCGTTGCTCCCCCACTGCCTGAAGGGCGTGGGAGGTACCCCCACGCGGCGGGCGGGGTCCGCTGCGCGGGGCTGTGGGTGCGGTGACGGGCCTCTGGGGCCTGGTGTGTGGACTGCTTCGCTTTACGTCCACACACCAGGCCCCTCCGGCCCGTCCCCTCCCGTTGGGGGAAGAGTGACGGTGAGTGGGGGCGGGCGCCCGTAGGCAGTTTCACTGCGACCAGTGCGGCGCACCTGACCACCAACATGCACCCCCACCAACCGTCTTTCCCACCCACTCAACGGGAGGGGACGGGCCGGAGGGGTAGGGGTGGGGGACGTAAAGCGAAGCAGTCCCACACCCCTACCCCGGAGGTCCGTCACCGCACCCCGACAGCCCCGCGCAGCGGACCACAGCCCGCCGCAGGCGAAACGGCGCGCAAGCCACAAACGTGAGCCGAAGGCAAAGCGCAGCGCTTGGCGCACGGCGAGGGCACCGCGCAAGCGGGCATCAAACGGCGAGCAACACCCACGGCGGGAGAGCCGAAAACGTGGGAGGGCCGCCCAGGCGCCGCGGACTGTCAGTGGCGGCCGTTACCGTTCTCGTTGTGTCAGCTCGCCTCACCGACCCGGCGCAGCTCAAAGAGCTGCTCGGCATCCCGTTCACCCCGGAGCAGACGGAGTGCATCACCGCCCCGCCCGCCCCGCAGGTCATCGTGGCCGGAGCCGGTTCCGGCAAGACCACGGTCATGGCCGCCCGCGTGGTGTGGCTGGTCGGCACCGGCCAGGTCGCCCCCGAACAGGTCCTCGGGCTGACCTTCACGAACAAGGCCGCCGGCGAACTCGCCGAACGCGTCCGGGCCGCGCTGCTCGCCGCCGGCGTCACCGACCCCGACGCCCTCCCGCCCGCCGACGGCGCCCCCGGCCGGCCCCCCGGCGAGCCGCGGATCTCCACCTACCACGCCTTCGCCGGCCAGCTCCTCAAGGACCACGGCCTGCGCATCGGCCTGGAGCCCGGCGCCCGGCTCCTCGCCGACGCCACCCGCTTCCAGCTCGCCGCCCGCACCCTGCGCGCCGCCCCCGGCCCCTACCCGGCGCTCACCACCTCCCTGCCCTCCCTCGTGGAGGACCTCCTCGCCCTGGACGCCGAGCTCGCCGAACACCTGGTGGACCCCGCCGCGCTCCGCGCCTACGACAGCGACCTCCTCGCCACCCTCGACGGCATCAAGCTCACCAACGCCGACCTGCGCAAAGCCCCCGAAACCGCCCGCGGCCGCCAGGAACTCCTCGACCTCGTCACCGCCTACCGCAACGAGAAGCGCCGTCGCGACCTCCTCGACTTCGGCGACCAGATCGCCCACTCCGCGACCCTCGCCACCACCCGCCCGGAAGTCGGCCGCATCCTGCGCGACGAATTCCGCGTCGTCCTGCTCGACGAGTACCAGGACACCTCCGTCGCCCAACGCCTGCTGCTCTCCGGCCTCTTCGGCGCCGGCACCGGAACCGCCCTCGGGCATGCGGTCACCGCCGTCGGCGACCCCTGCCAGGCCATCTACGGCTGGCGCGGCGCCTCCGTGGCCAACTTGGACGACTTCCCCGAACACTTCCCCTTCGAGGACGGGACCCCTGCCCGCCGCTACGCCCTCAGCGAGAACCGCCGCAGCGGCGGCCGCCTCCTCGACCTCGCCAACGGCCTCGCCGCCCCCCTCCGCCGGATGCACGAAGGCGTCGAAGCGCTGCGCCCCGCCCCCGGCGCCGCACGCGACGGCCTCGTCCGCTGCGCCCTGCTGCCCACCCACGCCGAAGAGCTCACCTGGCTCGCCGACTCCCTCGCCCACCTCGTCCACACCGGCACCCCGCCTGGGGAGATCGCCGTGCTCTGCCGTACCGCCGGCGACTTCGCCCGCATCCAGGGCGCACTGGTCGCCCGGGACATCCCCGTGGAGGTCGTCGGCCTCTCCGGGCTGCTGCATCTGCCCGAGATCGCCGACCTCGTCGCCGTCTGCGAAGTGCTCCAGGACCCCACGGCCAACGCCGCCCTGGTCCGCCTGCTGATCGGCCCGCGCTGGCGGATCGGCCCCCGCGACCTCGCGCTCCTGGGACGCCGCGCCCGCACCCTCGTCCACCACGGCGGCCCGTCCGACGACCCCGGACAGCGCCTCGCCGAGGCCGTCGAAGGCGTCGACCCCGCCGAAACCATCTCGCTCGCCGACGCCCTCGACACCTTCCTGGAAGCCGACGGACCCGACGACGGCCTCCCGTTCTCCGCCGAGGCCCGGGTGCGCTTCGCCTACCTCGCCACCGAACTCCGCGACCTGCGCCGCTCCCTGGGCGACCCCCTCATGGACGTGCTCCACCGGGTGCTCGCCGCCACCGGCCTGGAAGTCGAGCTGTCCGCCTCCCCGCACGCCCTCGCCGCCCGCCGCCGCGAAACCCTCGGCACCTTCCTCGACATCGCGGCCGGATTCGCCGCCAAACAGGGCGGCGAATCCCTCGACGGCGACGCCACCCTCCTCGCCTTCCTCGGTTTCCTGCGCACCGCCGTCCAGTACGAGAAGGGCCTCGACAGCTCGCTCCCCGGAGGCGACAACACCGTCAAGGTGCTCACCGCCCACAAGTCCAAGGGCCTGGAATGGGACGTCGTCGCCGTCCCCGGCCTGGTCGCCAAGCAATTCCCCAGCGAACAGGCCCGCGAGTCCTGGACCAGCCGCCCCAAGGTCCTCCCGCACGCCCTGCGCGGCGACGCGGCGACCCTCCCCGACGTCCAGGAATGGACCGCCCGCGGCCTGAAATCCTTCAAGGAGGCGATGAAGCACCACCAGGAAACCGAGGAACTCCGCCTCGGCTACGTCACCTTCACCCGCCCCCGTTCCCTGCTCCTCGGCTCCGGCCACTGGTGGGGCCCCCAACAGAAGCGGCCGCGCGGCCCGTCCGCCTTCCTGGAGGCCCTGCGCGAGCACTGCGAAGCCGGCCACGGCGAGATCGAGCACTGGGCCGAGGCCCCCGAGGACGGCGCGGAGAACCCGGCCCTCGCCGAGGCCGCCACGGAACAGGCATGGCCCCTGCCTCTCGACCCCACCGCCACCGCCCGCCGCCGCACCGCCGCCGCCACGGTCCGCGCCCATCTGGAACGCAGGATGACACCGGGGGCGGCCGTCTCCGGCCCCGCCGCACCCGCACGGCTCGCCCACGACCCCGACTGGCCGCCGGTCCCGCCGGACGACACATGGGACGGCGACCCGTACGAGCTCCCCGAGGCGGACCCGTTCGACCTTCCGGAGGCCGAGCCGTTCGACGAGGCCGCGCCGTACGGCTCCGCCGACGCCCCGCCGTACGAGGCGGCCGAGGCCGGTCCCTTCGACGTTGATGACTTGGAAGCCGGACCGTTCGAGGACGCCGGACCGTTCGAGGACGCCGGCACGTTCGAGGACGCCGGCCCGTTTGGCGACGCCGCGGCGCACGCGGGACCGGCGTACGACACCCCCGCCGAGGCCGAGGGCCGGGCCCAGGCCGAGAGCGAGACCGCCCCCCGCCCCCGCATCGTCGCCCAGCGCTCCACCGAACCCGACCTCACCGGCCCGACCGACCCGGCCCACCCGGCCGACACCACCCACCCCGACGACACCCCCCACCCCCTCCTCCCCGAAGAGCGCCGCACCGTCGGCTCCTGGGACCGCGATCTCGACGCCCTCGCCGCCGAGCTGCGCCGCGCCCGCGCGACCGTCCGCGACGTCCCGCTGCCCTCCGCGCTCAGCGCCACCCAACTGCTCCGCCTCGCCGCGGACCCGGACGGCTTCGCCCGCGAACTGGCCCGCCCCATGCCGCGCCCGCCCCAGCCCGGCGCCCGCCGCGGCACCCGCTTCCACGCCTGGGTCGAATCCCGCTTCGAAGAACTCACGCTGCCCCTGCTCGGCCCCGACGAACTGCCGGGCGCCGAACCGGGCGAGGACACCGAGATCGTCGACGAGCACGACCTCGAAGCCCTCAAGGAAGCCTTCGCCCGTACCCCGTACGCCCACCGCACCCCCTACCGGGTCGAGGCCCCCTTCCAGCTGACCCTCGCGGGCCGGGTCATCCGCGGCCGGATCGACGCCGTCTACAAGGAGCCCGGCCCCGACGGCGACCGCTTCGAGATCGTCGACTGGAAAACCGGCCGCGCCCACACCGCCGACCCCCTCCAGCTGGCGATCTACCGCCTCGCCTGGGCCGAGCGCCACGGCCTGGAGCCGTCCGCCGTCGACGCCGCCTTCCTCTACGTCCGCAGCGGCGAGGTCGTCAGACCCACCCGGCTCCCCGGCCGGGCCGGGCTCGAACGCATCCTGCTCGGCGAGACCGCCGACCTGCCTCCCCCGGAAGGCCGATAGGCTCGGTCGTATGAGCACAACCCCGGACAGCGCCGTCCGCGCGTATCTCACCCTCCACCGCGAGACCTTCCTCGAAGACCTCGCCGCATGGCTGCGCATCCCCTCCGTGTCCGCCGACCCGGAGCGCGCCGGCGATGTCCGCCGCAGCGCCGAGTGGCTCGCCGCGAAGCTCACCGACACCGGCTTCCCGACCACCGAGATCTGGGAGACCGGCGGCCTGCCCGCGGTCTTCGCCGAATGGCCCTCCGGCGACCCGTCCGCGCCGACCGTGCTCGTCTACGGCCACCACGACGTCCAGCCCGCCGCCCGCGAGGACGGCTGGCACACCGACCCCTTCGCCCCGGAGACCATCGACGGCAAGCTCTACGCCCGCGGCGCCGCCGACGACAAGGGCCAGGTGTTCCTCCACACCCTGGGCGTACGCGCCCACCTCGCCGCGACCGGCCGCACCGCCCCCGCCGTCAACCTCAAGCTGCTGATCGAGGGCGAGGAGGAGTCCGGCTCACCGAACTTCCCGGCCCTGATCGAAAAGCACGCCGACCGCCTCGCCTGCGACGCGGTGATCGTCTCCGACACCGGCATGTGGTCCAAGGACACCCCCACGGTCTGCACCGGCATGCGCGGCCTGACGGACTGCCAGATCGACCTCTACGGCCCCGACCAGGACATCCACTCCGGATCGTTCGGCGGCGCCGTCCCCAACCCCGCCACCGAGGCCGCCCGGCTGGCCGCCGCCCTGCACGACGCCGACCGCCGGGTCGCCGTCCCCGGCTTCTACGACGGCATGATCGAACTCACCGACCAGGAACGGGAACTCTTCGCCGAGCTCCCCTTCGACGAGGAGGAATGGCTGCGCACCGCGCATTCCCACGCCACCCTCGGCGAGGCCGGCAGCACGACCCTGGAACGCATCTGGGCCCGCCCCACCGCCGAGGTCAACGGCATCGGCGGCGGCTACCAAGGCCCCGGCGGCAAGACCATCGTGCCCGCCACCGCACAGCTCAAGCTGTCCTTCCGGCTGGTCGCGGGCCAGAACGCCGCCGCCGTGCAGCAGTCCGTACGCGACTGGGTCGCCGCGCGCCTCCCGGCCGGCATCCGGCACGAGATCTCCTTCTGGGGCGCCACCCGCCCCTGCCTCACCCCGCTCGACCACCCCGCGCTCCAGTCCGTCGTCCGCGCCATGGGCCGGGCCTTCGGCCAGAAGATCCGCTTCACCCGCGAGGGCGGCTCCGGACCGGCCGCCGACCTCCAGGACGTCCTCGGCGTCCCGGTGCTCTTCCTCGGCATCTCCATCCCGTCCGACGGCTGGCACGCACCGAACGAAAAGGTCGAGCTCGACCTGCTGATGAAGGGCGTCGAGACCGCCGCCCACCTGTGGGGCGACCTGGCGGAGACCTGGCAAACGGCCTGACCGCGCGCACCGCCGTACCGACCCGCGCCCGTACGCAGCAATCACCCACGCCATAGGGGGAGTTGGAAACACCAGTGACCACCTGGACCGACCACAGCGCCGACCGGCCGATCACCTTCAGCGCGCCGAGCGGAATCGACCGCTCCGCCCATCACCGCCTCGACGAGGCATGGCTGGCGGCGGCCTGGAGCCACCCGACGACGCGCGTCTTCGTGGTGTCCGGCGGCCAGGCGCTGATCGACGACACCCCTGACGGCCGCACCGAGCTGATCATGACGCCGTCCTTCGAGGCGCCGCTGACCGAAGCCCACCGCTACTACCTCGGCACCGACGACGACGGCGTCAGCTACTTCGCCCTCCAGAAGGACTCGCTGCCCGGCCGGATGGACCAGTCCGCGCGCCCGGCGGGCCTGCGCGAGGCGGGCCTGCTGCTCTCCCCCCGCGACGCCGGGCTCCTCGTGCACGCCGTCGCCCTCGAAAACTGGCAGCGGCTGCACCGCTTCTGCTCCCGCTGCGGCGAACGCACCGTCATCGCCGCCGCGGGCCACATCCGCCGCTGCCCCGCCTGCGGCGCCGAGCACTACCCGCGCACCGACCCGGCCGTGATCATGCTCGTCACCGACGAGGAGGACCGCGCACTCCTGGGCCGCCAGGTCCACTGGCCCGAGGGCCGCTTCTCCACCCTCGCGGGCTTCGTCGAGCCGGGCGAGTCCATCGAGCAGTCGGTGGCCCGCGAGGTCTTCGAGGAGGCCGGCGTCGTCGTCGGCGACGTCGAATACATCGCCAGCCAGCCCTGGCCCTTCCCCTCCAGCCTGATGCTGGGCTTCATGGCCCGCGCCACCTCCGCCGAGATCCAGGTCGACGGCGAGGAAATCGAAGAGGCCCGCTGGTTCTCCCGCGAGGACCTCCGCGCCGCCTTCGAATCCGGCGAGGTCCTCCCGCCCTACGGCATCTCCATCGCCGCCCGTCTCATCGAGCTCTGGTACGGCAAGCCCCTGCCGAAGCCGTGAACGGGGGCGCGGCCGGCCGAAGGGGCCGGCCGCGCCTGATGCGGTGCCTTCATGAGGGTGGCAGAGCCGCTCACCGACCAGCGGCCGTCTTACTGACCGGCCGGGAGCAAGGCCAGGCCCTCGCCGGAGAACGTCGGACGAGGGCTGCGACCACCGCGGATCAGACGCCGAGCGCCTGCTTCACCTGAGCGAGGCTCGGGTTGGTCATGACGACCTCGGAGTCTCCCTGGGTGGGGACGACGCGAACCGTGGGCACCGTCTGGTTGCCGCCGTTCGCCTTCTCCACGAACGCCGCGGACTCCGGGTCGTGCTCGATGTTGATCTCGGTGTAGGCGATGCCCTCGCGGTCCATCTGGCCCTTCAGCCGACGGCAGTAGCCACACCAGGTCGTGCTGTACATCGTCACAGTGCCCGCCATGCGTCCTGCGCTCCTTCACTAAGTCTTGATCCAATACCACCCGCATCCGTACCCGACGCGGCCAAGCAACTCAACGCACATCCCCTCTCGACCATTCCCGGGGGTCGAAACGGCGTCGGGAGCGGTCTCGGGGACGGCGTGTGGAACGGTCTCGGGGGCGGTCTGGGGGACGGACGGCCGGTGGAACTTCTCGGGAACGGCCTGTTGCGGGCGGTGGGCGGGGGCAGCCGGGGGAGGGCGGAGCCCGCCAGGTTTCCCGCTCGCCGGCTTTCTCACCCGCGGGCCTACTCACCCGCCGGCTACTGGGCGCCCTGCCAATTGCCGCGGGCCATCCCCCCGGGGGGCGCCCCCACCCCCACCCCCGCCCCTCCCCACCCCAACCCCCACCGACCAAAGTCGCCCCGCAAGCTGCCCCAGCCCAGCCCAGCCCAGCCCGCACCTCGTCCAGGAGCCGCCTCACCCACCGCCTTCGCCCGCCACCTCCGCCGGCTGCCGCTTCCGACCGCCGAGACCAGGAAAGCACCCGCCGCGCTCCCGCACCGTCGGTTGTCCACAGCGGGCCGGACCCGTACGACCGGCTCCGGCGGCTGTGGACGGCTGTCCCGGGCGTCCCGGTGGACCTGGCAGCATGGCGGGGTGACAGCAGCAACGGACTCCTCTCTTTTCCCGCAGGTGCCTGACTCGGCCGACGGGGTGCTGGACGGGCTCGACCCCGAGCAGCGCGAGGTCGCGACGGCTCTGCACGGTCCGGTGTGTGTGCTGGCCGGTGCCGGCACGGGCAAGACCCGCGCGATCACCCACCGGATCGCGTACGGGGTCCGGGCCGGGATTCTCCAGCCCGCGAGTGTGCTCGCCGTCACGTTCACGGCCCGAGCGGCAGGCGAGATGCGGGGCCGGCTGCGGCAGCTCGGTGCGGGCGGGGTCCAGGCCAGGACGTTCCACTCCGCGGCGCTGCGGCAGCTCCAGTTCTTCTGGCCGAAGGCCGTCGGCGGGGAGGTCCCGCGGCTGCTGGAGCGCAAGATCCAGCTCGTCGCCGAGGCCGCCGCCCGCTGCCGCATCCGGCTCGACCGCAGTGAGCTGCGCGATGTCACGGCGGAGATCGAGTGGTCCAAGGTCACCCAGACCGTTCCGGCCGACTATCCGGCGGCGGTCGCCAAGGCCGGCCGGGAGGCCCCGCGCGACCCGGCCGAGGTCGGGCAGATCTACGGTACGTACGAACAGCTCAAGCGCGACCGGGGCGCCATCGACTTCGAGGACGTGCTGCTGCTCACGGTCGGTGTGCTCCAGGACCGGCACGACATCGCCGAGCAGGTCCGTACGCAGTATCAGCACTTCGTCGTCGACGAGTACCAGGACGTCAGCCCGCTCCAGCAGCGGCTGCTGGAGCTGTGGCTGGGGGACCGCGACAACCTCTGCGTGGTCGGCGACGCCAGCCAGACGATCTACAGCTTCACCGGCGCCACTCCCGACCACCTCCTCAACTTCCGCACCCGCCACCCGAACGCGACGGTCGTCAAGCTCGTCCGCGACTACCGCTCCAGCCCCCAGGTCGTGCACCTCGCCAACGGCCTGCTCTCCCAGGCCCGTGGGCGGGCCGCCGAGCACCGCCTGGAGCTGATCTCGCAGCGGGACGCGGGCCCCGAGCCCGTCTACACGGAGTACGCCGACGAGCCCGCCGAGGCCGAGGGCACCGCCCGCCGTATCCGCGACCTGATCGCTTCCGGCGTGTCCGCCGGGGAGATCGCCGTCCTCTTCCGCATCAACGCCCAGTCCGAGGTCTACGAGCAGGCGCTGGCCGACGCCGGGGTGCCGTATCAGCTGCGGGGCGCCGAGCGGTTCTTCGAACGGCCGGAGGTGCGCGAGGCGGGCGTCAAGCTACGGGGGGCCGCCCGCTTCGGGGGCAACGACGCGCTGCTCGACGACGCACTGGACCTGCCGTCCGAGGTACGGGCGGTGCTCAGCGACATGGGCTGGACCAGCCGGCCCCCGGCCGGTTCCGGGGCGGTGCGGGACCGCTGGGAGTCCCTGGCCGCTCTGGTGCGGCTCGCCGAGGACTTCGCCCGGGCCCGGCCCACGGCCACCCTCGCCGACCTCGTCGCCGAGCTGGACGAGCGGGCCAACGCGCAGCACGCCCCGACGGTCGAAGGCGTGACCCTCGCGTCCCTGCACGCCGCCAAGGGCCTGGAGTGGGAAGCCGTCTTCCTGGTCGGTCTCACCGAAGGCATGATGCCGATCACCTACGCCAAGACCGACGAGCAGATAGAGGAGGAGCGCCGCCTCCTGTACGTCGGCGTGACCCGCGCCCGGCTCCATCTGGGGCTGTCCTGGTCGCTGGCGCGCTCGCCGGGCGGCCGGGCCTCTCGCCGCCCCAGCCGGTTCCTGAGCGGCCTGCGGCCGGGCTCCGGGGCGGTGGCGGGCCGCCGCACACCGGGCGCGGCCCCAGGGGGTGTCGAGCGCGGCGACGGGCCGGCGGCGGTGGCCCGGCGCACCAAGCACCGCAGCCCGGCCCGCTGCCGGGTCTGCAACAGGACGCTCACGGACCCGGGCGAGATGAAGCTGATGCGGTGTGAGGACTGCCCTTCGGAGCTGGACGAGGCGCTCTACGAGCGACTGTGCGACTGGCGGGCCGAGCAGGCCGCGCGCTCCCGGCAGCCCGCGTACTGCGTCTTCACCGACAAGACACTGATGGCGATCGCGGAGGCCGTTCCGGGAACCGAATCGGAGCTTGCGGTCATCTCAGGAGTGGGGCGGCGGAAGTTCGACCGCTACGGCAGTGACGTGCTGGCGATCTGTGCCGGCGAGGAGCTCGCGGGGGTCGCGGAGGAGGGGCCCGAAGGCGCCGCGGAAAACTCGTCGAAAAAATAGTTTGCGCCCGCGGAGCACCGCCCCATAGCCTTCAGAAGCAACGGAGACAACGGTTTCTTTCCGAGATCCGATGGATCCGTGCTGTACTTGAACACCCTGGAACGGGATTCCCGGTCCACCGAGACGCCGAGAGGAGGCGAGACCAGTGATCAGCATCATCGAGACCAACAAAATGACCGATCCCTCGGTCGTCGCCACCTGCCCGCTCGGCTCCTCGCTCCCTGGCACCGGTCTGTCCGGCTTCGGCCGCCTGTCCGGTACCGAGGTCGCGCGCCCCGAGTCCCTCGCTGTGCTGACGCGCGGTGAGCGCACCGCGCGACCGACCGAGGCACCTGCGGCAGCCGTAGTGGCGGCATCGGTGAATGCCTTTGCCTTCGCGGCGGCCAACGGTGCCGAATCCCGGAAGCAGTACCAGACGCAGCATGAAATGTGGGCCTACCGCGGCCACGAACCCTGGAGAGATCCAGCCTGATCGGCACGATCAGGTCGGCACCTTCCAGGGCCGCGGAACCCACACCGGGATCCGCGGCCCTTTTGTTTGCCCAAGCGCCCGCCACCAGCCGGGCCGAACAGACGAGGAACACACCACCGTGCAACTCCAGACGCACACCCCGTCCGTAGCAACCGACCTGATCCCTCCGCCCGACCCCCAGGAGAACTCCTTGCTGCCCCTCACCGAGCTCGACGACGAGATCGACCGCCTCGGCGCTGCCGTTCCGTGCCGGACCTACGACCCGGAGGTCTTCTTCGCCGAGTCCCCGGCCGACGTCGAGTACGCCAAGGCGCTGTGCCAGACCTGCCCCGTCCGTGAGGCATGTCTCGCGGGTGCCAAGGACCGCCGTGAGCCGTGGGGCGTCTGGGGCGGCGAGCTCTTCGTCCAGGGCGTTGTCGTGCCGCGGAAGCGGCCGCGTGGCCGTCCGCGCAAGAACCCGGTCGCGGCATGAACACCATCGGCACAGGAACGATCGACCGTCCCCTCACACGGGATCCCCAGAAGCAGGACCTCACGATGAACCCCACCTTCACCGACACACCCGTCCCCGTGAACACCGACGTGATCGAGTCGCGTCAGAACAGGAACCACGCCATGCAACTCATCCCAGAAGCCCTGGCTCGTGCTCATATGCACGAACGGCTCCGGGTGGCCGAATCGGAACGCAGGGCCCATCGGCTCGCCGCCGCGCGGCGTATGCAGCGGCGCGCCGAGCGCGCGTCGCTGCGTGCCCGCCGTGCGCTGGCCATGGCCGTGATGCAGTAACGGCGGTGCGCTGATACCGCCACATACGGGGTCCGTCCGACAGGGCGGGCCCCGTGGTGCGTGATATCCCCGTTCCTGCGGTTGGCGGGGATATCGTCGGACGGTGGACCGGAAGACGCATGAACAGGCGGAGTTGGCCGACGGGAACACGGTGTGCGCCGGCTGCGGCGCGAGGGCCGAGGGCACCCCGCCGACCTGGACCTGCTCCGTCGAGAACGGTGAACGCCGCTACTTCTGCGACGACTGCGCGCGGGAGAACCTCCGGGCCATTGAGGGACGCCTGGATTCGACCTGGTGGTGAAGGCCCTCGAAGCCGAAGCTGAAGCCGGGGCCCGGGCCGCCGTGCCCGCTCCGTCGGCGAGGTGGGCGAAGCGGGCGACCGGTGCGGCCCGGCGGGCGGGCTCAGGCGGTGGACCCTTCGACGGCCTCCTCACCGATCTCCGCGCCGACGACGGTGTCGAAGCCGGTGAGCTCCGAGCCCGCCGGTTCCTCCTCGGGTACAAAACCGGGCATCCAGGCTTCTAGTTCGTCACGCAGCCGTACCGTCGCCCCCAACTGGCACAGCACCCCGATCGTGCTCAAGGTCACCCGGTGGATCAGCAGGTACGCGGGCGGCAGGTTGAGCTGCTTGCCCAACTGGTGGGCCGGCGAGCGCGGGTCACCGACCCGGGCCGCCTGCCTGCGCATCCAGCCCCGGGTGAAGGTGAACTCGTCCACCTGCGCCGGTTCGATGATGGGCAGCAGATACTCCAGCACCGCGTCCGGGTCCAGCTCGATGGACTCCTTGACGAAGCCCTCCTCGCACAGCAGCTGGTACACGGCGTCGGCCTCGCCGTCCAGCGTCATCCGCAGGGACGTGCCGATCGTCGGCGGCAGCCCGTCGGGGAGCCGGTCGACGGTGCCGAAGTCCAGCACCCCCAGCCGCCACTCCTCGACCGGTCCGTCCGGGAAGTCCCCGGCCAGCAGCCGGAAGTTGCCCGGATGCGGGTCGGCGTGCAGCAGGCCCGTACGGGCGGGGCCGGAGAAGAGGAAGCGCGCCAGGAGCTGGCCGGCCCGGTCCCGCTGTTCGTCGGTGCCCTCCGCGATCACCTCGGACAGCGGCACCCCCGCCATCCACTCCGTCACCAGCACCTGGTCGCACTGGTGGACCACGGCCGGCACCACCACATCCGGGTCGTCGGCGAACTCCGCGGCATGGGCCCGCTGGGCCTCCGCCTCCAAGGCGTAGTCCAGCTCCTCCGACACCCGGTCGCGCAGCTCGGTGATCAGCGGCTTGATGTCCATGCCCGGGACCAGCGGACCCAACAGCCGGGCGAACCGGCTCAGTTGCGACAGATCTGACAGCAGCGCCTGACCGGCCCCCGGATACTGCACCTTGACGGCCACCTCGCGGCCGTCGTGCCACACCCCCCGGTGCACCTGCCCGATCGAGGCCGCCGCGGCCGGCTTGTCCTCGAACTCCTCGAACAGCTCCTGCCAGTCCTCGCCGAGCTGCTCCGCCAGCACCGCGTGCACCGTGCTCGTCGGCATCGGCGGCGCCGCTTCCTGAAGTTTCGTCAGCGCGGCGCGATACGGGCCGGCGATCTCCTCGGGCAGCGCCGACTCGAAGACGGACAGCGCCTGCCCGAACTTCATCGCCCCGCCCTTCAGCTCGCCGAGCACCTTGAAGAGCTGTTCCGCGGTGCGCTGTTGCAGCTCACGGCCGACGATCTCGGCGGATCTGCCGCCGATCCGCTTGCCCAGGCCCCAGGTGGCGCGGCCGGCGAACCCCAGTGGCAGCGCGGCCAGCTTGGCGGTGCGGGTGACCGCCTTGCGGGGAAGATCAGACATGCGCCCCTCCAACTCACACTGTCCCCCTACCGGGGTTACTCCGTCATTGTGGCGTGTTCGGGCTGCGGATCCGAGATGCCTGCCGAAGCCGGTGAAGCGGCAGCGCCACAGCCGCAGTCCGGATGCGGCTCGATCCGCACCGTGCGCACGCTCGCACACGGCGCCGCGAGCTCCATCCGCGCACCCGTGCACGGCGGCAGTTCGCCATCGAGGAACGCCAGCGCCTGGACGGCGGCGATCCCCGCGACCGTTGTTGCCAACGCGGCATCGCAGGCCGGAACCGCGGGTGCGGCACGCCCCGACCGCCACTGCGCGAGCAACCGCGGCCAGGCCGGCTCCGCGTCCGTACGACGCAGCTCGTCGCAGCGGGCACAGGCCGAACCGCCGGGCAGCACCAACGGACCCACCACACCCGTGCCCTCGATCACCCCCGCGTAAAGATGTGGGATTCCGGCGGTGAGCAACGGCTCGGACAGCACGGGGTCGGGGGCGTACGCGCCGAGTCCGTCCCGTGGGGCCAGCACCACCAGCGACAGCCCGGGTTCGCCCGATTCGCTGACCGGGACCCTCGGCCGTGGGGTACGGCTCCAGGGGGAGGACTGCTGAACCAGCCGTTGCGCGGCCGAGCGCCGCCGCTCGCCGATCCGCTCGGCCGGCAGCCCGCCGGGCAGGACGTCCCACGGCTGGACCGTGCCGCCGTCGAACACCTCCACCCGGCCGATCCCCGAGGCCGAGAGCAGCGCCGCGATCGCGGCGCCGACCCGCCCCGACCCCTTGACCCGGGCCCGGACCGCCCGGCGCGCTCCTATCCGGCCCAGCCCGCCCGCCGGTTCCGGATGCCGCACCGAGAGGGAAGCCAGATCGGGCCGCAGCTGCTCGAAAGCGGTGTGGTCCGCCCGGACCGCCTCGGCCGCCGGGCCGCCCCCGGTGGGGGATTCCAGCAGCCCGGCGGCGCCGAGCCGGTCCACGACACCCCGCACATGCTCGGGCGGGAGGTCCAGTAACGCGGCCTCCTCGACCAGTTGCCGCATGGTGCGGGTGCCGTCGATCAGCGAGAGGAAACTGCCGGTCGCCGTATCGACCGGGCCGACCACCATCGCATGCGCCGGTGCCACCCCGAACCGCACCGTCTCCCGGTCCCGCCATCCGCGCCGCAGCGCGGGCTTGAGCATCGGATGCCTCATCTTCGCCCCCGTCCGTTGATTCGTCGTCCGGCACTCAGCATGCGCCCTGCGGCGGATCGATGCGGAAGTTATCCACAGGCGGTGGGCAATGGTCGTACAAGCGGTGCACGCCATGGAGTGGTTCGATGGCGAACCGTCCGCGGGGCGGGACTTCCCGCCGCGCCAGCGGGTAACGTCGGGCGCGTGCCCGCCGACCCTCCCGCCCACGGTTCAGGGGAAACCCCTCTGCGCCGCGCCGCTGACACCTCGCGCGGTGCCGCCCCCGGCCCCGTCGCCCGCGGCTCGGGCACCAGCGCCGTCGAGGTGCGCCGCAGTTCACGACGGCGCAGAACGGTCTCCGCGTACCGCGAGGGCGACCGCACGGTGGTCCTGATTCCGGCCCGTATGTCCGAGGCGGAGGAGCGGCGCTGGGTCACCGTCATGCTGGACAAGCTCGCCGCCCAGGAGAGCAAGCGGATGCTGGGCGACGGCGAGCTGGCCGAGCGCGCCGAGCGGCTGTCCGGCCAGTATCTGGACGGCCGGGCCCGCCCCGCCTCGGTGCGCTGGGTGACCAACCAGAACACCCGCTGGGGATCGTGCACCCCGGCCGAGGGCAGCATCCGCCTTTCGCACCGCCTCCAGGGCATGCCGGAGTACGTCATCGACTACGTCCTGCTGCACGAACTCGCCCATCTGCTCGTCCCCGGCCACGGCCCCCGCTTTTGGCGACTGCTGGAGTCCTACGCCCGTACGGAACGGGCCCGCGGCTATCTCGAAGGGGTGGTCGCGGCCGACCGGCTGCCCCATCTGCCCGTCGCCCGCGGGGAATGACGGCGCGCAAGCCCGACGAGATCCGTCGCGCCCCGGCATCGCCCGCTGTCGGCGCCAGCGGTTAGCCTGGCCGCGCAGAGGAACTCACAGCCGGAGCGGGGGACGGGCGTTACGTATGGCCAGGGAATTCCAGCGGGGCCACAAGGCCAAAATCAGTGATCTGACGGCGGGAACGGATCTGTACGTCGGTGTGCAGATCGCCGGAGCCGGCCTGTCCTTCGACATCAGCTGCTTCGGCCTGGACGGCGACGAGCGGCTCTCCGACGACCGGTACTTCATCTTCTTCAACCAGCCCAAGTCGCCCGAGGAGTCGATCCAGCTGCTCGGCGCGCAGGCCGGCGACAGCGAGTCCTTCCGGGTCACCCTCGACAAGATCCCGCCGCACATCCAGAAGCTCTCCTTCACCGCCGCGCTCGACGGCGCCGGCCAGGTCTCGCAGATCGGCCCCGGCTACCTCCGGATCGTGGCCGGCGGCGAGGAGGTCGCCCGCTACTCCTTCGACGGCAGCGAGTTCAGCACCGAACGCGCCGTCATGCTCGGCGACTTCTACCTCAAGGACGTCTGGCGGTTCGCCGCCGTCGGCCAGGGCTTCGACGGCGGCCTCGAGGCGCTGCTGAAGAACTTCGGCGGTGAGGTCGCCGAAGAGGCCGAGGCGCAGCCCGGCACGTCCGCCACGGCACCGGACGTGCCGGGCTTCGCCCCGCCGTCCGGGCCGGCCGCCCCCGCACCGTCCTTCGGGGTGCCCGCCGCGCCGCCCGCCCCCGACTTCGGCCCGCCCCAGGGCGCGCCGCAGGAAGCACCCCCGGCCGCACCCCAGCCCCCGCAGGCCACCGCGCCGCAGGTCGACAGCGCGCCCACGCTCGCCGCGCCGCTGGCCCCGCCCGGCCCGGTGCCGCCGCCCGGCGTGCCCGGCCAGCAGCCGCCGGCCCCGTACGGCCGGCCGGCGCCCGGTCAGGACCCCTACGGCCCGCCGCAGCCCGCACCCAGCGGCTACCCCGGCCAGCCTGCCCCGCAGGCACCTCCCTATGGGCAGCCCGCACCGCCGCCCGGCGGATACGGCGCCCCGCAGGGCCGGCCCGCCCCGTACGGCCAGCCGGGACAGCAGCCCCCGGGCGCCCCCTACGGCGGCGGCCAGGCACCGGCCGTGCCCCAGGGCGGCGGCCCCGGCCTCGGCGTCGTACTGGACAAGTACAAGGAAGCCCCCACGGGGCAGCGCTGGACCCCGCAGAACAGCAGGCTGATCCGCGTCGACCTCGGCGTCGACGGCCAGCCGGTGCTCGCCCGCCAGGGCAGCATGGTGCTCTACCAGGGCAAGGTCGACTTCGGCTACAAGGGCGCCGGCTTCCGCGGCCGGATCGTCGGCAACGCCACCGGCCAGGAAATGCAGCTGATGCGCTGCACCGGCCAGGGCCAGGTCTTCTTCGCGGAGAACAGCGCCCATGTGCACCCCATCGAGCTCCAGGGCGACGCCATCTGTGTGTCCGCCGAGGCGGTCCTCGCCTTCGACGAGTCGCTTCAGCACGAGGTCCGCCGCATCGAGGGCCACGGCATCCCCGGTGGCGCCCTGTTCACCATGCAGTTCCAGGGGAGCGGCACCGTCATCGTCAAGACCCAGGGCACCCCGGTCGTCCTGCCGGTCACCCCGACCACCTTCGCCGACGCCAACGCCATCGTGGCCTGGTCCGCCGCCTCGCAGGTGATCATCTCCAGCCAGGTGAGCCTGCGCCGGCACGCCTACCCGGGCCACTCCGGCGAGACCGTGAACCTCCAGTTCCGCGGTGCGCCCGGCAACTTCATCGTCGTCCAGCCCTACGAGGTCTGAGGGAGCCCGCACGTCATGAACCAGCAGCAGCTGTCGGGCTATGTCCCGACCCCGCCCGCCGCCCGTATGGAGAACCACGGCAGCGCCATGGTGAAGATCGCCATGCAGAGCGGCCAGGACGTCTTCGCACGCACCGGCTCGATGGTCGCCTACGAAGGCTTCGTCCAGTACGAGCCGAACCCGCCCGCCGTCCGCCAGATGGCCTCCCAGTGGCTCACCGGCGAAGGCGCGCCCCTGATGAAGTGCTCCGGCGACGGCCTGCTCTACCTCGCCGACTACGGCGCCGACGTCGTCTGCATCAACCTCAACGACGACGCGCTCTCCGTCAACGGCACCAACCTCCTCGCCCTCGACGCCCACCTCCAGTGGGGCGTGCAGCGCGTCAAGGGCATGGCGAAATTCGCCGGCCAGGGACTCTTCAACGTCCAGATCTCGGGCACCGGCTGGGTCGCGCTGACCTCCCGGGGCACGCCCATCGTCGTCGACTGCGGCCGCGGCGAGGACGAGACCTATGTGGACCCCGACGCCCTCGTCGCCTGGTCCACCCATCTGAAGATGAAGGGCAAGCGCAGCTTCAAGGCGTCCTCGATGATCGGACGCGGCAGCGGCGAGGCGTACCAACTGGGCTTCTCCGGCCAGGGGTTCGTCGTCGTCCAGCCCAGCGAGGACAGCACCGACCGGCTCCGGGCCCGGGGCTGAGGGGGAGGACCGAACACGCCATGCAGAGTCCGCTTTTCGCCTTCACCGAGGCACAGACCCAGGACCGCTACGCCCTTCAGAACAGCCAGCTGCTGCGCGTCGCCCTCCAGGGCCACGAGGACGTCCTCGCCCGTAAGGGCACGATGGTCGCCTATCAGGGGCTGCTCGAATTCGACGGCAACTACCAGACGCCGGGCCAGCACCGGACCCGAGCGCACTCCGGTGAGGGCCTCGACCTGATGCGTGTCTCCGGGCAGGGCACGGTCTATCTGGCCAACCTCGCCCAGTACGTCCATGTCGTCGACGTCGACCACGACGGCCTGACCGTCGACAGCAGCTATGTCCTCGCGCTGGACTCCGGCCTCCACTGGGAGGTCGTCTCCGTCGACAGCCAGTACGGCATCTCCGGCACCGGCAAGTACCAGCTCAACATCTCCGGACGGGGCCAGGTCGCCCTGATGACCTCCGGCCAGCCGCTGATGTTGCAGGTCACGCCCGACAAGTACGTCAACGCCGACGCCGACGCGGTGGTCGCCTGGTCCGCTTCGCTGCGCGTCCAGATGCAGGCGCAGACGCACTCCTCGGGAGTGTTCCGCCGGCGCGGCAACACCGGCGAGGGCTGGGAGCTGAGCTTCCTCGGCCAGGGCTACGCACTGGTCCAGCCCAGCGAGCTGCTGCCGCCGCAGAACGCGGTGCTCGGCTCCGGTGTGGCCGCCCAGTTCGGCATGGGCCAGCAGGGCGCCCGGGGACAGAACCAGGGCAACATCTTCACCAACTGAGCCCGCCGGCCGGCCGCTGACACACCTCCGGCGCCCGCCCCAAGGGAAGGGACGGGGCGCCGGACGGTGTGGCCGCTGCCGTCTAGAGCAGCGCGCGGGTGCGCTCCACCAGGCGCACCACCGACGCATCGGCGACAGCAGGCACCTCGTCGTACCCGAACCACCGCAGGTCCAGCGACTCGTCGCTGATCTCCGCCACCGCGTCCGCGGGCGCCAGCGCCGCATACTGCACGTCCAAATGCCAGGCACAGGGCGTGTGATGACGGTCCAGCCGCACCGGGCCGCCGGGCAGCAGCGTCAGCCCCCGCGCGATCCCGGACTCCTCACGCGCCTCACGCAGCGCCGCATCGGCCAGTGAGGCATCCTCGGGCTCACAGTGGCCGCCCATCTGGAGCCACATCTTCAGCTTGCGGTGCAGGGTGAGCAGCACCCGCCCGCCGGCCGGATCGATCACCAGCGCGCTGGCCGTGAGATGCCCGTCCTTGCAGGGCTTCCACATGCCGTCCTGATGGGCGGCGAGATGATCCAGATACGTCAGCCGCAGCTGTTCCTGGTCGGGGGACGGCGCGGGCCACTCCTTGAGCACCCGCGCCGCGTCCTCGCGCAGACTCACTTGTCGCCGTCGCCCTTGCTCTCGCCGGGGGCCTCGTCCGGGCCGTCGCTCTCCCGGGCGGGCTTGCCCAGATCCGGCTTGCCGCCGCTCGCGGCCTCGCCGAGCATCTTGTCGAGCTCGGAGAAATCCGGCTGCTCGTGGTGCACGAACCCGTCCGGGTCGTCCAGATCGGCCGCCGTCGGCAGCATGTCCGGGTGCTCCCACAGGCCGTCGCGGCCCTCCAGGCCCCGCGCGTCCGTCAGCGACGCCCACAGCCGCGAGGCGTCCCGCAGCCGCCGCGGACGCAGCTGGAGACCGATCAGCGTCGAGAACGTCTGCTCGGCGGGGCCACCGCTCGCCCGGCGCCGCCGCAGCGTCTCACGGAGCTTGTCCGCCGACGGCAGATGCGGCTTGGCGGCGGCGTGAACCACCGCGTCCACCCAGCCCTCGACGAGCGCCAGCGCGGTCTCCAGACGGGCCAGCGCCGCCTTCTGCTCCGGAGTGTCCTCGGGCTGGAACATGCCCTGCTGAAGGGCGTTCTGGAGCTCCTCGGGATGCTGCGGATCGATCTGGCCGACCACGTCCTCCAGCTTGGTCGTGTCGACCTTGATCCCGCGCGCATAGCCCTCGACGGCACCGAACAGATGCGAGCGCAGCCACGGCACATGGGCGAAGAGCCGCTGGTGGGCGGCCTCGCGCAGGGCCAGATACAGCCGCACTTCCTCCTCCGGGACGCCCAGGCCCGCGCCGAACGTGGTGATGTTCCCCGGCAGCAGCGCGGCCTTGCCGGCCGGGCCCAGCGGCAGCCCGATGTCCGTCGAACCGACGACCTCGCCGGCCAGTACGCCCAGCGCCTGGCCGATCTGGGTGCCGAACATCGCGCCGCCCATGGAGCGCATCATCCCGAGCAGCGGGCCCGCCATGGCCTGCATCTCCCCGGGCAGCACATCGCCCATGGCCGCCCCGACGCGCTCGGCGAGCGGGTTGACCAGGTCCTTCCACACCGGGAGGGTCTCCTCGACCCACTCGGCGCGGCTCCAGGCCACCACCGAGCCGGAGCCCGACGGCAGCGATGTCACACCGTCCAGCCACAGGTCCGCCAGCCGCACGGCCTCCTCGACCGCGGTGCGCTCACCCGGCGACAGGCTCGCGTCCTTGCTGCCGTCCTCGGCGCCCTGCGCGACGGTCTGCCGCGCGATGTCCTTGGCCATGTCCCAGTTCACCGGGCCGCCCTCGTAAGAGAGCATCTGCCCGAGCTTCTGGAAGGCGGCTCCCAGGTCTCCAGGGTTCATCTCGCCACCGGGGCCGCCCATGCCGCCGAAGAGCGCCGCGAACGGATTGTCCGCGCCGCCGCTCCCGCCGCCGAACCCGAAGGGGTCCGCGGGGCCCTGGCTACCTCCCTGGCCGCCCTTCTTCTTGCCGTTGTCGCCGTCCTCCGGCTCCTCCGGCGGAAGGCCGAATCCAAATGGGGTGTCACTCACGGGTTTCCTCGGCTCGTAGGGCCGCCGACCAGGTGGCCGACGGCGGCTGCCCGACATCACCTCCAGCGTAGACACCCGGACCGCTTCGGGGCTCGGTGCTTCGCTGTCCCGGTGGCTGCGGCAGGATGGACGCCACCTGGTGCGTACGCATGACCACACGTTCGCACTGAAGACAACCGCTGGAGACGCCCGGTGAGTTCCCCAGATCCGACCGTTCGCGCAGCGCGAAACGCTGCGGCCCAGACCGAGAAGGCAGGCAATGGCGCAGACGGCACCACGGACCGGCCGCTGCGCCGGCCCGTCGTCGCCGTCACCGGAGCCGCGTCCGGGGTCGGGGCGCTGCTGACCCGCGCCCTGGTCGCATCCGACGAGGTCAAGGAGGTGGTGGCCATCGACGAGCGGCGCGGCGACGTCGCCGAGGCACACTGGCACGTCCTCGACGTCCGGGACCCCGCCATCGCCGACAAGCTGCGCGGTGCGGACGTCGTCGTCCACCTGGCGCTCGACCTCGACCTGGAGACCGACGACGCGGCGCGCACCGCCTACAACGTGCGCGGCACCCAGACCGTGCTCACCGCCGCCGCGGCCGCCGGCGTCCACCGGGTGGTGCTGTGCACCTCCGCCATGGTCTACGGGGCGCTGCCCGACAACGATGTGCCACTGGCCGAGGACGCCGAGCTGCGCGCCACCGCGGACGCCACCGGCGTCGGCGACCTGCTGGAGATCGAGCACCTGGCGCACCGCGCGCCCCGCGCCCACCCCGGCCTCAACGTCACCGTGCTGCGCCCCGCCGTCCTGGTGGGCGGCACCGACACCGCGCTGACCCGCTACTTCGAATCGCCCCGCCTCCTGGTCGTCGCCGGATCCCGCCCCGCCTGGCAGTTCTGCCATGTCGAGGACCTGGTCAGCGCCCTGGAGTACGCCGCGCTGGAGAAGGTCGACGGCGAGCTGGCGGTGGGCTGCGACGGCTGGCTGGAGCAGGAGGAGGTCGAGGAGCTGTCCGGCATCCGCCGCATGGAGCTGCCGTCCTCGGTGGCCCTGGGCGCCGCGGCCCGGCTGCACCGGATCGGCCTGACGCCGTCGCCCGCCGGGGACCTCGCGTACACGATGCACCCGTGGGTGGTCAGCGGCAGCCGGCTGCACGATGCGGGCTGGCGGCCCCACTGGACGAACGAGGAGGTGCTGGCCGAGCTCCTGGAAGAGGTCGCCGGACGGCACACCGTCGCCGGCCGCCGGCTGGGCCGCAAGGATGCCACGGCCGCGGGTGCCGCCGGCGCCACCGTCGCCCTCCTGGGCACCGCCGCCCTGGTGCGGCGCGCCCGTAAGGCCCGCCGCCGCATCTGAGCCGCACCGGGCCCGCCGGGCTGGAGGAGTCTCCATACGGCGGGCCGGACGACGGGCGGAAACGGCCATTCCCGCGGCGCCCCCGGTTGCGGCACGATGGGGGCATGTCTGGCACGCCCTCCCCTTCGTCCCCCGGCCGCGACCACCCCGGTGAGCGGGCCGCGGCGGACCCGATCCGGCTCCTGGAGATCCGCGACACCCCGCTCTCCGTGGACGAGGTGTTCGCGGCCGTGGGCGACGCGGCGGCCGGCGGCACGGCCCTGTTCGTCGGCACGGTCCGCTCGCACGACAGCGGCGCCGACGTCGAGGGTCTGGGCTACTCCGCGCACCCGACGGCCGAGGCGGAGATGCGCCGGATCGCCGAGAAGGTGACCGCCGAATTTCCCGTCCGTGCGCTGGCCGCCGTCCACCGGGTGGGCGATCTGCGCATCGGCGATCTGGCCGTGGTCGTCGCGGTGTCCTGCCCACACCGGGGCGAGGCGTTCGACGCCTGCCGCAAACTGATCGACGACCTCAAGCACGAGGTACCGATCTGGAAGCACCAGACGTTCTCGGATGGGACCGAAGAATGGGTCGGCGCGTAGCGCTGTCTTCTGGGGGTGGAGGTCGGGTGACGGGCGGGCGGGTCGGCGCGTAGCGCTGTCTTCCTGACGGGCGGAGGGTGGGAATGCAGCCGATTTCCGGTGAGTAATCCCCCGTCCTCCGGGCAGTCGACAGGAGAGACGGGGCGGGGGCGTTGACCCGGAGTTCACGGGACGGTGAGCTCCGAACGTGAGGCCGAACCGGTGCCATGTGTTCCGGTTGCGTAACCCGCCCCCTGGCATGAGCGTTGACCCAGCAGATGGTTAATCTGCTTATTCGTCGATCGCGGTTGTACAAGGGGTTGGGAGGTCGCTGATGGGTGCGCTCCTCTGGTTGCTGATTCCGGTCGGCGCCGGGCTGATTGCCGCGGTGTGGAGCAGTTGGACCATGCGGAATCGCAAGACCGGGGACGTGGCAGAACTCGCGGGCTATGCCCGGTTCCGGGATGCCATGGAAAAGGAACATTCCGTTTCCGAGCCCGCCTCGGATCCGGTCTGACTATCGCCGTTTCTCCGCGGAAGCAAGCGCCACCCTCCGGGGTGGCGCTTTTCTGCGGGCGGGTGCCCGGCCCCGTACGGACGGCCCCGCGGGCCGGTTGTCATACCCGTCCCGTACTGTCGTTCCATGCCACGCCGCACCGCGACGCTGCTCGCCTCGATCCTGATGTTGATCGCGCTGCTCTGCGCAGGGGTGCTGATCCCCGTGCCGTACTCCGAGATGTCTCCGGGGCCGACGGTCAACACCCTTGGTGATCACGACGGCGAGCCGGTGCTCCAGATCTCCCAGCGGAAGACCTATCCGACGACGGGTCATCTCAACATGACCACCGTCCGGGTCACCGGCCCCGACTACCGCATGAACCTCTTCGAGGCGGTGTACGGCTGGCTCGGTCACGACAACGCCGTGGTGCCGCACAAGACGCTCTACCCCGAGGGGCAGACGGCCGAGCAGGCCGACCAGGAGAACGCCGAGGAGTTCAGCCAGTCCCAGGAGAGCGCCAAGGCCGCCGCGCTCAAGCAGCTGCACCTCCCGGTCGCCGCCCAGACCGTCGTCGGCTCCGTCGTCAAGGACAAGCCCGCCGAGGGCCGGCTGCACGCGGGCGATGTGATCAAGGCCGTGGACGGCACGGCGGTCAAGCAGACCGGCGACGTCGCCAAGCTCGTCACCCGCCACAAGCCGGGCGAGAAGGTCGTCTTCACGATCATCCCCGCCAAGGAAGCCGCCGCGGCGGAGAAGCAGGGCAAGAAGGCCGTGACCGGCGCGAAGCAGATCACGATCAGCACGCAGAAGGCGGACGACGGCCGCGCCATCGTGGGCATCCAGGCCGATGTGGATCACACCTTCCCGTTCCCCATCGACGTCAAGCTGGCCGATGTCGGGGGACCGAGCGCCGGGCTGATGTTCGCGCTCGGCATCGTCGACAAGCTCACGCCCGGGGACATGACCGGCGGCAAGTTCGTGGCAGGTACGGGCACCATCGACGACAAGGGCAAGGTCGGCCCGATCGGTGGCATCGCGATGAAGACGGTCGGTGCGCGCGACAAGGGCGCGGAGTTCTTCCTGACGCCCAAGGAGAACTGCGCCGCGGCGGCCAAGGACACCCCGAAGGGGCTGACCCTGGTCAAGGTCGGCACCATAGGCGACGCCGTCAAGGCGCTGGAGAAGATCCGCAAGGGCGACAGCGCCGGCCTGCCGAGCTGCGGCCCGACAGGCCGGTCCTAGGGCCGGCCCGTCCCGGGCCCCGGGAGCCGGACGCGAGCCGTCCGGCCCGGGGAGGGGCCCGGAACGCCGCGGTCAGACCTCGAAGGTCGCGGCCAGCGCTTCCGCCAGGCCCGGTACGAGCGCCGAGCCGGTGAGGACCTCGGACGTGGAGTCCTTCTCGCGCAGCCGCAGGGCCGACTCCCGGCGTCCGTCCCGCAGCACGGCCACCGTCATCCGGACCTCCTGGCGGTCCGGGTGCTCGGCGACCCACTTGGCGAGCTGCGCCTCGTCCATGCCCGCGGGCTCGGAGTCCTCGGCGGACGGCGGCAGCATCAGCCGCTCGACGGTCAGCGCACAGCCGGTGACGGCATCCGGCCAGGCGATGGTGGCCAGGAACTCGTCCAGCGGGACACCCGCCGGGATCTCGTCCTGCTCCACAGGGGTCAGGGACGTGGTGGTGGAGTCGTCGATACCGAGCTGGGCGGCGAGCGAGGGCTCCTGCGCACGCAGCTTGGCGGTGTCGACGAGGGCGAACAGTCGGGCCGGCTGATCCCAGCCGAGCCCGGCGCTGTACTCGTCGATCTCGAGTACCGCGCGGGTCAGGGGGTCGGCGGCGAGGGGGGTGCCGTCAACGGGGAGGTTGGTCATGCTCAACATCGTGCCTTGTGTACCCCGGAAAGCGGGAACTGAGTAAAGCCTTCGTAAGTTGCATCGGTGGGTCCTACTATCGCCGGGCCTGCTCCACACGACAGCGAACTTCGAGGTGCGCACCTTGGCTTTCCAGATGCCGGACCGCGGCGGAGGCCCGACAGGGCCACGGATCAGAGTCGGCCGACCATCGCGGCGGATCCGGACCCTGCTCATGACATTGGGTGTGCTGGCCGTACTGGCCATGCTCTTCGTGATGTTTGCGGGGTTTTGGACGGATTGGCTCTGGTATCGATCGGTCAAGTACTCCTCGGTCTTCACGACCACCCTGCTGACCAAGATCGGTCTGTTCTTCGCCTTCGGCGTGGTGATGGCCGCGGCCGTCGGCGTCAACATCTGGCTGGCGCACCGGCTGCGGCCGCCGCTGAGCGCGATGTCCATGGAGCAGCAGAGCCTGGACCGCTACCGGATGAGCATCGCGCCGTTCAAGAAGTGGGCGCTGATCGCGATCACGGCGGTGATCGGGCTGATCGCCGGTGCCTCCGCCTCCGGCGAGTGGCGCACCTGGCTCCAGTGGGTCAACGGCGTCCCCTTCGGCAAGAAGGACCCGCAGTTCGGGATGGACGTGGCGTTCTACGCCTTCGATCTGCCCTGGTACCGCTTCCTGTTGAGCTTCGGCTTCGCCTGCGCTGTGCTGTGTCTGGTCGCCGCGGCGCTGACGCACTACCTCTACGGCGGGCTGCGGCTGACCAGCCCCGGTTCGCGGGCGACGGCGGCGGCGACCGGCCATCTGTCGGTGCTGCTGGGCATCTTCGTCTCACTCAAGGCGATCGCGTACTGGCTCGACCGGTACGGCCTCGCGGTGAAGTCCAGCGGCCTGAAGTCGGCCGACAACTGGACGGGCCTGCGGTATGTCGACGCCAACGCCTATCTCCCGGCGAAGACCATCCTGTTCTTCATCGCGGCGATCTGCGCGGTGCTGTTCTTCGCCACCCTCTGGCGGCGGACCTGGCAGCTGCCGGTGATCGGCTTCGGCCTGATGGTGCTCTCGGCGGTCCTCATCGGCGGGCTGTATCCGGCGATCGTGCAGAAGTTCCAGGTCCAGCCGAACGAGCAGGCCAAGGAAGCGCCGTACATCAAGCAGAACATCAAGGCGACCCGGGACGCGTACGGCATCCAGGGCTCCGAGGTCACGCCGTACAAGGGCGACTACCAGCCCACCGGCAAGGCGGACAGCCAGCGGCTGCGGGACAACGCCGACACCACGGCCGCCATGCGGCTGCTCGACCCGAACGTGGTCTCGCCGGCCTTCCAGCAACAGCAGCAGGTGCGGGGGTACTACCAGTTCCCCTCCACCCTGGACGTCGACCGCTACAAGGACAAGGACGGCGCCGAGCAGGACACCGTCATCGGTCTGCGTGAGCTGAACATCGCCGGTATCCCCGAGCGCAACTGGATCAACGACCACTTCAAGTACACCCACGGCTACGGCGCGGTCGCCGCCAAGGGGACGGAGGCCGCCGAGGGCGGTGGTCCGAAGTACACGGAGTCGGATCTGCCGGCCAAGGGGCAGCTCGGCAAGTACCAGCAGCGGGTGTACTACGGCGAGAAGACCTCGCAGTACTCCATCGTCGGCGGTCCGCAGAAGGAACTGGACTACTCCGACGACAGCGGCGAGAAGAGCTACAGCTACCAGGGCAAGAGCGGCGTCAACCTCGGGAACCCGGTCAACCGTGCCGCGTACGCGGTGGCGTTCGGGGAGCCGCAGATCCTCTACTCCGGCGCGATCGGCGACGGCTCGCGGATCCTGTACAACCGCACGCCCAAGGAGCGCGTCGAATCCGTCGCCCCCTGGCTGACCATCGACGGCGACGCCTATCCGGCGGTCATCGACGGCCGGATCAAGTGGATCGTGGACGCCTACACCACCAGCAACGGCTATCCGTACGCCTCGCGCACCACGCTCGGCGACAGCACGGCCGATTCGCTCACCGACGGCCAGCGGGCGGTGGTGGCCCAGCAGAACCAGGTCAACTACATCCGCAACTCCGTCAAGGCGACGGTGGACGCCTACGACGGTTCGGTGAAGCTCTACCAGTGGGACGACAAGGACCCGGTCCTCAAGACCTGGATGAAGTCCTTCCCCGGCACGGTCGAGAAGAAGAACGCCATAAGCCCGGCGCTCAAGGAGCACCTGCGCTACCCGCAGGACCTGTTCAAGGTGCAGCGCCAGCTGCTGACCACGTACCACGTCACGGACCCCGGCACCTTCTACACCGGCTCCGAGCGCTGGCAGATCCCGAACGACCCGACGACCAAGTCGGGCAACGCGGTTCCGCCGTACTACCTGAGCATGAAGATGCCGGACCAGAAGAACCGCGCGTTCTCGCTGACGACGACCTTCACGCCCAACAAGCGCGACAACCTCGGTGCGTTCATGGCCGTCGACGCCAATGCGACCAGCGGCGACTATGGCAAGATCAGATTGCTGAAGCTGCCGTCGGAGACGCCGGTGCCCGGCCCGCAGCTGGTGCAGTCGAAGTTCAACTCCGATCCGGTCATCGCCAATGAGCTGAACATCCTCAAGAAGTTCGGCGACTCGGAGATCGAGTACGGCAATCTGCTGACCGTGCCCCTGGACGGCGGACTGCTCTATGTCGAACCGGTGTATCTGCGCGGTGCCAACACCAACTACCCCCTTCTGAAGAAGGTGTTGGTCAGCTACGGCGACAACAAGCCCGTCCTGGAGGACTCCCTCAAGGACGCGCTGGACGTGGTCTTCGGCAAGAAGGCGCCCAGTACGGGCACGGAGCAGCCGCCGGGCGGCGGCGACACCGGGCAGCCACCGTCCGACCAGACGGTGCAGCAGGCCCTCGCCGATGCGCAGAAGGCGTACGAGGAGGGCGAGAAGGCACGCGCCGGAGGCGACTGGGCCGGTTACGGCGAGGCCCAGAAGAAGCTGAAGGCGGCGCTGGACCGGGCGGCGAAGGCGTCCGAGAAGGGCGGCAAGCCGGGCAGCTGAGCCGGCCGCCGTCTCTCCGGGCCCTGTGGCCGCCGGTGCGAACCGGTGGCCACAGGGCCGCGTCGGTGCGGGGGCCGTCGGCCACCGTGATACCTTGAGGGCACAACGACGCGGGGTGGAGCAGCTCGGTAGCTCGCTGGGCTCATAACCCAGAGGTCGCAGGTTCAAATCCTGTCCCCGCTACTGAAGACGAAGGCCCGGATCCTCAAGGATCCGGGCCTTCGTCATGTGTTCAGGTCGATTCCGGGAAAGGCCGGGTCGTACGGCCCATGTGGGGAAGCTGTGTGCTTGAGTTTGCCAAGTCGTCGTGTCGGGAAGTCGACAAACCGCTGAAGTGACCTCACTGGCTGCGGTATACCAGGTGTACGCGGGTTACAGGTGATGCGACGATGGGTCTTATGGGGGACAAGGCAAGGTTGTTGGAGACGGACCGGTTTGTGCATGCGCCCGACGACGGGCGCGAATCCGACCTGCAAATGGACGCGATGGAGGCCGCGGAGGCCGCCGAGGCGTCCGATGCCGTGACCGAGTCCGGCCATCGTCGGGCCGCCGAGGCGGGCGACACCGCCGCGATGAGCGCGCTCGGCGCGATGCTGCTGCGCCGCGGTGACCTCGACGGCGCCGAGCCGCATCTGCGGTCCGCGGCCGCCGCCGGGGACCGCGCCGCGGCCAACAACCTGGGCGTGCTGCTCCACCAGCGGGGCTACGGGGACGAGGCGGCCGGCTGGTGGCGGATCGCCGCCGTGGCCGGTTCCGCCGCCGCCGCACACGCCCTCGGGCGCCACTACCGCGAGCGCGGCGACGAGCCGGCCGCCGAGTACTGGCTGCGCCAGTCCGCCGAGTCCGGTCACTGTCTGGGCGCCTATGCCCTCGCCGACCTCCTGGAGCACCGCGGCGACATCGGCGCCGAGCGCTGGTTCCGTACGGCCGCCGAGCGGGGCCACCGCGAGGCCGCGTACCGCCTGGCCCGGCTCATCGAGGACGGGCGCGACGCGGACCACCGAGCGGTCCCCGCGTACGGGGAGCTGAAGCAGCAGGAGGAGGCCGAGCAGTGGTACCGCCAGGCCGCCGCGCGCGGCCACCGGCGGGCCGCGCTCCAGCTGGGCGCGCTGCTGGAGGAGCGCGGTGACGTCCAGGAGGCGGGGCGCTGGTACCTGTCCGCCGCCAAGGACGGGGAGGCGCGCGCCGCCTGTGCGCTGGGCTTCCTGCTGCGCGACGCGGGGGACGAGGAGAGCGCCGCGGAATGGTGGCGGCGCGCCGCCCAGGACGGCGATGGCAACGCTGCCAACGCGCTCGGGGCGCTGCACGCCGACCGCGGTGAGCTTCAGACCGCCGAGCGCTGGTACCGCGTCGCCCTGGATGCCGGGGATGTCAACGGCGCCTACAACATCGGGCTGCTCTGTGCCGAGCAGGGCCGGGAGGGGCGCGGTGAGCAGTGGTACCGCCGGGCCGCCTACGCCGGGCACCGCGAGGCCGCCAACGCGCTGGCCATCCTGCTGCTCCAGCGCGGCGACGCCGCGGGGGCCGAGCCGTGGTTCTCCAAGGCGGCCGAGGCGGGCAGTGTGGACGCCGCGTTCAACCTCGGCATCCTCTTCGCCGGGCGGGGTGCGGAGCGTACGGCGCACACCTGGTACGAGCGGGCGGCCGCGGCCGGGCACACCGAGGCGGCGCTTCAGGTCGCCATCGTGCAGCTGCGGGACGGTGAGCTCGAGGACGCGGAGCGCAATCTGCGCTGTGCGGCCGGTGGCGGCAGCGCCGAGGCGGCCTTCCGGCTCGCCGACCTCCTCGACCGCCAGGCGGCGGCCGCGGGCGAGGGCCTGGCGGACGGGGAGCGCGCGGCGGACGACGAGAGCGTGCAGTGGTACGAGCGGGCCGCGCGCCAGGGTCACCGGCGCGCCCAGGTCCGAGTTGGTATGTTCGCGGCGGCTCGTGGGGAGGTCGTCGAGGCCGCCGAGTGGTACCGCGCGGCGGCCGAGGCCGGGAGCCGTAACGGCGCCTTCAACCTCGGGCTGCTGCTGGCCCGTGAGGGCAGCCTGCCGGAGGCCGCCCTGTGGTGGCAGCGCGCCGCCGAGGCCGGGCACGGCCGGGCGGCGCTCCGGCTGGCGCTGCTCGCCGCCCGGCGTGGGGCGCTCGCGGAGGCGCAGAGCTGGTGTGCGCACGCCGTGGAGCTGGGCCCGCCGGAGGTGGCGGAGCGTGCGGCACGGCTGCGTACGGCGCTCCAGGAGGAGCTCAGCGCGTAGCGGGCGGCAGAGGTGCCCGGAAGCCCGGGGCCGGGCCCACAGGGCCGGGTCCCGGGCCCCGCGGAAGGAATTTGCGCTGGTCGTCGGGCCAGGGTTACAGTGTGGAACACAACGACGCGGGGTGGAGCAGCTCGGTAGCTCGCTGGGCTCATAACCCAGAGGTCGCAGGTTCAAATCCTGTCCCCGCTACTGAAGACGAAGGCCCGGATCCTCAAGGATCCGGGCCTTCGTCGTGCTCGGAGGGGGAGCCCGGGGCCGGCCGCCTCGGCGTGCGAGCGGTAGCCGGCGGGCCGGCGCTCCGACAGTGATGCCCCTGTGGCCTCCCCGGCGGCCCGGGGGCGGGCCTTCTGGTGTCCGCCCGCGGTGCCCTTACTGGCCTCCTGGGTGGCCGACGCACCCCCGGTTCCAGTCCGCCCCGCGTGGTGCCCGGTGGCCGAAAAGAGTGGCCCCCCGGTGATGTGACGGCTCGTCAGATTTAACCGAGGGGTGGGCGGGGCATGGCTGTGCGATATGTGCCGTGGTGGGGGTGTGGTGGCGAAGCAGACGGGACGGCCGGTGCCGGGCATGCGAAGGAGCCCGCGGCCGGGTGGGGGCGGGCTCGGTGGGGAGTACGTGATCGGGTGCGGCCCGGACGGCGGGCGGTTTGCCCTGGGGTCAGGACGGGGCGCTGCACGTGGGGCAGATGCCCCGGTAGGTCACGGTGACCTCGGAGACCTGGAAGCCGTAGCGCTCCGGCTCGGGCAGGGCGGACAGCGGGTCGCCCTGGACGTGGACGTCCCGGATCGTGCCGCACCGCGAGCAGACCAGGTGCTGGTGGTCGTGGTGGGCGTTGGGGTCGTAGCGCTTGGCCCGGCCGTCGGTGCTCACTTCGAGCACCTCGCCGAGCGACACCAGCTCGCCCAGGGTGTTGTAGACCGTCGCGCGGGAGATCTCGGGCAGCCGGGACGACGCCAGCGCGTGCACCTCGTCGGCGGTGTAGTGGACGTGGTCCCCGTCGAGGACCTCGGCGACGACGCGTCGCTGCGCGGTCAGCCGCCAGCCGCGTCCCCGGAGCCGTTCAAGCAGGTCACTCATGCCATTCACCTATCAGTCAGATAGACCCAGGGTAGCAGTGGGGGATCCATCACCGGATCGTGTACGAGTCTCGCTTCCTTCTTGACTTAGACATTGTCCAATGTAGGATCGTGACCGGCGCAAGCCAAGGGCAGGTGGAGAAGACTTTTCAGGAGGCGCACGTGTCGGTAGAGAGCACCACTGGACCGCTGACCACGGAGTCCGGGGCCCCGGTCGGGGACAACCAGAACAGTGAGACGGCGGGCATCGGCGGACCCGGCCTCATCCAGGACCAGCTCCTGATCGAGAAGCTCGCGCACTTCAACCGGGAGCGCATCCCGGAGCGCATCGTGCACGCCCGCGGCGCCGGTGCGTACGGCACCTTCACGGTCACCGCGGACGTGACCAAGTACACCCGCGCCGCGTTCCTCTCCGAGGTCGGCAAGCAGACCGAGACGTTCCTGCGCTTCTCCACGGTCGCGGGCAACCTCGGCTCCGCCGACGCGGTGCGTGACCCGCGCGGCTTCGCGCTGAAGTTCTACACCGAAGAGGGCAACTACGACCTCGTCGGCAACAACACCCCGGTGTTCTTCATCAAGGACGCCATCAAGTTCCCGGACTTCATCCACACCCAGAAGCGCGACCCGTACACCGGCTCGCAGGAGGCGGACAACGTCTGGGACTTCTGGGGTCTGTCGCCCGAGGCCACCCACCAGGTCACCTGGCTGTTCGGCGACCGCGGCATCCCCGCCTCCTACCGCCACATGAACGGCTACGGCTCGCACACCTTCCAGTGGAACAACGAGGCCGGCGAGGTCTTCTGGGTCAAGTACCACTTCAAGACCGACCAGGGCATCAAGAACCTCACGACCGCCGAGGCCGCGGAGACCTCCGGCCTCGACCCGGACAGCCACCAGCGCGATCTGCGCGAGTCCATCGAGCGCGGCGACTTCCCGAGCTGGACCGTCCAGGTGCAGATCATGCCCGCGGCCGAGGCGGCCAACTACCGCTTCAACCCCTTCGACCTGACCAAGGTCTGGCCGCACGAGGACTACCCGCCGATCGAGATCGGCAAGCTGGAGCTCAACCGCAACCCGCAGAACATCTTCGCCGAGGTCGAGCAGTCGGTCTTCTCCCCGCACCACTTCGTGCCGGGCATCGGCCCGTCCCCCGACAAGATGCTCCAGGGTCGTCTCTTCGCCTACGGCGACGCGCACCGCTACCGTGTCGGCATCAACGCCGACCACCTGCCGGTCAATCGCCCGCACGCCACCGAGGCGCGCACCCACGGCCGGGACGGTGTGCTCTACGACGGCCGGCACGCCGGACAGAAGAACTACGAGCCCAACAGCTTCGGCGGCCCCGCCGAGACCGGCCGGCCCCTGTGGCAGCCGGCCGCCGTGACCGGCCCCACCGGCGAGCATGTCGCGCCCTCGCACGCGGAGGACGACGACTTCGTCCAGGCCGGCACCCTCTACCGCCTGATGGCGGAGGACGAGAAGGCGCGCCTGATCGACAACCTGGCGGGCTTCATCGCCCAGGTCTCCCGCGATGACATCGCCCAGCGGGCGATCGAGAACTTCCGCAAGGCGGACGCGGACTACGGCAAGCGGCTGGAAGCCGCGGTCCAGGCCCTGCGCGGCTGAGCGGGTGCCCCTCTTTGCGGCTAAACCGCCGCCGCTCTCGCGGAGGTGGTAACTCGCCGTAGGGGTTGCTCAATTGTCGCTTGCCGTAATAAGCGAAGAGGCCGGATGCCAGTGGGCTTCGGCCTCTTCGTGTGTGCGGCTCCAGGGGGGCGGAGCCGCATGGGCGTCAGGCGGGTACGGGGCGGGTTCGTTCCGTGGTGGTCGACCAGCAGCGGATGATGTCGCGTACGGAGACCACGCCGACCGGTTCCTGGTCGTTGAGCACGATCAGATGGCGGAAGCCGCCGCGCACCATGGCGTCCGCGGCATCGTCCAGGGTCCACTCCGGAGCGGCGAAGACCACGTCCGGGGTGGTGTGGGTCTGGGCGGTCTCCCGGTCGGGGTTCTCGCCCGCGCCGAGGGAATTGAGGATGTCGCGCTCGGTGAGGATGCCGATGCCGCAGGTGTCGTTGTCGAGGACCACGGCCGCGCCGAGGCGGCGGGCCGCCATCAGCTGCGCCGCCTGGCGGAGGGTGTGAGCGGGCCCGATGGTGAGGAGCACCGTGCTCATGGCGTCTTTGACGTACATGGGCATGGAGTGGAGCCACCTCCTTGGTGAATGTGCTTGCGAAGAGATTCACAAGTTCACAAAGTGGGGGATTCTCATGTTCACATGCCTCCGTCGATGCAACAAGGGGCAATTGCTGGACGGTTGTCCGAATGCGCGCCCCGCCGCAGGTCAGTGCGGGGAGTCGCCGAGATAACCCAGCAGATCCTCGTGCAGCAGACCGTTCGAGGCCGCCGCGTTGCCGCTGTGCGGGCCCGGCTTGCCGTCCAGGCCGGAGAACTGTCCGCCGGCCTCCTTCACCACCACCGCGCAGGCCGCCATGTCCCACAGCGACAGCTCCGGCTCCGCGCAGATGTCCACCGAACCCTCGGCGATCATCATGTACGGCCAGAAGTCCCCGTAGCCCCGGGTGCGCCAGCAGTCCCGGCTCAGGTCCAGGAAGTTGGACAGCTTGCCGCGCTCCTCCCAGCCGGTCAGCGACGAGTACGCGAACGAGGCGTCCTGGATGCGGCCGACCTGGGAGACCTTGAGCCGGGTCGCGGAGGTCAGGCTGCGGCCGGTGAAGGCGCCCAGGCCGTCGGCGGCCCACCAGCGGCGGTTGAGCGCCGGTGCCGAGACGATGCCGACCACCGGGCGGTCACCGCCTTCCCCGCGCTCCATCAGTGCGATCAGCGTGGCCCAGACCGGGACCCCGCGGACGTAGTTCTTCGTGCCGTCGATCGGGTCGATGATCCAGCGGCGCGGCCCCGCGCCCTCGCTGCCGAACTCCTCGCCGAGCACCGCGTCCCGTGGCCGGGCCCGCTGGAGCTGGCTGCGGATCAGCTCTTCGGCGGCCTTGTCCGCCTCACTCACCGGTGTCATGTCCGGTTTGGTCTCGACCTTGAGGTCGAGGGCCTTGAAGCGCTCCATGGTGGCGGCGTCCGCGGCGTCCGCGAGGACATGGCCGAGGCGAAGATCATCGTGATAGTCGGGCATGTGCGAACAGTATCCATTGGTATACGCCGGAGCCACACGGCCATGCGCCGCCCGGCGTGTGGCGGCCCGCGCGCCGCCGGTGCGCCCCCGCTGCGACGACTCTTGACACCATCTGGCGGTGCGTCAATTCTGTGCGCACACCGGCTGCCCGGGGCCGGCGGCCGGGGAGGTGCCGGATGCCCGCAGCGCGTGAATCCTTGCTGGACGCCGCCTACACGGCGCTGACGGAACGGGCCTGGACGGCCGTGCGGATGGTCGATGTCGCGGCCGCGGCCGGGGTGTCCCGGCAGACGCTCTACAACGAGTTCGGCAGCAAGGAGGGGCTGGCCCGCGCCCTCGTCCGCCGGGAGACCGACAACTACCTCGCCGGGGTCGCGCGGGCGCTGTCCCAGGCACCCCCGGCCGCCGGCACCAGGCAGGACGCGGCGGGCCGGGTGGCGGCCGCGGCCGCCTGGACGCTGCGCACCGCGCGCGCCAACCCCCTGGTCAGGGCGGTACTGACCGGGTGCTGGAGCGACCGGCTGCCGGCCCCCGCGGCCGCCGGTGTCACGCGGCCAGGGGCCGCCCGGCCCGGCATCCCCGCCCAGCGGGCCGAGCCCTCGGCTGACGGCCCGCTGCCGGGGCCCGCCGAACTCGTCGGCCGCTTCTGCGACCAGGCGGTCGCGGCGCTGGAGCCCGACTGGCCCGAGGAGGCGCTGCCCGCCCTGGGCACCGCCTGCGAGACCGCGGCGCGGCTGACCCTGGCCTGCGTGGTCGCTCCCGTGACGCCGGGGGCGGCACCGTCCGCGGGACGCCTGTCGGCCCGGCGGTCGCGCCGGGAGCTGGAGGCGGAGGCGGTGTCCCGGCTCGTACGGGGCGCCTTCGCCCGGATGCCGGCCGAGGTGCGGCCGGGGGAGCGGTGCTGACGGAGCGTCAGCGGAGGGCGGGCGAGGGCCGGGCCGGTGGACGACGCGCGGGTCAGGGCCAGGCCGGCGGGCGCCGCGCGGGCGAGGACCAGGCCGGCGGACGACACCCGGGCCGGGCGAGGACCGGGACGGCGGACGGACGCACGGGCCGCCCGCTCAGTGGGCGGACCCCGACAGCTGAAGCCCGACCACCCCGGTGATGACCAACGTAATGGAGACGATCTTCAGGGTGGAGACCACATCGCCGAGGAAGACCATGCCGTAGATCGCCGTACCGGCCGCACCGATACCCGTCCACACCGCGTACGCCGGGCCGACGTCGAGCCGGCGCAGCGCCAGCGTCAGCAGACCGAAGCTGCCGAGCGCGAAGGCCGCGAAGGCGATGGTCGGGAACAGACGGGTGAAGCCGTGCGACAGCTTGAGGCAGACCGCGAAGCCGGTCTCCAGGATCCCGGCCACCACGACCAGCAGCCACGCCAACGCCATGTCCCATTGCCTCCGTCAGCCAGGGCCTGTCCGGCGGGCAGACCCCAGGGCCTGTCCCAGGTGAGCGACGACGGGGCGTCAGAATCACTCCCTACGGCCCCTTCCGGGCGATCAGGGCGTGATGGACCACTGCGCCGACCTTGGTGTGATTATGCCTTTACCTCGGACCGGCGGGGCAAACTTCGGCGATCAGTCGCCCTCGCGTCGCTCCCGGGTGGCCAGGAGGCGGCGCAGGGAGTAGAGGCGGGCCGGATCGGCGTGGCCGTCGCTGACCCACTCGTCCAGCGCGCAGTCCGGTTCGTCGTGACTACAGGCCCGCGGGCACTCCGCGGTGCCCGGCTCCAGGTCCGGGAAGGCGTGGATGACCCGGGACGGGTCGACGTGATGCAGCCCGAAGGACCGGACGCCGGGGGTGTCGATGACCCAGCCCGAGTCGTCGGGCAGCGGCAGCGCCAGTGCGGAGGTGGTGGTGTGCCGCCCGCGGCCGGTGACCGCGTTGACATGGCCGGTGGCCCGGCGGCGCTCCGGGACCAGGGCGTTGACCAGGGTGGTCTTGCCCACGCCGGAGTGCCCGACGAACGCCGTCATCCGGCCCGCGAGGGTGGCCCGGATCCGCTCGGCGGCGCTGCCGTCGGCGAGTTCGTCGCGATTGGTGACGACGTAGGGGACGCCGAGCGCGCCGTAGGACTCCAGCAGGGTGTCCGCGGACGCCAGATCGGACTTGGTCAGCACCAGCAGCGGGTCGAGGCCCGCGTCGTAGGCGGCGACCAGACAGCGGTCGATGAGCCGGGGGCGCGGCTCGGGGTCGGCGAGCGCGGTGACGATCGCGAGCTGGTCGGCGTTGGCGACCACGACCCGCTCGAACGGGTCGTCATCGTCGGCCGTACGGCGCAGCGTCGAGGAGCGCGGCTCGACCCGGACGATCCTGGCGAGGGTGTCCTTGGCGCCGCTCAGATCACCCACGACGGCGACCCGGTCGCCGACCACCGCGCTCTTGCGGCCCAGTTCGCGGGCCTTCATCGCGGTGACCGTACGGCCCTCGATGAGGCAGGTCAGCCGGCCCCGGTCGACGGTCAGGACCAGGCCCTCGCCGGCGTCCTCGTGCTTGGGGCGGCGGTTGGTGCGGGGGCGGTTGCCCTTGGGGTTGGGGCGGACGCGGATGTCGTCCTCGTCGGGGTTCTTTCCGTAGCGGCGCATGGCGGCGTCAGCCTCAGCCTCTCCGGGCGGACACGGCCGCCGGGTCGAGCATGTCCGTCCACATCGCCGGGAAGTCCGGCAGCGTCTTGGCGGTGGTGGCGACGTTCTCCACCCGCACGCCGTCGACGGCCAGGCCGATGACCGCCGCGGCGGTGGCCAGCCGGTGGTCCTCGTAGGTGCGGAAGACCCCGCCGTGCAGGGGGCGCGGGCGGATGTGCAGACCGTCCGCGGTCTCGGTGACATCGCCGCCGAGCTCGTTGAGCTCCTTGGTGAGCGCGGCCAGCCGGTCGGTCTCGTGCAGCCGGAGGTGCGCCACCCCGCGCAGCGTGGAGGGGGAGTCGGCCAGGGCGGCGACCGCGGCGATGCCGGGGGTCAGCTCGCCGACCTCGCTCAGGTCGACGTCGATGCCGTGGATGCGGCCGCTGCCGGTGAAGGTCAGGCCGTGCTCGGTCAGCTCGCAGGAACCGCCCATGGTGGTGAAGATCTCGCGCAGCGCGTCACCGGGCTGGGTGGTGTGCTCGGGCCAGTCCGGGATCGTGACCCGGCCGCCGGTGACCAGCGCCGCGGCCAGGAACGGCTGGGCGTTCGACAGATCCGGCTCGACGACCAGATCGCGGCCGAGCAGCGCGCCCGGGGTGACCCGCCAGACGTTCGGCTCGCCGCCCGCCTCCGGGGTGTCCACCTGCGCGCCGACGCTGCGCAGCATGTCGACGGTCATCCGGATGTGCGGCATGGAGGGCAGCGCCGCGCCCACGTGCCGGACCTCGACGCCCTGGTTGAAGCGCGGCGCGGACAGCAGCAGCGCGCTGACGAACTGGGAGGACGAGGACGCGTCGATCTCGACCCGGCCGCCGTCCAGGCCGCCGCTGCCGAAGACCGTCATGGGCAGCGCCCCGCGGTTGTCGTCGTCGATCCGGGCCCCCAGGGCGCGCAGCGCGTCGATCACGCCGCCGAGCGGCCGCTCGTAGGAGCGCGGGTCGCCGTCGAAGCGGATCGGGCCGTCGGCGAGCGCGGCGACCGGCGGCAGGAAGCGCATGACCGTGCCGGCGTTGCCGACGTCGATGGTGGCCGGGCCGTGCAGGCCCGCCGGGATCACCCGCCATGCCTCCCCGCCGCCGGGCTGCCCGGCGGCGTCCGAGCTGGAGGAAGCGGTCTCTTCGATGCCGACGCCCAGGGTGCGCAGGGCCTCGGCCATCAGGAGCGTGTCACGGGAGCGCAGCGGCCGGCGCAGCCAGCCGGGCTCGGCGGAGAGAGCGGCCAGGACCAGGCCGCGATTGGTGACCGATTTGGAGCCGGGCACGGTGACGGTGGCATCGACGGCCCCGGAGGCGAGGGGGGCGGGCCACAGGGCGGGATGTGTGGGGCTCTCGGTCATGCCCTTACTTTAATGGCTGGGCAAGGGTGCCGATCTTGATCAAAAACGCCGCAACCCCTGTGAAACATGGCACGTGTAGTGCGCTCACGTGCCGGAACCGCGTCCGCGGCGAAACCGCCGGCCGGGGCGGCGGCGGAACCGGCCCCCGGCGCGCGGCGGTTGACGTCAGAGGCCGAGCAGCCAGCGCCCGCCGCCGATCAGCGAGCACAGCGTCACCACGTGGAAGAGGCCGAGCCAGACGGCCGCCGGGACATGGGTCAGCCGCGCCAGCTGGTCCGGATCGGAGTCCGCGGCCCCTCCCCGCCGGCGCTTCCCCTGGAGCTCGAACGGCGGCCGCACCCCGCCCAGCAGCAGGAACCACACCACCACATACGCGAACGCCGCCTGCACATCCGGCGTCGTCAGCCAGGAGACCAGCACGAACGCGGCACCGGTGAGCACGACCGTGAGCACGCCATAGGCGTTACGGATCATGATCAGCATCGCCAGGAGCAGCGCGGTGGCCCCCCACAGCAGTGCCGTGATGTGCCCCGCGGCGAGGAGCGCGGCACCCGCCAGACCGAGCAGCGACGGCGCGATGTAGCCGGCCGCGGCGGTCAGCACCATGCCCAGACCGGTCGGCTTGCCCCGCGAGACGGTCAGCCCCGAGGTGTCGGAGTGCAGCCGGATGCCGTCCAGGCGGCGGCCGGTGAGCAGTGCGATCAGCCCGTGCCCGCCCTCGTGCGCGATGGTGACGGCGTTGCGCGCCAGCCGCCAGGCGGTGCGCGGGACGACGACGCCCAGCGCGAGCACCGCCGTGGCGATCACCAGCCAGAGCGAGGGATCGGGCTGGGTCCCGAACACGCGGCTCCATATGTCCGTGAGGTGGTCGGTGTCCATGTCTCCCCTTCGTGTGGCATGGCAGTGTGGCACGCATGTGCGGTAGGTATGCAGCGAGTCGTCGCCCCGAGGAGCTGGTGGGACTCTTCGGCGTTCAGCGGTGGGAGCCGGCGGAGACCCTCGCGCCGAGTTGGAACGTGGCCCCGACGGACCCGGTGCACGCGGTGCTGGAACGGCCCCTCAAGGGCGCGGCGGCGGAGGACTTCCCGCCCGGCGGCCCGGCGCGCCAGCTGCGGGCGCTGAAGTGGGGCCTGGTCCCGTCGTGGTCGAAATCACCCGAGGCCGCCGCGAAGATGATCAACGCGCGGGCCGAGACGGTGCACGAGAAGCCGTCCTTCCGGCAGGCCCTCGCGACCCGTCGGTGCCTGCTGCCCGGAGACGGGTATTTCGAGTGGGTCACCGACGCCGCGGAGCGGCAGCTGGAGGAGCAGGGCAAGAAGAAGCGGCCCCGTAAGCAGCCGTATTTCGTGACGCCCGCGGACGGCTCCGTGATGGCGATGGCCGGGCTGTACGAGTTCTGGCGGGACCGGACGCTGCCCGGCGACCACCCGCTGGCCTGGTGGGTGACCTGCACCGTGATCACCACCGAGGCCGAGACCACACCGCTGGCCGGGGCGGACGGCGGCAGCGGGCCGCAGTCGCTCGCCGAGATCCACCCCCGGATGCCGCTGGTGCTGACCCCGGACCGCTGGGACGCCTGGCTCGACCCGGCCCGTACCGACCCGGACGAGGTGCGCGGACTGCTGACGCCGCCGCCGGCCGGGCTGATGCGCGCCTATCCGGTGCCGACCGAGGTCAGCAACGTGCGCAAGAACGGGCCCGAGCTGGTCACCGAGCTCGACGGACCCGAGGTCGGCACGCTGTTCTGAGCCACCGTGTCCGAGCCGCCGCGCCGGCCCGCCGCGCTGCCCTTCCCGCCGCGGCGCGGGCAGGATGGGCGTATGAGCACTGGGGCGAGCGAGACCGAGACCGTCGCGACGCCGGCGGGCGAGGCCCGGATCACCTGGTACCGCGCGGCGGAGCCGGCGCGGGCCGTGGTGGCGCTGAGCCATGGCGCCGGCGGCGGCATCGAGGCGCGTGACCTACGGGCGCTGGCGGCCGCGCTGCCGGCCCGTGGCTACTCCGTGGCGCTGGTCGAGCAGCCGTGGCGGGTGGCGGGCAAGAAGGTGGCGCCCGCGCCGAAGACGCTGGACACCGGCTGGACCGCGCTGTGGCCGGCGCTGGCGAAACCGGGGCTGCCGGTGGTCGCCGGCGGCCGGAGCGCCGGGGCCCGGGTGGCCTGCCGTACCGCGCGTGAGCTGGGGGCCCGGGCCGTAGTGGCGCTGAGCTTCCCGCTGCATCCGCCGGGCCGGCCGGAGAAGTCCCGGGCGGACGAGCTGACCGGCGCCGGGGTGCCGACGCTGGTCGTCCAGGGCGGCCGGGATCCGTTCGGCCGCCCGGAGGAGTTCCCGCCGGGCACGGAGCTCACCGAGGTGGCACACGGGGACCACGGCTTCGCGGTACCGAAGAAGGCCGGCGTCGGGGAGGCCGAGTCGATGGCCGTGATCACGGACGCGGTGACGGGCTGGCTGGACGGGGTGTTGGGCTGACGGGGCGGCGTGGGCGGCTGACGAGGCGCCGCGGGTGGCTCACGGGCGGGTGGTGGCCCCTGCCCCGAGCGGCTGACGGGCCGGTAGCGGCCCCGCCGCGAGCCCCGCCCCGTTCACCCCTCCTGTCCGCGCGGCCGGGCCCGGACATGCATCCGCTCGCCCTGTCTGCCGAAGAGGCTCAGCAGCTCCACCGGCTCGTCGCCCGCCGGGCCGAACCAGTGCGGCAGCCGGGTGTCGAACTCCGCCGCCTCCCCGGCCCGCAGCTCCACATCGCGGTCGGCCAGCAGCAGCCGCAGCCGCCCGGAGAGCACGTACAGCCACTCGTAACCCTCGTGTGTGCGCTGCTCACGCGGGCCGCCGACCGGGTCCAGGATCAGCTTGAACGCCTGAAGCGCGCCCGGCTGCCGGGTCAGCGGGATCGCGGTCCTGTCCCCCAGCCGCATCGGGGCCACCCGCACCCGGGGATCACCGACCTCCGGCGCCCCCACCAGCTCGTCCAGCGGCACCTGATGAGCCTGCGCCAGCGGCAGCAGCAGTTCGAGGGTGGCCTTGCGGCCGCCGGACTCCAGGCGCGACAGGGTGCTCACCGAGATGCCGGTCGCCTCCGAGAGAGCGGTCAGCGTCACCCCGCGCTCCTGGCGCATCCGCCGCAGCCGGGGGCCCACCTCGGCGAGTACGCGCTCGTATGCCTGATCGTTCACCCTTCTATTGCCGAAGCGGCAAGCGGATTTGTCAACCCGTCGTCCGTCCGAAGTCTCGACAGCGGACCGGGAATGCCGCGGCGATCACGGCTGTTGTGCCAGGCGTAGTGCTCGAGTACGTCCGGTGAACGACGAGGAATGGGAGTCCGCCGCATGGGAATCGCTTGCCCGGCCCGCCCGGCCGCCGATCTGCCGTGGTCGCAGATGCAGGTCACGCAGCCCGCCCTGGCTGGAGCGGCGGCAGCACCGGATCGTCGTCTATTCTCCGAATCGGGTGGGTCCGCATCCGGATCCAGGACGGTGTTGGAGGAGGTGGGTCCGGTCACCGGTACCGACGCAGGGACCGACGGCACGGCTGAGGAGAAGGCCCAGGAGAGCGCCGCCGAGCGCAATGCGCGCTTCGAGCGGGACGCGCTCACCTTCCTGGACCAGATGTACTCCGCCGCGCTGCGCATGACGCGCAATCCGGCCGATGCGGAGGACCTGGTGCAGGAGATGTACGCGAAGGCGTACGCGTCCTTCCACCAGTTCCGGGAGGGCACCAACCTCAAGGCGTGGCTCTACCGCATCCTCACCAACACCTTCATCAACTCCTACCGCAAGAAGCAGCGTGAGCCGCAGCGCAGTGCCGCCGAGGAGATCGAGGACTGGCAGCTGGCGCGCGCCGAGTCGCATATGTCGACCGGGCTGCGTTCCGCGGAGTCGCAGGCGCTCGACCACCTCCCCGACTCGGACGTGAAAGCCGCACTCCAGGCGATCCCCGAGGAATTCCGGATCGCGGTCTACCTGGCGGACGTGGAGGGCTTTGCGTACAAGGAGATCGCGGACATCATGGGGACACCCATCGGCACGGTGATGTCCCGTCTGCACCGCGGCCGGCGCCAACTGCGGGGCATGCTGGAGGATTACGCCCGTGAGCGCGGGCTGGTCCCGGCGGGGGCGGCGGCCGGTGACCCGCGGGCCGCGCAGACGTCGGACGCGCACGACCGGAAAGGCTCGGGATCATGAGCTGCGGAGAGCCGCACGAGAAGGACTGCTCAGAGGTCCTTGACCACCTCTACGAGTATCTCGACCGGGAGATGCCCGCCGGGGAGTGCGCGGACTTCCAGGTGCATCTCGACGAGTGCTCGCCGTGCCTGGAGAAGTACGGCCTGGAGCAGGCCGTGAAGAAGCTCGTCAAGCGCTGCTGCGGCCATGACGACGTCCCCAGCGATCTGCGCTCCAAGGTCATGGGACGGATCGAGCTCATCCGGGCCGGGGAGACCGTCCCCGAGGTGAGCGTGCTCGAACAGGCCAAGAAGGAACAGGCGCAGCGCGCGCAGGCGGACGCCGCGGCGTCCGCGGCGGAGGAGGGGACCGGTCCGGCCGACGCGACCGGCTCCACCGATGCACGTACCGGGGCCGCACGGGCCGAATAACGCGGCACATCACCCCAAGGGGTGAGGGGCGGGGCGCTCGTCCCGCCCGATCCGCTGAACCGCCCTCCCCGGCGCCTTCGCCCCTCTATTCTCACCGACCCGAGCGCACTGCGGATGCGGCGTGCCCGGCCCCGGCTCCGTACGAGCCCGGGGGAGCGGTGGGCAGGGCGAGGAGGCGCGATGCGAGGACTTCCGGCGGCCGCACGAGGGTATATCGGCTGCGCCGCGCCGGCCGCGGCGCTCTGTGCCGCCCCCGCCGCGGGCCTCGGCCCCCACGCCCCCTGGAGCAGCGCCGTCGCCCTGGCCGCTCTGTACGGGCTGTGCGAACAGCTGCGCCGCTGCCGGCCACCGGTCGGCCGGGCCCCGTACGCCCCCGACTCCGGGGCCCCGGGCGGCTTTCCCACCGGATGGGCCGGCCCCGTCCTGCTCGCCGCGGTCTTTCTGCTGCCGCCGTCGCTGGCCGCGCTGGCCGCCGTCCCCGGCGCGGTGCTCGCACCGGCCGAGCCGCGCTTCGCCACCGCCCGCCGGCTCTGGCACGCCGCCGAGCTGGCGCTGGCCTGCTGGGCGGCCGCCCAGGTGTTCCGGGCCCTCGGCCACCACCCGCTGTCCGCACCGCAGTTCCCCATGGTGCTGCTGCCGGCCGCGGCGGCCGCGGCCACCTTCTGCGGGGTGCTCGCCGCGCTCGACGGCGGGGTGCTGGCCGCCGCCGAGCGGCATCCCGTCCGCACCGCCTGGCGCGGGCTGCTGACCCGCTCCCTGGGGCCGCATCTGGTGCACGGTCTGGCCGGGCTGATGATGGCGGTCCTGTGGTGCAGCTCGTACGGGCCGCCGGCGGCGCTGCTGGTGCTGCTGCCGATGTACCTCTCCTGCTGGGCCTTCGACCGGTACCACCGGGAACGCGCCGCCCACCAGGCCACCATCCGCGCCCTCGTCCAGGCCGTGGACCTCAAGGACCGCTACACCCGCGGGCACAGCGAGCGGGTCGGCCGCGCCTCGGTGATGATCGCCCGGGAGCTGGGGCTGGCGGAGGACCGGATGGAGGCGCTGCGGTTCGCCGGCATCCTGCACGACGTCGGCAAACTCGGCGTCCCCACCCGGCTGTTGCGCAAGGACGGGCCGCTGACGCCCCAGGAGCGCCGGGTCATCGAGCTGCACCCCGAGTACGGGCACGAGATCGTGCGCGGCATCGGCTTCCTGGAGGAGGCGCGGGCGGCGATCCTGCACCACCACGAGCGGCTGGACGGCACCGGCTACCCCTACGGCCTGAGGGGTCATCAGATCCCGGAGGTGGCACGGGTGGTGGCGGTCGCCGACGCCTTCGACGCGATGACCTCGACCCGTTCCTACCGCCGGGCCCGGCCGGTGCCGGTGGCCGTCGCGGAGCTGCGCAAGTGCTCCGGCGCGCAGTTCGATCCGCGGATGGTCCGCGCGCTGGTGGCCTCGCTCGACCGCCACGGCTGGCATCCGGACCTGGTGACGGCGGCGGACCCGGAGCCCGGCGCCGGGCGGTCCGGGCGGGAGGACGCCCTGCCGCGGGACGCCGGGGGCGGGGCGCCCGTACCGGTGCCGCCCGTGCCGTTGCCCGAACGGGCCGGGCGGGACGGTGGGCGATGAGCGGCCCCGCGGAGGAGCCCCGGCGCGACCGGGCGGCCGGGCACCGGGCGGCACCGGCCCCCGCGCCCGGCGTCCCGCGCACCGCGGCGCCGGGCACCTGCGGCGGCGGCGCCGTGATCGCCGCGGTCTACGTCCCGGCCGCCGCGCTGGCCTGCTGGTCGCTGGGCCGGACACTGTGGGACGGCCTGGCCGAGCCGGGGATCGCGCTGGCCTTCGGGGTGCTGATCACGGTGGGTGAGCTGGTGGGGCAGGGGCCCGCCCCGGCGGCCGGGGGCGCACGGGTGCCGGGAGTGCGGGCGGGCGCACCACTCGGCGCGGCCGGCGCCCTCGCCTACGCCCTGCTCGGAGAGGCCGGCGGACGGCCGACGACCCATGGCGTCCACCAGGTCGTGGCCGTGGTCCTGGCGGCCGGTCTGGTCGGCCTCGTCCCGCGGCTCGCGCGCGGCGAGGGCCCGGCGCTCGACCCGATCGCGCGCCGGGTGCTGACCACCGGCTTCGCCGCCACCTGCTTCCAGCCCCTCTACAACACCGGGACGCTGGGCTCCTGGGTGGCCTCCGGTCCGGTCTACCCGGTCTTCCTGATCGCGCTGCTGGCGCTGACCGCGCTGTGCGACGCGGTCCTGGCGGCCGCGCTCGCCCGGGCCCGCACCGGCTGGCCGTACGGGCCGCTGCTGCGCGACGAGTTGCGGGCGCTGCTCGGCCTCGGCTCGGCGGTCTGCGCCACCGGGGTGGTGATCTCGCTGGCCACCGCGGTCGCCGGGCTGTGGGCGCTGCCGGTGTTCTGTCTGCCGCTGCTGCTGACCCAGTTCGCCTTCCGCCGGTTCGCGGCCGTCCGCGCCACCTACCGCCAGACCATCGCCTCGCTGGCCCGCTCCACCGAGATCGCCGGCTACACCCCGCACGGCCATGCCCGCCGGGTGGCCGCGCTCAGCCGCGCCGTGGGCCGTGAACTCGGCCTGAACGAACCGGATCTGGATCTGCTCGAACATGCCGCGCTGATGCATGACATCGGCCAGCTCTCGCTGCTGGACCCGGTGCCGGACGGGGCGACCGCGCCGCTGCCGCCCGCCGAACAGCGCCGGATCGCGCTGCTGGGCGGCGCCGTGGTCCGGCAGACCGGCGTCCCCGCCGAGGTCGCGGTGATCGTCGAGCGGCAGGCCGACCCGTACCGCGAGCAGCCGGTCACGGCACGTATCGTCCGCACCGTCAACGCCTACGACGATCTGTCGGGGGAGTCCGCGGGGCCGGGCGGCCCGCTGCGCGCCCTGGAGCGGCTGCGGCTGTCCACCGCGCGCGACCACGAGCCCCGGGTCGTCGAGGCGCTGGCCAGGGTCCTGGCGTGCGGCGGCCGGGCCGGGTGAGACGGCCGAGGGGTGTCCGGCACGGGATCGTCCCCTGATGGGAGATTCTCCCGGACGTCTATGTACCGACAATGCCGGAAATGCCGCCCTGGCCGACGCCCGGCGACCCCCTGAAGACACCCCATCCGCCCCAGCCGCCACACCCCCGCCGCCGCGCCCTCGCCGGGCCCCGCAGGTCGTGGAACCCATGGGTAATGAGCGCCCTCCGAGATGGGCATGGTTGGATGCGAAGGGAGCCCCTCTCAGGGGGTTCAGGGGGTCGGCGAAGGGCAAGGAGCCGCAGGGGGACCGGCAAACCGGGCTGAGCCCGGCGGCAATCTGTGGCAGGTTGTCGAGTGGGCCCCCAGAAGGCCCCGGACGCCGCTCGGGACCCCACCTCAGCGGCATCAAGAGCAACCAGCAGGCGGGAATCGTGAGGATCTTCGGCAAGGTACGGCACCGGCCCTCCGCCTCGTGGCGGCAGGCGACCGACCGCGCTTTCACGCTGATCGGCGACGGCCGTTACGAGGACGCGGGAGCACTGCTGACCCGCGCCGCGGACATGGAGCCGTGGCTCTCCGAGTCCTGGTTCAACCTGGCGCTGCTGCACAAGTTCCGGCACGACTGGGAACAGGCCCGGGCCGCCGGGCTGCGCGCCGTCGCGCTGCTGGACCGCGAGACCGGGGCGCCCGACTGGTGGAACGTCGGCATCGCCGCCACCGCCCTCCAGGACTGGCCGCTGGCCCGCCGCGCCTGGCAGGCGTACGGCCTCAAGGTCCCCGGCGGGGGCTCCCCGTCCGGCGAACCGCTGGGTATGGCCCTGGGCAGCGCCGCGGTCCGGCTCTCCCCGGAGGGCGAGGCCGAGGTCGTCTGGGGCCGCCGGCTGGACCCGGCCCGTATCGAGGTGCTGTCCATCCCGCTGCCGTCCTCCGGGCGGCGCTGGGGCGAGGTGGTGCTGCACGACGGCGTCCCGCACGGCGAGCGGACCACCGCCGCGGGCCCCTCGTACCCGGTCTTCGACGAGATCGAGCTGTGGGCGCCCTCCCCGGTCCCCACCTGGGTGGTCCTCCTGGAGGCCGCCACGGAGGCCGACCGGGACGCCCTGGAGCGGCTGGCGGCCGATGCGGGCTTCGCGGCCGAGGACTGGTCGTCGTCGGTGCGGCTGCTGTGCCGTACGTGCTCGGAGAGCCGGATGCCCAGCGACGAGGGCGAGGGCGAGCATCTCGACCCGCACGACCACAGTGAGCCCGGCCACCCCGGCCCGCTCGGCCACCGCACCGCGGGCTCCGGCTCGCTGTGGGTGCCGGAGCGCGAATGCGGTATCGCGGCGCCGTCCGCCCTGGTCCGCGGCCTGCTGGACGGCTGGGTCGCGGACAGCCCGGACACCCGCGAGTGGCGCGATCTTGAAGAGGTCTGCTGAGGGCCCGGTCGCGCCCCCGTAGGCTGTAGGGCGACTATTCAGGGTTTTCAGGAAGGCGTACGGCGGAGATGGCCCAGCAGCCTGTGTTTGATCAAGACGGTGACCAGCGGGTGGACGACGAGTTCCTCGACGACGTCACGGACGCCGGGGAGCGGGAGGCCGCCCACCGTGAGCGCGGCACCTCACGACCGATCACGGTCGTCGGCAATCCGGTGCTCCACAAGGAGTGCAAGGACGTCACGGAGTTCGGTGACGAGCTGGCGCAGCTGATCGACGACATGTTCGCCAGCCAGCGCACGGCCGAGGGCGTGGGCCTGGCCGCCAACCAGATCGGTGTGGACCTGAAGGTCTTCGTCTACGACTGCCTGGACGACGAGGGCGTCCGGCACGTCGGGGCGGTCTGCAACCCGGTGCTGGACGAGCTGCCCGCCGAGCGCCGGATCCTGGACGACTCCAACGAGGGCTGCCTGTCCGTGCCCGGCGCCTACGCCGAGCTGCCCCGCCCCGACTACGCCGTGGTCCGCGGCCAGAACGCCAAGGGCGAGCCGGTCGCGATCCGCGGCACCGGCTACTTCGCGCGCTGCCTCCAGCACGAGACCGATCACCTTTACGGCTACCTCTACATCGACCGGCTCAGCAAGCGGGACCGCAAGGACGCGCTGAAGCAGATGTCCGAGCGGGAGCCCCGCTACCCCGTCGTCGCCAACGACTGAGACGAGCGGGCGCCCGGCTGCCGGCCGGGCGCCCGGCCGCGTCACGACCCCTGCTGATAGGTCTGCCAGACCTTCGGCGGGAGGGTCGTCCCCAGCTGACTCTTCTCGCCGCCGACGCCCTGCATCGGCAGCAGGGCGGGGGTGCCCGCCTTGTTGCGGAACACGGTGACGGCGGTGGTCGGCTCATTGTCGTCCGCGACGTCGGGCGCGGGGCCGGGGCGGACGCCCTTCCCGTTCTCCGCGCCGGTGCCGGGACCGAAGTCCGGATTCCCGGCGGACGGACTGCCGATGAACCACGCCGACTTCATCCGGTCGCCCGGCTCCGTGCGGCCGGCCGCCACCGACTGCTGGCCGACCGCCCCGCCCTGCCGGTTCAGGGTGAGGAAGCCCACGATCCGCAGGGCGCTCGACACATCCTCGGCGACCCCGGCATCGAGCACCTGCTCGGCCTCGGGGCGGTCCAGCCCCGGCACCTTCTTGCCCTCGTGGGTCATCCTGGACACCGCGTACGGCTCCTGGTGCAGCCCGCCGTTGACGAAGGTCGTGTAGGCGCTCGCCATCCGGATCGCGCTGGGCGCGGAGGTGCCCAGCGGGAAGGTCTGTTCCAGCTGCGCCATGCTCTCCTCGCGCAGCCCCGCGTCCACTGCGAGATCCCGGATCCGCTCCAGCCCGATCCGCTTCCCGGCCTGGACGAAGGGCGGGCTCTGGCCCGTCATCAGGGCCCCGCCCAGTCCCTGGGCCACGGTCTTCTCGCCCCCCTCCGGCGCGGTCGTGCTGTCCTTGGCGCCGTCGGCCTCCTCCTGGAGCGCGGCCGCCAGCACGAACGGCTTGAAGGCGGACCCGGCCGGCACCGCCGTGGTGTCCGCGTTGTTGCTGAAGTGCTTGGTGGCGTCCGGACCGCCGTACAACGCGACGATCGCCCCGTCATCGGGGCGTACGGAGGCCGCGCCGAATTGCACAAAGGCATCGGCCTCGCGCTGCTTCGGATCGATCTCCTTCCGGCGGACCTCGTTGACGGCCTTTTCCAGGCGGTGGGTGCGCTCTTTGTCGAAGGTGGTGTAAACGTGATAGCCGCCGCGCGCCAGATCCTTGTTGGTCAGCCCGGTGCGGGCCTTGACGAACTTGTTGGCGACATCGAGGAGATAGCCGGTCTGGCCCGCCTGGCTGGTGGGCTTCGACAGTTTCCGGGGCTCCGGGAAGGTGCGGTACCTCGCCCGCTCTTCCTTGCTCATCTTCCCGGTGTCGACCTGCCGGTCCAGTATCCACTCCCAACGTGCCACGGCCCGCTCGTGATTGGCCTTGCTCAGCCCCGGGTCGTACTGCTCCGAACCCTTCAGCACGGCGGCCAGCACGGCACCCTGACTGGGATTCAGGTCCTTGGCGTCAATGCCGTAATACGCATGCGCCGCGGCCTCGATCCCATAGGAATCGCGGCCGAACCAGCTGGTGTTGAGATATCCGCGCAGAATGTCGTGCTTGGACTTCTGGTTGCTCACCTTCAGCGCGATGATGAATTCCCGCACCTTCCGGGTGACCGTCTGGTCCTGCGAGAGATAGGTGTTCTTCACATACTGCTGGGTGATGGTCGAGCCGCCCTGGGTATCCCCGCCGGAGACCATGCTGACCACGGCGCGGCCGATGCCCTTCAGGGAGACGCCGGAATCACTGTAGAACGTGGCGTTCTCCGCCGCGATCACGGAGTTCTCCACCGAGTCCGGCACCTTGTCCAGCGTGATGTTCTGCCGGTTGACCGCACCCACGCTCACCATTTCGCTGCCGTCGGACCAGTGATAGACGGTGGCCTGCTTGCCCGCCAGTTCATTCTCGTCAGGCACGTCGATCTTCGCGTAGACCACGGCTAACAGCCCGGCCAGGCCGAGCACACCGAGCGAGACGGCACCGAGCCACTGACGCCATGACGGCAGCCAGCGACGCGGGCCCTCCCGCCCCTGCCGCGGATAGTCGAGGAACCGGCGACGCCCCTTCGTTCCCTTCATACCCGGATAGACATGGTGGCCCCGGCCCCGGTTGTCGAGGTAACAGAACGCTCACAAACGGCGTGTCGCCAGGCAGAAGACGAAGGGGCCCGCCACGGCATCGCGCCGTGGGGGGCCCCTTAGCCCCTACGAGGAGTAGTTGCAGAAGTCGGCCTTGTGGGAGGACTGGTAGTAGTACAGGGAGC
>NZ_JBHXFI010000020.1:0-122612 GCF_042724075.1 Streptomyces sp. NPDC127097 | reverse complement strand
AGGGAGAGGTGGCGGAGGGTGTGGTGGGTGCGGTGGGGGGTGGGGGGAGGGGGCGGGGGTGGGGGTGGGGGGTGGGGGCGAATCGGCAGGCGCGAGCGCCAGGCTGCCGGGCGTCCCTCCGCCCAGGCGGACCAGCGGCGAGTCGAGGTCGAGCCGTACTGCCGCACCGGTTCGCTCTGGACCCACGGCGGGGCCGTCGACACGGTCCCCCGCCCGGTCCCTCGCCTGGCCCCCCGCCCGGTCCCTCGCCTGGCCCCCCGCCTGGTCCCTCGTGTGGTCCCGCGCCCGGCCCGTGGGGCGGTCACCGGCCGGGGCGGATCCTCCCGGCGGCGCCAGCCGGTCCCACCGTGGGTTCAGCCCCTCGGTCCACAACGCCGCCGCCAGTCGGCGGAGTTGGACGGGGCCGTCGCGGCGGGAGTCGACGGCCGCGACGGCGAGATGGTCCTGGCCGTGGAGGGTGTCGGAGACGAAGCCGGTGAGGCTGCCGGCGCCTGCCTGGACGAAGGCGCGGACGCCCGTTTCGTAGAGCCGTCTGGTCAGCTCCTGGAAGCGGACCGGTTCCAGGAGGTGCCGCAGTACCAGCCGGCGGATCGCGGAAGGGCCGTCCGGGAAGGGGGCGGCTGTCGTCGCCGACCATACGGGCAGCCGCTGGTCCCGTAACGGCAGGGCGTCGAAGGCGGTGCCGGTCTGGTGGAGGTAGGGCGCCCACATCGGGGTGTGGAAGCCGGAGCGGAAGGGCATCTCCTGGGCCCGTACGCCCTGGCCGGCGAGTCTGCGGACGGCCTCGGCCAGCGGCTCCGGCGCTCCGCAGATCACCGACTGGTGCGGGCAGTTGTCGTGGCTGACCGCGATCCGCTCCAGGCCCGCGAGCGCGGCGGCCGCCTGCGCGGCGCCGCAGCCCAGGGCCGCGTAGACCAGGTCGGGTACGGCGAGCGAGCCGGGCCGCAGCGAGTCGAGGAAGGCGTCCACGGCCTCGGGCGGATACATTCCGGCGACCACCATGGCGGTCCATTCGCCGAGGCTGTGGCCGGTCAACAGGTCGGGTTTGAGGCCCAGTTCGTCCAGGGCGCGGGCGAGCAGGCGGCCGACGGCGAGGCTGTCCACGGCGCGTTCGACCAGACCGGTGCCGCCGGAGACCGCGGGCCGGGGCAGGGCCAGCAGGTCGGCGAGGTCGTCCACCCGGGGCGGCGGCTCCGCCTCCAGCCCCGGGAAGAGGAAGGCGAGCCGCGCTCCCTCCTGCCGGGCGTGCGGACCGAAGAACGGGGCCGGGGTGAACCACACCTCGCCCCGGCCCCGCCAGGGCAGGCCACGGGCGAGGATCTTGGCGGCGAGGGCGCGGCGCTGCGGAGTGGGGTCGAGGAGGGCGAGCCGGCAGGGGCCGTCGTCGTGCACGGGGGCGCCGGGGTCCCTCGGCGCGCCGTCGCCCTTCTCCACGTCCCGTAAGGCGTCGGCCAGTTGGGCGGGAGTGCCCCCGGCGAGCAGGATGGCGTGCTCCGGCTCGACGGTACGGAGCTGGGCCGTCCGCCGCACCGTCCGCTCGGCCGTACGGAGCTGAGCCGCCCCCTGCCCCGCCCCCTCAGCCGCCCGCAGCGGAGGCGTCCCGTGCGGGGGCGGCGCCGCCGGGGTCCGTCGGCCCGGGGCCTCTTCCAGGACGGTGTGGGCGTTGATGCCGCCGAAGCCGAAGGCGTTGACGGCCGCGCGCAGCGGTGTCCGTCCGGCGTCCCACGGCTCGGCCTCGGTGACCGGACGCATACGGGTCCGTGCCAGCCCCTCGTGCGGCTCGTCCAGATGCAGGGTCGGCGGCAGCGTCCGGTGGTGGACGGCGAGCGCCGCCTTGATCAGTCCGGCGATCCCGGCGGCCTGCATGGTGTGGCCGAGCATCGACTTCACCGAGCCCAGGCCGACCGGCGGAAGGCCGGCGCCGGGCGGGCCGAACACCCGGGCCAGGGTGTCGAGTTCGACGCCGTCGCCGACCGGGGTCCCGGTGCCATGGGCCTCCAGCAGGCCGAGCGCCGCGGGGTGTGCGGGGTCGAGCCCGGCACCGGCCCACGCCTGCTCCAGCGCGCTGATCTGGCCTTCCGGCCGCGGGCTCATCAGGCCGGCGGCACGGCCGTCCCCCGCCACTCCCGTTCCGCGGATCACCGCGTACACCCGGTCGCCGTCGCGCTCGGCGTCGGCCAGGCGCTTGAGGAGGACGACACCGGTGCCCTCGGACAGCAGGGTGCCGTCGGCCCGGCGGTCGAAGGGGCGGATGTGCTGGCTGGGGCTGAGCGCCCGCAGCTGGGTGAAGACGCTCCACAGCGTGGCGATATGGCAGTGGTGCACGGCTCCGGCGACCATGAGGTCACAGCGGCCGGCGGCCAGCAGATCGACGGCCTGCGCCACGGCGAGCAGGGAGGAGGCGCAGGCCGCGTCGAGGGTGTATGCGGGGCCGCGGAAGTCCAGCCGGTTGGCGGTGCGGGCGGCGGTGAAGCTGGGGACCAGGCCGATGGAGGCTTCGGGCTGTTCGGGGCCGAGGCTCGCCTGGAAGGCATCCCGTACGGCCGCGATCCTCGGCTCACCTAATTCCGGGACGAGTTCGCGCAGGGTGACGGCGAGCTGATGGGCCGTACGGACCCGCTGGTCGAGCCGGGCGGTGGCGACGCCCATGAAGCCGCCGCGGCCGAGGATGACGCCGATACGGGAGCGGTCGGCGGGCAGCCGCTCTTCACCGCCCGCGTCGGCGATGGCGTCGGTGATGGTGCGCAGAGCGAGCAGCTGATCGGGCTCGGCCCCCCGGACGGCGGCGGGCATGATGCCGAAGCGGGTGGGATCGAAGGCGGCCGGTTCGGCCAGGAAGCCGCCCCGGCGGCAGTAGAAGCGGTCGCTGCGGGCGGGGCCCTGGGCAGCGTGCGGGTCGTAGTAGATCTCCGGGTCCCAGCGGCCGGGCGGCACATCGGTGATGCAGTCGGTACCGGCCACCAGGTTGCGCCAGTACGCGGCGAGGTCCTCGGCGCCGGGGAACAGCGCCCCCATGCCGACGATCGCGGCGTCCGTGGGCCGGGGGCCGGTCTGCCGGGCGGGTCTCTCACTCATCGCCCGTCCCCTCCCCGCCGGTCTCCGCCGCCAGCACGACCTGGGCCGCCGTACCGTGGGCCAGTTCGTCCAGGAGGGCGTCTGCCGCGGCGTCGGGGTCCAGGAGCGGGATGCCCCTGCGGGCGTAGGCGCGCGCGAGTTCGGGGGTGACCATGCCGCCGCCCTCGGCCGCCCACGGGCCCCAGTCGACGGCCAGGACGCGCCGGGACGTGCGGGCCGACCAGGCCGTGGCGAGGGTGTCCAGGGCGTCGTTGGCGGCGGCGTAGTCGGCCTGGCCGCGGTTGCCGAAGACCCCGGCGACGCTGCCGAAGAGGACGAGGAACCCGCTGTCGTCGCCGGCGGCGGACAGCAGATGGCGGGCGCCGTCGACCTTGGTGGCGAAGACCCGGGCGAACGAGGCCGGGTCCTTGTCGCGCAGCAGCTTGTCCGCCAGGGTGCCGGCGCCGTGCACGATCCCGTCGAGGCGGCCGTGCCGGGCCCGGATGTCCCGGACCACGGCGTGTACGGCGGCCTCGTCGCCGACATCGGCCGCGTGGTAACGCACCGAGGCGGCGAACGGGGACAGGGCCGCGAGGGTGGCGGTGATCTCGCGGCGGGCCAGCACCGCGCCGGCGGCCGCCTCGATCTCGGCGGGTCTGCGGAGTCCTTGGGCGAGCAGCGCGGCACGCAGCGCGATGCGGTCATGGGCATGGGCGAGGGCCGGGTCCTCAGGGGTCTCCATCAGGGGCGTCCGGCCGAGGAGTTCGATGTGGCACCCGTGCGCGCGGGCCAGGGCGAGGGCCGTACGGGCGGTGATGCCGCGCGCCCCGCCGGTCAGCAGCACCACGGAACCGGCGCCGAGCGACGGCCGGCCGGGGACGGCCCGGTCGTCCGGCAGGGGTGTGGGGACGGCGCGCAGGGTGGTGCGGGTGCCGTTGGTACGGCCGACGACGACCGGCTCCCCGGGGGCGCAGAGTTCGGCGAGGAGGTGGGCGGCGATGCGTTCGGGGCGGTCCTTGGGGTCGAGGTCCACGGCGCGGATCAGGATGTCGGGGTATTCGAGGGCGGCCGTACGGGCGAAGCCGCGCAGCCCGGCACCGGGCAGCGGGTCGGGAGCGTCGGCGGTGGCGTCCTGGCCGAAGGTGCCGCCGGCCGCGGTGGCCAGCAGCAGACGGCGGGCCCCACCGGTCAGGGCGGCGCGCCAGGCTGCGAACTGTCCGGGCAGGACGGCGCCGCGGCCCGCCCGCAGGGCGCTGAGATCCACCACTCCGCCGGTCCCGTCGGCGGCGCACCGGACCAGCCGCTCGGCGGGGACGGTGCGTACCCGTGCGCCATGGCTCTCCAGCAGGGCGGTGAGGGCCAGCGCCACGCCCTGGCCGTCCTCCACCACGACGAAGTCACTGCCCGCCACCACCTCGGCGGGCGGCCGGGCCGCGGGCGGGCCGAGCGGGGTGACCCGGACCAGGGAGCGGGTGGGGCGCAGCGGCACCGGGCCGGCGTCGGATGCCTCCTCCGGGGCGAACGGGTCTGTGGTGGCGGGCGCGGCAGCAAGCACCGCGGGCTGCACCGGAGCGACCGTCGCGGCCGGTGTGGCAGGTGTGGCAGGTGTGACAGGTGTGGCAGGAGCTACCGGCGCGAGCACGGCTTCGGCCGGCGTCGGCGGCGGCTCCGGGCGGGCGGCGGCGATCCAGTCGACGATGCCGCTGATGGTCTTGACGCGGGCGAGCTGTTCCACGGCCGACTCCATGGCCCCGTCCGCGTCCTGCGGCAGTCCGATCCGGTCGGCCAGCGCGCCGACGATCTCCACGCGCTTGATGGAGTCCACCGAGAGGTCCGCCTCCAGGTCGAGCCCGGCGTCGAGCATCTCGTGGGGGTAACCGGTCCGCTGGTGGATGATCTCCCTTACGGCATCGAGGAGTTCGGCGGGACTCAGGGGCCGCGGGCCGGTGGCGGGCGGCTGGGCGACGGTGGGGTCGGCAGCGAGCGCGGGCCCGTCGGCGACCCCGGCCGCGCCCCCGGCTCCGCGCCCGGCTCCGCTCCCGGCCCCGGCGGCTTCGGTGTACGCCGGGACGGCCCACTCCTGCACGGATGCCGACCCGACCGGCTGGGCGGGCGCGGGGGCCTCCCCCAAGTACCGCAACACCACATCCCGTTGGGACGCCACCAGCTCGCGCGTGGTGCGCAGATACTCCAGCACGGCGTCGTGCCGGGCGGCGTCACCGGCAGCCGCGCCGCCGCCGGGAGCCGCACCGCCGCCGGAAACCGCACCACCGCCGTCGAACGCCGCGCGCTGCCCGCCCGCCGTCCGCGCCGCGTCCTCCTCACTCCCTCGGGTGTCCACCCGCCGGGCCGGGCGCAGTCCGCCGGGCAGGCAGGCGCCGTCTGCGGTGCGCACCGTGTGGCCGTTCACCAGCCATCCCGGGCGGCGGGGCGGCGCGTCGGGCAGGAGTTGCGCACGGCCGCGGAACAGCGCCTCCGGGTCGACCGGGACCCCGGCCGCGGCGAGCCGGGCCAGGACGTGCGGCAGCCGGGCCAGCCCGGACTCGCCGGGGACGTCCAGCGCGAGGGCGGTGTGCGGACGTTCGCCGAGGATCTGCCCGACCAGACCGGTGAGCACCCGGCCGGGCCCGGCCTCCACGAAGGTGCGCACCCCGGTGGCGTACATGTCCTCGATCTGCGCCACGAAGCGCACCGGCGCGGCGACCTGGCCCGCCAGGGTGTCCCGCACCGCGGACGCCGCGCGGGCGTAGGGGCGCGCGGTGGCACCGGACCAGACCGGGAAGGCGGGCGCGGTCACCTCGGTCGCGGACAGTTCGGCGGCGAGCGTGTCGCGGGCGGCGGTGAGTTGCGGGCTGTGGAAGGCGCAGGCGACCGGCAGCCGGCGCGCCTCGGTACCGGCCGCGCGCAGCGCCGCCACGGCCGCTTCCACGGCGTCCGTCGGGCCGGAAATCACGCTCTGTTCAGGTGCGTTGTGGTTGGCGACGACGACACCGGTGTCGCGGGTCAGCTCCCGTACCCGGTCCGGTGCGGCCACGACGGCGGCCATCGCGCCGGGGTCGTCGCCGGCGGCCGAGAGGATCGCCTCGCCGCGGCGCGCACTGAGCCGGAGCAGCGCCGCGGTGTCATAGGCGCCCGCCGCCCACAGGGCGGTCAGTTCGCCGTACGAGTGCCCCGCCGTGCAGTCGGGGCGCACCCCGAGGGTGGTGAGCAGCCGGTGTGCGGCCGCGGAGGCCAGGCCGAGCGCCGGCTGGGCGACCCGGGTGTCGGTGAGGGCGGCCTGCTGGGCGGCCCGGTCCTCGGGGGTGAAGGCGGCGGGCGGGAACATGGCCGCGACACAGTCCGGATCGGCGTCGTCCAGGAGGCCGCGCAGCGCCGGGAAGGCGAGGAACAACTCGCCGAGCATTCCGGTGCGCTGGCTGCCCTGGCCGGGGAAGAGGAAGGCGAGCAGCCCGGGGTCGGCGTCACGGGTGCGCGGGTGGACGCCGTCGGCGGCGGTGAACCGGCGGGCGGGGACCAGTTTGGCGGCGAGATCGTCGAGGTCCTCGGCCACCACGCAGACCTGGACCGGCCCGTCCGCCGCCGCGGTCTCGGCGGCCAGGTCGCGCAGCGGCCACGGGCGCCCGGCCTGGTCGTTCGCCGCCAGTCGCGCGGTGAGGCGGTCCATCGCGCGTACGGCGGCGGACCGGTCGGCGCCGCGGAAGCAGAAGAGCTCGGCGGGCCAGTCCGTGAGGGCGTGGGCGGGTTCGGGGGCGCCGTCGTAACCGGCGAGCACGGCGTGGTAGTTGGTGCCGCCGAAGCCGAAGGCGCTCACTCCCGCGATGCGGCGGGCCACCGGGACCGGCCAGGGCCGGGCGTGTCCGGTGTCGAAGCGGAACGGGCCGGTGTCCGCCTCGGCGGGCCGGGTCAGATGGAGGGTCGGCGGCCGCACTCCCGCGTGTACCGCACGGGCGGCCTTGATCAGTCCGGCCAGGCCGGCGGCGCATTTGGTGTGCCCGATCTGCGACTTGACCGAGCCGAGCGTGCAGCTGCCCGGTGCCGCGCCCGCGGCCTCGAACAGCTCGGTGAGGACGGCGAGTTCGGTGGTGTCACCGACGACGGTTCCGGTGCCGTGGGCTTCGAGGAGGCCGACCTGCGCGGGGCTGATCCCGGCGCGGTGGTAGGCGCGTTCCAGGGCCCGCCGCTGGCCCTCGGGCCGTGGTGCGGTCAGCCCGAGGGACCGTCCGTCGCTGGAGGTGCCGACCGCTTTGACGACGGCGTAGACCCGGTCGCCGTCCCGTTCGGCGTCGGCGAGGCGTTTGAGGACCAGACAGCCGACGCCCTCGCCGAGCGCGATCCCGTCGGCCGCCGCGTCGAAGGGCCGGCAGCGGCCGGTGGGGGACAGCGCCTGCACGGAGGCGAACATCAGGTAGTCGTTGATGCCGTTGTGCACATCGGCGCCGCCGCACAGCGTCATATCGGCGTCGTGGTCGCGCAGTTGGCGGCAGGCCAGATCGAGTGCGGCGAGCGAGGAGGCGCAGGCGGCGTCCACGGTGCAGTTGGCGCCGCCCAGGTCGAGGCGGCCGGCGATGCGTCCGGCGATGACGTTGGCGAGCACGCCGGGGAAGGAGTCCTCGGTCAGCCGGGGCAGTTCGGCGTCGAGGGCGGGCGGCAGGTCGCCGAGGTAGGCCGGGTGCAGGGCGCGCAGCCCGTAGGCGCCGGCCAGTTCGGTGCCCGCCTCGGCGCCGAACACCACGCTGGTACGGGCGCGGTCGAAGTCCCGGCCGGCGTATCCGGCGTCCGCCAGGGCCTTGGCGGCGGCGTCGAGGGCGAGCAGCTGCACCGGTTCGATGCCGGTGAGGGAGGCCGGAGGGATGCCGTGGGCGAGGGCGTCGAAGGGGAGCGGGGGCAGGAAGCCGCCCCAGCGCGACGGGGTGCGCTCGCCCGCCCGCGCGGGGTCCGGGTCGTGGTAGGTGGCGGCGTCCCAGCGGTCGGCGGGCACCTCGGTGACGGAGTCGACGCCGGTGACGACGTTGGACCAGTAGCGGGCCGTGTCGGGCGCGCCGGGGTAGCAGCAGGCCATGCCGACGATGGCGATGTCCAGCGGCGCCGCCTCCCGCTCCGGCTGTGCGGTCGGCGCCCGGAACTCCTCTGCGCGCGCGGCGAGTTGTGCGGTGGCGCCGTCGGTCACGGCGGTGTGCAGCGCGGCGACGGTGGTGGTGGCGTGCCGGGCGGTGGCGGCCTGGCCCAGCATGTACAGGCCCTCCCGGCGCTGGTCGCGCTCCCCCACGGGCGCGGGCGGCCCGCCGTCGGTGTGCCGCAGCCCCTTGCTCGCGATCCGCAGCCGTCCGAGGTTGCGCCGCTCCAGCTCCTCCCAGCGGGCCCGGGGGTCGGTGCCGTGCGCGGCCAGGCGCCGGTCGGCCGCGGCGAAGTCCTCGGTATAGGCGGTGTCGGCGCAGCGCGTGGCGTGTCCCGGGGCGGTCCGCAGCAGTACGGTCCGGTCGCAGGCCAGGGCGGTGTCCTGGAAACCGGGGAGGACGGCGCCGGTGGCCACGGCCTCCTCCGTGAAGAGGTAGGCGGTGCCCATCAGGACGCCGATGGTGGCGCCGAGTTCGGCGAGCGGGGCGGCGGCGGCCGCGGCCATGGCGGCCGAGCGGGCGTCGTGGATACCGCCCGCGAACAGCACGTCCAGCCCCTCGGCCGTCCCGCCGTGCGTACGGGCATGCGCGGTCAGCCGCTCGATCTGCTCGTCCCACAGCGGGAAGCTGGCCCGGGGGCCGATGTGTCCGCCGCACTCCTGCCCTTCGAAGACGAACCGCCGGGCGCCCTCGGCGAGGTAGCGCTCCAGCAGTCCGGGCGCCGGGACATGGAGATAGGTCCGGGTCCCGGCCGCTTCGAGGGGCGCGGCCTGGGCGGGCCGGCCACCGGCGATCAGGGCGTACTCGGGGGCGAACTCAGCGACCGCGGCGAGCGGTTCGCTCCGCAGTTCGGGCGGGGCGAAGCCGAGCAGGCCGACGCCCCAGGGCCGTTCGCCCAGCCGCTCGGCGGTCTCGGCCAGCAGTCGGCGGACCCGTGTCCCGTCCATGACGGCGAGCGCGAGAAAGGGCAGCCCGCCCTCGGCGGCCACGGCCGCGGCGAACGCGGCCTCGTCGCTGACCCGGGTCATCGGCCCCTGGGCCACCGGGAGATGGCGGGCGCCGGGGCGGGGGGCGAGCGGGCGGAGGCGTGCCGCGGCGTCGAGATGACCGGTGAGGGCGGCCCGTACGGCCTGCACGATGCCGCCGGTGGTGCGGTGGCGGGCGGCGAGCCGGGCGGCGAACGCACCGTCCTGCCCGATGGGGAGCAGCTGGGTCCGCAGGTTCCGGGCGCCGAGGCGGGCGGCGATCCGGGCGGGGTCGGGGGCCGGGTCGGGGTCAGGGTCGTGGGCGGGGTCGTGGCCGGTGGTTCCGGCCTCCGCTCCCCCGCCGTCCGCTTCCCCGTCCTGAGCTTCCCCGTCCTGCGCCCCGGCTTCGGCGTCCACCGCGGGCGGACGGAGGTCCGGGCGGGAGAGGACCCGGTGGCCCGCGACGAGGGTGGTCTCGCTGCCGTCCATGGCGCGGATCGCGGCGGCGACCGCCCGGGGCAGCCGCTCCTTGCCCTCGGTGGTGAGCGCGAGCTGGGAGTCGAGCAGCACTCCGGCCGCCCCGCCGGCCACGGCCGCGGCGGCGGAGTGCGGGCCGATGCCTCCGGCGGCGAGGACGGGGACGGTCACGGCCGGGTCGGCCAGCAGACGCTGGAGCAGGACACAGGTGGTGAGTTCGCCCACCCGGCCGCCCGACTCGTGGCCGCGGGCGACGAGCGCGGAGACCCCGGCGGCACAGGCCGCGGCGGCCTCCTCCGGGGTGGTGACCTCGGCCCAGACGCGGCGGCGCCCGCGATCGGCCCAGTCCGCCGGCCGCCCGGGCGCCGGGCCGTGGGCGGCCTCCGGCCCGGCGGCGGCCCAGGCCCGTGGGTCGGCGAGCAGCACGGTGTCCACCGCCATGGGCAGATCGGCGGGCGTCAGCGGGCACCCCACCGGTATCCGCACGCCGTGGGAGAGCCCTTCGAGCCGGGCGAGCGCGGCGCGCGCCGGGCCGGGGTCCCGGCCGAGGTCCAGCAGGCCCAGCGCGCCCGCGCGGGCGGCCGCGAGGACGATCCGCTCGCCCGGTTCCTCGAACGGCGAGAGCGCCACGACGAGATCGCGGCCGGCGGACCCGGGGCGGGCGGGCCCGGCGGGGGCGGACCCGGGGTGTGCGGCACCGGCGGTCCGGGCGGCAGCGGCGGGCCCGGAGCCGGAAGGCCCGCCGGACCCTGGACCGTTGGGCGGAACGTCCGTGCCGGTAGATCTGGAAAGGGGGGTGCCGGGGAACGGGGGCCGGGGGACCACGGGCGCTCCTTCTGCCGGGGGCGAACACGCTGACCACTGCCACCTGCGGTAACCAGCGGTAGCCACCGCTGATGCCGCGTTGCATCGTGAGGCCACCCCCGTGCACTGTCAACGCAACTGCAACAGGCAGTGGTTGAATGCGCCAAGGTCACGACGGCGGCCCCCGGACCGCCCCGTGCCCCCGCCGCCCCCGCGCTGACCTGCGCTTCGCCGCCCCGCGCCGGCCGCGTACCGGGCCCGCCGGGCCGCTCCGCCGCCGCGGCGGCGACCGAAACCCGACCCCCGGTGGCTCAACCCGCCCGCAGCACCCCGGGGTTGGCGCAGTGGACCAGCGGCTCACCGCGCAGATAGCGGCCGACGTCCGCGGCGACGATCCGGGCGGCCTTGTGCGCGACCTCCTGGCTGCCGCCCGCGATATGCGGGGTGAGGACGACACCGGGGGCGGTCAGCAGCCGGGAGCCGGCGGGCAGCGGCTCCTCGGGGAAGACGTCGAAGCCGGCGCCGGACAGCTGCCCGGAGTCCAGCGCGTCGCAGACCGCGTCGTAGTCGAGGAGCGCGCCGCGGGCGCAGTTGACCAGGACCGCGCCGCGGGGCATCGCGGCGATCTCCCGGCGTCCGATCATGCCGGTGGTCTCCTCGGTGACCCGGGCGTGCAGGGAGACGATGCGGGAGCGGGTCAGCAGCTCGTCGAGGGAGACCTGTTCGGCGAGGCCGGCCAGTGCCTCGGGGCGGACGTAGGGGTCGTGGACGAGGACCTGGGCGCCCATGGCGGCGAGGACCTTGGCGACCCGGCTGCCGATGGCGCCGAAGCCGATCAGGCCGACGGTGGCGCCGTCGATCTCGATGCCGCAGTGGTCGTAGTCGTAGTAGTCGCCGCGCCAGACGCCCCGGCGGAGGTCGGTGTGGGTATCGCCGACCCCGCGGGCGGCGGCCAGCAGCAGGGTGAGGGTGTGTTCCGCGGTGGCGGTGGCGTTCCGGCCGGGGGCGTAACAGACCGCGACGCCGTGCCGGGTGGCGGCGTCGACGTTGGCGTTGACCGGGCCGCCGCGGCTGGTGCAGAACAGCTTCAGCTCGGGGCAGTGGGCGAGGATCCGCTCGGTGAGCGGGCCGTGCTCGGTGACACAGATCTCGGCACCGCGGAGGGCCTCGATCATCTCGTCCTCGCTGCCGCTGGCCTCGATGACCTCGGCCACCGGCCCGAACGGGGTGTGCGGCCAGTCGAATTGGATCTCGCGTACGTCCAGCGGGGTGTCCCCGGCGGCCGCCCGCACGGCCCGGGTGAACAGCTCCGGGCGGATGAAGTGGTTGCCGGCGGCGAGGACGGTGGTGCTCATGCGGGGCTGCTCCTGAGGGCGGGTGCGGGGCGGGCGGGTCAGTGGAGGGCGGCAGTCCGGGCCGCGGCCGGGGCGTTGAAGCTGAGCAGCGCGGTCTGCCCGTTCTCGATGCGGAGCTCGGTGCGGGCGCCGTTGTCCAGCCGGGGGAAGACCCGGCGGTAGTCGGCGAGCGGGATGCCCAGCAGATGGCAGAGCAGGACCCGGACGAGCGTGGAGTGCGCGACGAGCAGGATCCGGCCGTGCGGCTGTGCGCGGGCGAGATCGGCGAGGCAGTCGGCGGCGCGCTCGGCGGCCCGGCGCGGATCTTCGCCGTCGGGCAGATGGTGTGCGACCGGGTCGGCGAGGAAGGCGGCCAGCCGTTCCGGGAAGCGCCGGTGCATCTCGTCCCTGGTCAGGCCCTCGCCCTGGCCGAAGTCGAGCTCGTAGAGCCGCTCGTCGACCTGGGCGGTCAGACCGCAGGCCGCGGCGGCGGGGGCCGCGGTGAGCCGGGCGCGGGAGAGCGGTGAGCTCCAGACGGCGGTCAGTCCGGCGGTGGCGGCCCAGGTGGCGAGGGCGGCGGCCTGCTCGCGGCCGTGGTCGGTCAGCGGCACGTCGGTGCGGCCTGCGTAGCGGTTCTCCGCGTGCCAGACGGTTTCGCCATGGCGTACGAGGATGAAGTCGGTCACGGTGCTGCCCTCCTGCGGGCGTGGTCGGCCACGGTCCGGCCGAGCCAGCCACGGCGGGTGAGTTCGTCGATGAAGCGGAGATGGACGGGGAGGTAGCGGGCGGTGCGGTCCGGTCTCGGGGCGATCTCCCGGGCGGTGCGGACCATGGCGGCGGCGGCTTCCTGGAGGCCGGTGCCGGAGGAGGTGGCGGCGAGTACGGCCATGCCGACGGCGCCCTCGGCCTGTTGGGGCAGCCGTACGGGGCGGCCGAGGACGTCGGCGCGCAGTTGGCACCAGTAGGCGTTGCGGGCGCCGCCGCCGGTGAGGGTGAGCGGTCCGTCGACCGGCGCGCCGAGCTGGTCGAGGTAGTCGAAGCAGAGCCGTTCCAGGCAGGCGACGCCGAGGAGGCAGGCGTGGAACTCGGCGGCGGGGGTGGGGGCGTGGCCGAGGAGGAAGGGTGTGGCTCCGGGGGCGCGGAAGGGGAAGCGTTCGCCGCCGCCGGCGACGAGCGGGTAGGCGACCGCGTCCGGGTCCAGGGCGGCGGCCTGTGTGGTGAGGGCGTCCAGGTCCGCGCCGGGGAAGCGCTGGGAGAGGACGCCCGCGCCGCTGCTGGAGGCGCCGCCCGGCAGCCAGGTCCCGCCGGGTCCGCGGTGGCAGTAGACGACGCCCGCCGGGTCGCGGACCAGGTGCGGGCTGCTGCCCTTGAGGACGAGGGTGGTGCCGAGCACCGAGTTCCAGGCGCCCGGCGCGAGCGCTCCGGCGCCGATCTGGGCGGCGCAGCCGTCGGTCATCCCCGCGACGATGGTGGTCCCTTCGGGGATGCCGGTGGCCTCGGCGGCCGCGGCGCAGACCGTGCCGAGCGGGCTGCCGGGGCGGACGACCTCGGGCAACATCCCCTCGGGCACGCCGAGTTCGGCCATCACCTCGTGCGGCCAGCGCTCCTCGACGAGGTGGTAGCCGGTCTTGAGGGCGTGGCTGGCGTCGCTCGCGAGCTGCCGGCCGGCCAGCCGCCAGGAGATCAGGTCGACTTGGTGCAGCAGCCGGGAGCCGGTGCGGAGCCCGGGGTCGTCCTCCAGCAGCGCGACGAGCTTGGGCAGCGCCCAGGACGGCTGCATGCTGCGGTAGCCCAGCTCCTGCCAGACCTGCTCCCCGGCGGCGTTGACCGCGGCGGCCGGTGCGGCGGCCCGCCCGTCGTCGTACATCAGGCCGGGGGTGCGCGGGGTGCCGCGGTGGTCGGCGAGCAGGATCGTGCCGGAGGTCCCGTCGATGGCCAGACCGCGGATGCGGTGGGTGTCGAGGCCGTCCAGGGCCTCCCGGCAGGCGGCGCCGAGGGCGCGCCACCACTCCTCGGGGTCCTGCTCATGGCGGTTGCCGTCGCGCCGGCCGGTCAGCGGGCGGGCGGCGGTGGCCAGGACCTGTCCGGTGCCGTCGACGGCGACACAGCGCGCGCTCTGGGTGCCGAGGTCGAGGCCGAGCCAGATGCCGTCGAGGGCGGGGGCGGCGCCGGTGTGGCGCGGGTCAGACACGGGGTCCTCCAGGGGTGGTGGCGGTGCTGCCGGGGGCCTCGGTCGGCCGGCCGGGGGCCTCGGCGGGGCGGCCGGCGCTCCCCCGCCAGACGGCGCCGCCGCGCCAGCCCGCCTCCCGGGCGCGCGTCCGCCAGTCGAGGAAGTCTTCGTAGAGCCCGGCATAGAACTCCGCACGCTCCGGCTCGGGCTGCCAACTCCGCTGCATCCGGACGTACTTGGCGGCCGCGCTGTGCATGCTGGTCTCGGCGCCGGTGCGGACCAGGCCGGTGAGGAAGGCGCCCTTGGCGCCGAGTTCGGTGTCGCCGGAGCGGGCGGTGGGCACCCCGGTGGCATCGGCGATCAGGGCGCACCAGGCGTCGCTGTTGGCGCCGCCGCCGCACAGCCGCAGCTCGCTGATGTCGGTGCGGGCGGCGGCCAGTGAGTCCCGCAGGACCAGCGAGAGCCCGTCGAAGACGGCGCGCGCCAGATCGGCGGGCGTGTGCTCCAGGGACAGGCCCCAGAAGGAGCCGCGGGCGCCGGTGTCGAGGAAGGGGGCGCGCTCGCCGGCCGGGGAGAGATACGGCAGGAACATCAGCCCGCGGGCGCCCGGCTCCGACTCGAAGGCCAGCTGCGCCAGTTCCGGCGGTCCGGGCAGATGCAGCAGCCGGGCCGCCCAGCTCAGCACCTCTGCGCCGTTGAGCGTCGGGAAGGCCCGCAGCACCCGTTCCCGGCCGCGGTAGGCGATATGGATGCCGGACGGTTCGCCGCCGGTGTCGATGCCGGTGCGGACGATCTCGGTGCACAGCGTGGTGCCCAGGATGCTGCATGCCTGGCCGGGGTTGACGACGCCGACGCCGCGGGCGGTGGCGGCGATGTCGTACGGGGACATCACGACCGGCAGGCCCGCCGGGAGGCCCAGCTCCGCCGCGGCCCCGGTGGTGATTTCGGCGATCCGCTGCGACTCCCCGAGGACGGTGGGCAGCAGCCGTTCGCAGGCACCGAGGCCGAACAGCTCGATGATGGCGGGGTCGTAGTCGCCGGTGGTGTGGTCGAGGAACGGGGCGGAGGCATCGGACTCATCGCTCGCCCGGACGCCGGTGAAGCGCAGGAAGAGCCAGCCGGCGGCGGTGAGCGAGGTGGCGGAGCGGGCCAGCCGGTCCGGGTCGTGGGCGGCGAGCCAGCTGAAGAGGGCGTTGGGCATCCCGGCGCAGGTCAGCGAGCCGTTGCGGCGGAAGGCGGCCTCCAGGACGCCGTCCCGTTGCCAGCGGGTGAGCAGGTCCCCGGCGCGGCCGTCGGACCACAGGATGGCGGGTCCGGTGGGGCGGCCGCGGTCGTCGACGAGCCAGGCACCGTCGCCCTGGGCGGTGAAGGACACCAGCCACACCGGGTCGGTCAGCCCGTCGAGGACCGTGCGGACGGTGTGCACGACGGCGTGCCAGACGGCGTCCATGTCCTGTTCCGCCCAGCCGGGGTGCGGGCGCAGGACCTCGGTGGCCCGGCGGGCGACGGCGATCTCGGTGCCCTGGTCGTCGAAGACGACGGACTTGATCACCGTGGTGCCGACGTCGATGGTCAGTACGGACATCAGTGGGGTCCTCTCACGCCGGTGACGGGGCGGCGGTGGACGCGGTGCCGTCCGGGGCGTCGCCGCGCCGGGCGCCGGCCTCGGCGCCGTCGGCCGTACCGGGCGCGGCCGGCAGCTTCAGGAAGTGGGCGAGCAGGCAGCTCACCGCATACATCCCCGCGAAGATCCAGACCACCCCTTCGACGCCGAGCGGTCCGACGAAGACGGCGACGACGGCGGGGCCGACGAAGGTGCTGGCCCCCGCGCCCAGGTTGAGGGCGGCCAGGGCCTGGCCCTGGTGCTTCGGCTCCAGGGTGGGCACCAGCGCCGACAGCGGTACATAACCTGCCAGCGTAGCCCCGTAGAACGCGGCGACCAGGAGGGCGAGCGGGAAGTTCGCGCCCACCGCGTCCGGGACGTAGAAGAGCAGCAGCGTGCTGAGCGTGCAGCCGGCGCCGCCGAACCAGGCGATGGTGCGGCGCCAGCCGAGCCGGTCACCGACCACGCCGAACAGCAGGTTGGCGAAGATATTGGTCGCGAACATCGCGCTGAGCAGATGCAGCCACTGGGTGAGGCTGAAGCCGACCGTCCTGGTGAAGTGGATCGGCAGGATGACGAAGAAGCCGAACTGCGAGGCCGTGTTGATCACCCGGACGACCGAGCCGACCCCGACCCGGGGGTTGCGCCACAGGACCGTGATGCTGCCGAGCAGGGTGGCCATCGGGCCCTCCCCCGCGCCGGGGGCCCGGCGCACCCCCCGGTCGTCACGGACCAGCAGCAGGGCGATCAGTCCGCCCGCGGCCACCAGCACCAGCGCGGCCCACAGGGTGGCGTAGGCGCCGATGTGCGGGATGAGCCCGCCGGCCACCAGCGAGCCGAGGGTGGGCAGCCCGCCGGTGAAGGCGAACCAGAACCAGCCCATGGCCGTGCCGAGCCGGGCGCGCGGGGCCACTCCGGCGATCCAGACGAGGAACCCGTAGGCGAACAGCGGATATCCCAGGCCGCGCAGCCCGTAGGCCAGCATCATCAGCGGATAGCTGGTCAGCGGGATGGCGGCGAGGAGGAAGAGCAACTGGAAGACGGCCCAGACGGCCAGGCCGGCCCACATGACGCGGCGCGGCCCCCACAGGTCGGACAGCACCCCGGAGAGCCAGGCGGCGATCCCGGCGGCGACGCCGTAGACGGTGAACAGCAGCGCGACCCGGGATTCGGAGAAGCCCTGGTCGAGGAGGTAGGGCGAGAGATAGCCGGACTCGACCCCGTCTCCGATCATGAAGAGGAGGAGTCCGAGGTATCCCCAGGCGAGCGTCGGCGGGATGCCCAGGCGTGTGATCAGCGAACCCGGAGGAGAATTCTTCATTGATTCTCCCTTTCTGCGGCGGCGGGGCAGGAGGGTGGACGCAGTGATGGAACCGCCGGGCGGAAACAGGCGTCAATGGCCGCCGGAATCTTCGCATCGGGCCCGCGACCTGCCATGTTGTGTCGTACCGGAGCCGCATGTGGCGGCCCCCGCGGCCGCGCGCGCCATGTGAAATCCGTGCGAACATAACGCGGCGTCGTCACACGGCGGAGCCCGTGAACGGTGTGGGCCGCACCGGCTCACCGCACGCACAACCGGGACCGGAGGGAGCGGAGCGATGGACCGGGTCGAGGCGCAGGAGGACCGGCGGCGCCGTATGCGGGACACCGTCATCGCCCGCGGGTTCGTGCGCACCGCGGACCTCGCCGACGAGTTCGGCATCAGCCTGATGACCGCCCACCGCGATCTGGACGCCCTTCAGACGCAGGGGTGGCTGCGCAAGGTGCGCGGCGGTGCGACGGGGCTGCCGTCGGCGCAGTTCCACGGCAGTGTCGCGGAGCGGATGGCCACCATGGCGCAGACCAAGCAGCAGCTCGCACGGGCCGCCGCCACGCTGCTGGTCCCCGGGCAGACGGTGCTGCTCGACGACAGCACGACCTGTCTGCTGCTGGCGCACCAGCTCACCGGGCACACCCCACTGACGGTGATCACCAACTCGCTGCCGGCCCTGACCACGCTCGCCAAGGAGCCCGGCATCTCCCTGATCACGCCGGGCGGCGCGTACTTCCCGGCGTATGACGCCTTCATGGGCCCGCACACCGCGGAGGCGGTCCGGGCCTTCCGCGCCGATGTGCTGTTCCTGTCCACCACGGCCGTCACCAACGGCCGCTGCTACCACACCTCACCGGAGACCGTGCAGGTCAAGCGGGCCATGATGGAGAGCGCCGGCCGCCGGGTACTGGTCGCCGACCACACCAAGTTCACCAAGGGCGGCCTCTACGCCCTGGCCCCGCTGACCGACTTCGATCTGCTGATCGTCGACGACGGGCTGGCGGCGGAGCAGGTCCGGGCCGTGCGGGCGGCCGGCACCGAGGTCATGGTGGTGCCGGGGCGGGGCCGCTGACCCGGGTCGGCGTGCGGTGCGGGCGGTCGCCCCGGCACGGAACCGGTCTTCCCGTACGGCGCCGTCCCTCAGCCCGCCGGGCTCGCCGCCCAGCTGGCCAGGAGGGCCAGGCGGTCCGCCGTACGGGAACCCGGTTCGGGCGTGTAGACCACCAGCATCTGGTCCGGCTCCCCGGGCACCGTCAACGTCTCGTACGGCAGGGTGAGTTCACCCACCACGGGGTGCCGCATCCGCTTCGCCCCGTACGTCTTCTCCTTGACCTGGTGGTCCGCCCACAGCCGGCGGAAGTCCGCGCTGCCCAGCGAGAGTTCGCCCACCAGGGTCGCCAGCTGTCTGTCCCGTGGATGGTTGCCCGCGTCCAGGCGCAGATAGGCGACCGTCTCGGCGGCCACAGCGGGCCAGTCCGGATAGAGCTCGGGTGCCTGGGGGTTGAGGAACACCTGGCGCGGCATGTTGCGCTCCCCGGCCGGCATCTGTGCGAAGCCGGCGACGGCGTCGCCCAGCGCGTTCCACGCGAGCACATCCATCCGGCGGCCGAGCACGAACGCGGGTGTCTTCTCCATGGTGTCCAGGAGGAGGCGCAGACCGGGGCGGACTCTTTGGGGCGCGGGAGCGGCGGCGGCGCCGCGGCGGGCGGTGGGCCTGGCCACCGTGCGCAGATACTGCTGCTCGGTGTCGTCGAGGCGCAGGACGCGCCCGATGGCGTCGAGTACGGCGTCCGAGACGGAGGGGCCGCGGCCCTGTTCGAGGCGGATGTAGTAGTCGACGCTGACGCCCGCCAGTTGGGCGACCTCCTCGCGGCGCAGGCCCGGCACCCGCCGTCGGCCGTGCCCCGGCAGCCCGACCTCCTCGGGCCGGATGCGGGCGCGCCGGGAACGCAGGAAGTCGCCGGGTTCCCCCGTCAGGGATATGTCCATGCGCTGATCCTAGGAGGTGTCGGCGCTCCCATCCTGGTACTGCCGGACCCAGGAAAACGGCAGCCCTGGGTAAGTGCGGTGGCCGGGCGCAGGGTGGTGATCGCCCCGGGAGACGCCCGGCGGCGCTCACCACCAGTCCAGGAGTTCCCCATGTCGTACGAGACCCTCGCCGGCCGCACCGCTGTCGTCACCGGAGCCGCCAGCGGTATGGGCGAGGCCACCGCCCGGCTGCTCGCCTCGCACGGTGTGCGGGTGGCGCTGCTCGCCCGCCGGGCCGAGCGGCTGACGGAGCTGGCCGCCACGATCGGGAAGACCGGCGGACAGGCCCTGGCGGTCGCCGCCGATGTCACCGACGCCGCCTCCGTGGACGCGGCGGCCGAGCGGGTGCACCGCGCCTACGGTCAGGTCGACCTGGTGGTCAACGCGGCGGGCGTGATGCTGCCGAACCCGGTCACCGACGGCCGCGCCGACGAGTGGCAGCGCATGCTGGACACCAATGTGGCCGGCGCGCTGCGGGTGCTCCGCGCGTTCACCCCGGACCTGATCGCGGTGGCGGAGGCGGGCCGGACCGCGGACCTGGTGAACATCTCCTCGATCGGCGCGCACATCGCGTTCCCCCACTACGCGGTGTACGGCGCGACGAAGGCCGCGCTGACGTACCTCTCGCAGTCGCTGCGCACGGAGCTGGGCCCGCGCGATGTCCGCGTCACCAATATCGAGCCGGGTCTCACGGACACCGAGTTGGGTGACCACATCGACAACGCGGAACTGGCCGGTCAGCTGGGCGGCATGTTCGACGCGCTGACCGCTCTGGCGGCGGACGACATCGCGGACCTGATCGCCTACACGACGAGCCGCGCCCGCCATGTGAACCTGCGCCAGGCGATCGTGCTCCCGACGCGGCAGGCGTGAGGCACGGCCCGGCCGGACCGGTCCGCGGCGGTGTCGCGGACCGGGCCCGGCCGGGCCGGCAACGGGCTGCGGTGGCTCAGCCGTTGAGGCTGGTGTGGTTCCACCAGCCCTGGCGGCCGACGGTGAAGTCGACGGCCGGACCGGACCCGTCGATCTTGCCCTGGTACTGCTGCCCCTTCTTCAGCGGGCTCTCGATCAGCTTGTCGTGGGCGTCCCTGATCGAGTCGATGACGAGGGTCGGGACCTTCTTCAGCAGCGCCGGGTCGACCGGCTGCGCGGCGGCGACGGTGATGGCCTCGTCCCAGTTGGGGCGCTCCGCGAGCTGGTGGGCCAGGTGGATCTCGTCGCCTGCGCCGAACACCAGGTAGGTGAGGTATTCGGGGTAGGGCAGATTGCCCAGCTTGCGGAAGGAGAGCACGTTTTCCGGCTTGCAGTCCACCATGGTCTCGGCCGTGGTCATCTGCTGGAAGTCGCGGCTGCCGTCCGGCTTCACGACGACCCGCTCCAGATGGACCCCGAACTCCTTGCCCTGCTGGAGCTCGGGGAGTTCGAAGTGGTGCGGGCAGCGCAGGGAGTAGAAGACCCGCTCGTTCTCGTGCTGCGCCAGATCCTTCAGGTACATGTCCCGCAGCTCGCCGTTGTCCTTGATGGAGAAGTCGAAGACCGCCTGGAAGTTGTGGCCGGACTGGGGGTTGTACAGCGCCAGGTGGTAGAAGAACAGGTTCTTCTTGCCCAGCAGCAGGAAGCGGTGGATGTGCTCGTGGGCGTGCGTGGAGTCGGATGCGGGGGTGGGGGTCATGAGGGGGTCTCGCCTTTCGTGGGTGGGGGGTTGTGGTGGAAGCTCCGCTGCCGCCGGGACCAGAAGGGCCGGTCGGGCCAGCGGGTTTCCTGCGCGTGCACGGCGCGGTGGCCGTGCAGGTAGGCGGTACGGGCGGTGCTGACCTTGGCCGCGTAGTCGGCCAGGGCCCCCCGCTCGCCGTGCAGCCGGGCGTCGACCGCCCGGCCCGCGCTCAGCCCGGTGTAGAGGGCGGTGAGGATGCCCTGGGAGCTGAGCGGGTCGAAGGCGGCCGCCGCGTCCCCGGCGGCCGTCCAGCCGTCGCCGTGCACCCGGTCCAGATGTGCGCTGTGGGCGGCGGCCCGGCGGGGCGGGCGCAGGGTGGTGAGCCCGTGCGGGCGGACCTGGCGGGAGATGTGCCGGGTGGCCAGCAGCCGTTGGCGGAACCGCTCGGCACCGCGCCCGGCGGCGACGGGCAGGTCGGGGTCGGTGAAGTAGGCGACCAGCCGCTGCCGGGAGGGCAGCAGCGCGGTGTACCACCAGCCGTCCTGGTCGGACTCGACCAGCGAACGGCCGTCGAGGGGGGCCTGCGGGGCCGGATCGAGGGTGAGGTGGAGGGCGGTCAGCTGGTCGCCGGTGCGCCGCCGGGCGCCGGAGCGGACGGCGATCGCGGCGCCGCGCCCGGTGGCGTCCACCACCCAGCGGCAGCGCACCGTACGGTCCCCGGCCCGGCCGGCCCGGTCGCGCAGGGCGAGCCGCCAGGTGCCGTCCGACTGCCGGGAGGGGCTCCGTACGGCGGTGTGCTCGGCGACCTCGGCGCCCGCCGCACCGGCGGCGGCGCGCAGCCGGCGGTCGAAGAGCGGGCGGTCAAGGTGCCAGCCGTGGCCGTAGGGGTCGTGGAGGAAGTCCACGGCGTGCAGTTCCGGCGAACCCCAGGCGGACAGGTTGCCGTGGCAGGGCAGATGGCCGCTGCCCAGGACCGGTTCGGCGACGCCGAGGTCGGCGAGCAGCAGCCGGCCCATGGACACCAGCGCCTCACCGGCCTTGGGCGGCCCGGTGCCGGCGTCGGCCAGCAGGACCGTCCGGCCGGCGTGGACGAGGGTGAGCGCGGCGGCACAGCCGGCCGGGCCACCGCCCGCGACCACGACGTCGTAGGCGGGGGCGGGGGTCACGGGGTGCCGTGGAGGGGATCGAGCTTCTCCAGGTATCCGGCGGCGATCTCCGTCTCGTCCCGGCCGGTCGCCTCCACGACTTCCTGGATGGCCTGTTGGACGAGCATGGCCTCGACGGTCTCGGCCGGTACCTCGCCGGTCCAGGCGTCGGCCACACCCGCCAGTTGGGGCGCGCCCGCCTCGGGCACCTGGATGTTCACGAGGTTGGCGTGGTCGAGGGCCGGCGGATAGCCCGGCTCGGACTCCACCTGGATGTGCTGCGGGAACTTGCCGTCGCCCACGGTGTATTCATGCGTCTCGACGATGCCGAACTTGTACCAGTCGTCGATCATCTGCCGGCGCTGCTTGTTGAAGTCGGTGCCCTTCAGGCCGCGCAGCCAGACCGCCCGGTTCTCGAAGGCCCTCTCCCTGACGCTGTCGTCGGAGCCGCTCGGCGGGGTGTTGACGGTCGCGAAGTCGGACTGCTTGAGCACATGGTTGGGCACCTGGGCGGGCCAGAAGGTCGGCAGGTAGGGGCTGTAGCGGGGGCCGAGCCCGGACCGTACCTGGTATCCGGAGCGGCAGCTCGCGGCGTCGCACTGCCAGGGGGCGGCCATCCAGCGGGTGAGGTCGCCCGGCCCCTGCGCGTGCAGCGGGCCGTTCTTGCCCAGGGCCTCCTGGACGCTGAGCGCGTCTCCGTAGTCGGGTTCCGGGTTCTCCGGGGTGCGGTGCAGGATGCGGAAGGGCTCGGAGTACATGGTCTTGTGCCGCATCGGCCAGGTGACCTCGCAGCCCGGGTGGAAGGCGTCGGCGGCACAGTTCTCCAGGGCGCCCCGGTCCAGCAGACCCGGCTGCGCGGCGACCGGCGCCGTGTCCACGTCCGGGTGGCCCGTACGGGGCGGGCCGGTGGTGAAGTGGCCGTCGGCCCATTGGGCCAGCATCCGGTCCTGCTCACCGGAGATCTTGATGTGCTGCCGGACGGAGGTGGGTTTGCCGCTGGCCATGGCGTCGCCGTAGAGCCAGGGCCAGGGCAGGGGGGAGGTCCCGTCCCGGCAGTAGTCACGCATCTGGACATAGATCTGCCGGCGGAGTTCCCGGCTGGCCTCGCCCGGGTCGGCGAGCCGCTTGCGCAGCGCCGGGTCGCGGAAGTCGTACGGGCCGGACCGGCCGAACTGGGTGGCGAAGCCATGGTTGACCCACTGGAGCTGGCAGAACCGGTCCAGCATCGGTTCGATGTGGTCCGGGTACGAGATCTGCTGCACGGCGGGCAGCGTGTGCTCGGTGACGAACACGTCGTACAGCACGTCGTAGAGGGTGCGGACGGTCTTCACACCGGGCGCGAAGTGCGGTGGGGCGACCACGGCCCAGGCCGGGCTCGCGCGCTTGGTGACGCCCTCGATGGTGACCTCCGCCGTGACCGGGCCGTCGGACACGTCGTCGTACCAGGTGTCGTTGTTGGCGACACCGGAGATCGGCTTCTCCGGAGTGGCGTAGGAGGCCGACTTGCCGACGCCGCCGACGACCAGCAGCCGGCCGTCGGTCTGGGTGGTGATCGATCCCAGGGGGACCGCCCGGTTCATGATCTTCCCGGCGAGGGCGGCGTTCTCGTGCAGGGAGGCGCGGATCTCCTTGCGGCCGGCGTCGATGACGAGTTTCTTCCGGTCGGCTCCCCGGACGTCGAAGTTCCGGCGGCGCAGCTGGGTCTCCTGAAGACCGCCGGCCTCATCGATGTCGAGCGCGAGATGGAACTGGTACCAGGCGGCCTTCTTGTTGGCCAGGTGCACCGACCACTTGATCTCGGTCACCCCCGCCTCGCCCAGCTTGAGTTCCCGGACGGCTTCCCCGGCCTGGTTGTAGCCGTAGACCCGGAACCGGGCGGCCTGCCGGAGGACCTTCCCCGAGCTGTCCTTGTACGAGCCGGGCGGCAGCGGCGGCTGGTCCGGGGATTCCGGGCCGATGAAGGGCGGTTTGTCGCTGTTGCCGACCCGGGCTATGCCGATGGCGGGATGGATCTTGACCTGGACTATCTGGGTGTCCATCGAGGAGCCTTTCGCTGGGCTGGTGTGGCGCCCCCCGACGGCTCAAACGTGGATCAGCCCGCTGCCCGCCGTGACCTCCAGGCATCGCAATGGATGAACGGGTTCACCCTTTCGTGTCGGCGGCCCGGCCCGCTGCGGCCGTACCGAGCGGGCGCGGCGCCGCGGACCGCCCTCGTCAGGCGTCGGCGAGGCCCAGCAGCGCGGGCTTGTCGGCCAGGTCACGGAAGGCCGCCCGCGGGTCCTGGAGCAGCTTGCGCTCGGTGAGGTCGAGCAGCCCGCAGACGGCGCTCACCTCGGCGGCCACCGTGCCGTCCGTCGTGCGGACGGTCTGCTCGATCCGGAAGGTCTTGCCCTCGCCCCAGACGAACGCACAGCTGACCTCGACCTCGTCACCGGCCCGCAGCTCCCGCCGATAGCGGATGGTGGTCTCGACGGTCACCGGGCCGACCCGGCGGTCCACCATGGTGCTCTGGCGGATGCCGCTCGCCTGGAGCAGCGACCAGCGCGCGTGCTCGGCGTACTGAAGGTAGACGCTCTGGTTGAGATGGCCCTGGGTGTCCGTCTCATAGCCGCGCACCGTGATCCCGACGGCGAACGGCTCCGCCGTGTCCGTACCGGCTGCCGGCTCCGCTGCTTCTGCCATGCGCGCTCTCCCGTTCCCCCCTCGGCGCCGGTCCGCCACATGGGCCCCCGGTGCCTCATTGGCCACTGGCTTCACATCGTAGGTGTGGTGGTCAAGGGGCCGGGGGCCTTCCCCGGGGCCGGTCCCCGGCCCGGTGTGCGGCGGCCGGGGAGGCGGTGGCGGCAGGGGCGGGCGCGTCAACGGCGGGCGGGTCAGGGGCTGCCCGTCTTCAGCCGCAGGTTCCACCTGTCCAGGATCTCGCCCACCGGCTGGAAGATGGTGAGGGTGGCACCGCCGAAGGTCCCGCAGCCGGCGGCGCCGCCGCCCGAGTGCACGCCCAGGGCCTTCGGAGCGCTGGGCTGGGTGACATAGGAACCGCCCGAATCGCCGGGCGCCGAGCAGGCGTTGGTGAACGACAGGCCCTCGATGACCGTGTTGCCGTAGTCCACGGTCTGGTCGACCCGGGTGATCTCCCCGCAGTGCCAGCCGCTGCTCTGACCGGAGTGGCACAGCGACATACCGGCCAGGCCCTCCTGCGCACCGGTGACGGTGACCGGCGTACCGCCCTGCCCGGCCACGTCCGCGCTGACCGTCCAGTCCGGCCGGTCGACCTCGACCAGCCCGAAGTCCCCCTCCCGGTCGTTGACGCTGTGCCCGCCGCCGGGGTTGGAGGTCCCCATCCGGCTGCCGTCCTTGCCGAACGCGGCCTGATCGGGGGTGAGCGTGCAGTGACCGGCCGTCAGAAAGCCCTGGAAACCGCCCGGTCCGGTCACCGAGAAGCCGATGGAACAGATGCCCTCGCTGCCGGGCATCCAGCGCTCACCGCCCACCACCGTGCCGCCCTGCTGACGCGGCGTCTGGTCGCTGCGCTCGACGGTGACGGGGATCCGCGACCGGGCCCCCAGCGCGCGGACGGACGTCTCGAAGGCGACGGTCCGGGCGGTGTGCCGGGTGCGGTCCATGCGGACCACCACACCATTGGCGCGCTCGTCGACGCCCCAGCCGGTGACACCGGGCACCCCGTCGCCGGCCCGGTCGGTGATCTGCCCCACCAGGGTCGTGAGCGCGGTGCGGCTGTGCGGCACCGTCTTGGGGACCGCCCCGGCGGCGCGCACCCGCTGGGCGTCGGCGGCGCCGGTGACCGCGACGACGAGTTTGCCGGTGGTCCTGTCGAACCACATCCCGGCGGGCGGGCTGCTCAGCGTCCGGCGCACCGCCGCCGCGGCACGGTGCGCATCGGTCTCCTGCGCGAGCCGGGTCCGCACCTGCACCGCGTTCAGCCCGAGGTCCCGGCGCATCGCGTCGAGCATGCCGCGCGGTGTGGGCTGGGGCGAGGGGTGGGGCCGGGGCACGCCGTGCGCCGGGCTGAACGGGCCGGCCGCCGCCACGACGGCGGCGGCGGCCACGCCCCAGAGGGCTGCCTTGTGAAAGCGGCGTTCCATCGGGGGTCTCCTCGCGGTGTCGAGTGCACGTCGGATCCGATGGGGTGAGCGTGCTCGACACCGCGGCGTGCGGCATGCGGGCGGTCCCCGGCATCATGTCCGGGTGTTCCGTGAATCCGGCCGTCAAGTCCCCACCGTCCACGGCGCGGTGGCGTTCCGGCAGCTTCCCGAGGCGCTGCGCAATGTGACCTACTCGGGTGCCCGCCATCCGGGAGCGACGACACCTGAATGCCCGTCATGCGCGGCGGACGGGGCGGCCGGTGCCCCCGGCCTCCGGGCCCCGGGCCCCTTCGACGACCTGGCCGGGGGCGCGAACTGCCAGCGCTACGCCTACGCCGTGCTGCGCCACTTCGGCCTGCTGATACCGCCGTTGCGCTCGGCGGAACTCTGGGCCGACGAACGGGCGACCCACCGGGTGGACCGTCCGCGGCCGCTGGATCTGGTGCTGTTCGACGGCGGTCCGGCGGCGGGCCGGCCGCCGGGCTACGGCGCGCACGTGGGCGTGCACCTGGGCCCCGACCAGGTCCTGCATCTGTGCCGGGAGGCCGGCCGGCCCGCCGTTTGGCGCTATGCGGACTTCGCGGCGCGGCCGCGCTACGGGCGCTTCCTCGGCGTCAAGCGGGCGGGGCGGGCCGAGGGGTGCTGAGGGCTCCGGGCCGGCCGAAGGGCGCCGGCCGCCCCGGGCGGGGTCAGGGGCGCTGAGCCCTCAGAAGCCTCCGCCGTCGAAGCCGCCGCCACCGAAGCCCCCGCCGTCGCCGAAGCCCCCGCCGTCGCCGAAGCCGCCGCCGAAGTCGTCGCTGTTGAAGTCCGAGCCGGAGTAGTCACCGCCGTCGGCGCCCGCACCGCCGAAGTCGGCGCCGTAGGCGGCGGACGACATCATCATGTTGCCGAGCAGCGTGCCCACCAGGAGGCCGGGCAGCAGGCCGCCGCCGAAGTAGCCGCCCGCCCAGGGGCCGTAGGCCGGGCCCGCGTCCCAGTAGGGGCGGTCGCCGTGCGCGGTCCTGACCGTGCGGGCCAGTGGCTCCCGCCCGTCGTCCATCCGGCTCTTGTCCGCGGCACAGACCGGCACGGTGCGCTCGGCACCGCCCTCCGGGGCCCACCGGACGTCCACGACGGACGGACCGTGCCGTGGATCGAAGAAGCAGGGCAGCCGGCGCTCGGGCAGCGGCTCGCCCTCCCGTCGTGCGGCGAGGGTGGCCAGCGAGAACCGGCCGTCCTCCAGCGCCTGGGTCACCGCCTGGACGTCGCCGGGGTGCTGGGCCGACGCCATCGCCGACTTGGCGGTCTCGTAGGAGTCCAGCGCATGGCTGTAGTCCGCGCGCATCGCGTCATCGGCGCCGGGCTCAGCGGGGTTGAAGTCGAGCCGGTCCAGTTCCTCGCCGAAGGCGGTGATGTCCTCGTCGACGACGACCCGCAGATCCTCCAGCGCGGCCCGCTCCGCCTCGATCCGCCTTCTGCGGTTGCGGCGGGCGATCGCGTACGCGCCGCCGCCTCCGACGGCCACCAGGACCCCGAGCCCGATCGCCGTGCCGGTGTCGAAGCCGCTGCCGCCGGAGCCGCCCCAGGAGGCGGGGGCCTGGCCGTGTGCCGACCGTGCGGCCGTGTCGACGAAGCTGTTCAGCCGTTCGTTGACCGTCGGGTAGTCGGAGCTCTTGACCGATCCGACGAGGTTCTGCACCGAGTCGCGCGTCATCACCCGCGGGTCGGCGCCGGCGTTGAAGCCGTTGCCGAGCTCGACGGCGTAGACGCCGCTGATGCCGACCTTGGTGCGCAGGTCCCGCAGCAGGGTGCCGGGCTGGTACTCGGCGGCCCGTGGCAGCACGGCGACGAAGATCGGCTTGTCCGCGTCCTTGATTTTCTTCGCCAGCGCGTCCGCCTGGGCACGGGAGAACTGGTCCGTGGCGCGGGGATCGACGTAGACCGGGCCCTTCTCCAGGGCCGCCGCGGCCTGGTCCAGCCCCCCGGCGGCACGGGCCCCCGGTGCCATCGCGGCGGCCACCGCCAGCAGCGCGGCCACCAGCAGGAGGACTGGTCCGATCAGCGCACGACGAGTTGCGGTCTTCATGTGTTCGACGCTACCCGAACCGCACTTTCAGGACATCACCGGAGCCGGGATCAATTCCGTCCCGAGCGGTGGATTCTCCCTCCTGTCCAGGGGGCTGTCGCGCCGGAACTGTCCATCCAGGTGATCGCTCAGCGCGTCGTTTTTGATGCTCGGAGTGCCGGGGATGTTCGGCTCGCCCCTCCCCCGAGGAAACGAGGAGACGATGTGCAGGGCCACCTCGATGGCCACCACTCTGGCCGTCGCCGTCGCCACCACCGCCGTCGGCTGCATGCTGGTGATCTCGCTGGCGCCGTCGCGCCCGGACACCGGGAAGAGTGGTCCCGCGGCCGGCCGGGCGATGGCCGCCACGGCCGGCCATGCGGGCTCGGCCGCGCGGGCCGCCACCTCCGCCCTCGGCGCCCCCGCCGCCAGTGCCGACCCCGAGGAGTTCGCCTCGCCCGCGACGGGGCGGATCGAGGTGACCGCGCCGGAGCCGGGCGTCGACTACAAGGCGAACGGCAGTTTCGCGGTGACCTGGAACAACAGCACCGGCGAGGAGGTGGACGTCTGGCTGCGGACGGCGACCGGCCAGGGCCGGTCGGAGCGGGTGGCGCTGGTCGCGACCAAGGCCGGTGCCGGGCGGGCCGGCGAGGCACTCGTGACGCTGCCCCGGGTGCCGCCCGGCAAGCGCTACTTCCTGGAGGTGGCGACTGCCGACGGCGCGGTCAGCGGCTTCAGCCGGACCTTCGCCATCACCAACTGACCGGCGGCCACCGGCCACCACGGCCCACGACCCACGGCCCTCAGGGCGCGGCGATCCCGACCAGCCCCGCCAGGGCCTCCCGGTGCCGCCCCGGCGACCCGAGGGCGAGCTCATCGCTCTTGGCCCGCTTGAGGTACAGATGCGCCGGGTGCTCCCAGGTCATGCCGATGCCGCCGTGCAGCTGGACGCACTCCTCGGCGGCGCGTACCGCCACCGGCGCGCAGTACGCCTGGGCGACGGCCACCGCCACCGCGGCGTCCGGGCTGTCGGTGGCGAGGGCGTCGGCGGCGTTACGGGCGGCGGCGCGGGCCGAGGCCACGTCCAGCCAGAGGGCGGCCATCCGGTGCTTGAGCGCCTGGAACGAGCCGACGGGGCGGCCGAACTGGGTGCGCTCGGCGGTGTGCCGCACGGTTTCGGCCAGACACCATTCGGCGACGCCCAGCTGCTCCGAGGCGAGCAGTCCGGCGCCGGTGAGCAGGGCGCGGTCGACGGTGGCGCTGGCGCGGTCCCCGGTGGCCAGGAGGCGGCCGGGGGCACCGTCGAAGGTGAGGTGGCCCAGGGGGCGGGTGAGGTCGAGCGGGGTGACGGTGTCGGTGCGCACCCCGCCCGCCGACGGGTCCACCGCGTAGAGGGCCGGTCCGTCGGGTCCCTGGGCCGGGACGAGCAGGAGTTCGGCGGCCGCGGCATCGGCGACCGAGGTCACCCGGCCGGTCAGGGCACCGCCGGCATCGGCCCGTACGGACGCCGGACCGGACAGCCCGCCGGGGGCGGTGGGCAGCGGGACGGCGAGCACGCCGACGGTGCGGCCCTCGGCGAGCGCGGCGAGCGACGCGGCGACGTCCCCGCGGCCGTGCTCGCAGCCGAGCAGGGCGGTCACCGCGAGGACCGCGCTGGTCAGATAGGGGACGGGGGCGACGGCGCGGCCGATCTCCTCCAGCACCACGGCGGCTTCCCGGGCGGTCGCGCCCGCGCCGCCGAGCTTTTCGGGCACCAGCAGGCCCGCGGTGCCGATCTCCGCGGCGAGGGAGTGCCACAGGCCGGTGTCGTAGGCGACGTCCGACTCCAGGCCGGCGAGCACGGTGGCCGCATCGGCGCGGTCGGCGAGCAGCGACCGTACGGCGGCGCGCAGCGCGTCCTCGTCCTCGGAGTAGAGGAGGTCGGGGTCGGGCGCGGCGCCGGGCAGGGTGGTCCCGTCGTTCATCGGGGGAGGTCCTTCCACGCGACGTCCTTGTCGGTGCGCGGCTCGGGCGGCAGCCCCAGCACACGCTCGGCGACGATGTTGAGCAGCACTTCTGAGGTGCCCCCTTCGATGGAGTTCCCCTTGGCGCGCAGATAGCGGTAGCCGGCCTCGCGGCCGGTGAAGTCGACGCCGTCGGGCCGGCGCATCGTCCAGTCGTCGTAGGTCAGCCCCTCCTCGGCGAGGAACTCCACCTCCCAGCCGCTGATTTCCTGGGCGAGCCGGGCGAAGGCCAGCTTCATGCCGCTGCCCTCGGGGCCCGGCTGGCCCATGGGGGCACCTCCCGCTCGAACGGAGTTGAGAGTGGGGGACAGCTGCTGGCGCAGCCGCTCGCCGGTCAGCCGGGCGACCTCGGCGTCCACCCACAGCTTCAGCAGCCGCTGGTACAGGTCGTGGGTGCGCAGTTCGGGGCGGGCGCGCCAGTCTGCGGCGGCGACGCCGATCATGCCGCCCTCGCGGGGGATCCGGGCGCCGCCGATGGCGACCCGCTCGTTCATCAGCGTGGTCTGGGCGACCTTCCAGCCCTCGCCGACCGCGCCGAGACGGTGGGCGTCGGGGATCCGGACACCGGTGAGGAAGACCTCGTTGAACTCGGCCTCGCCGGTGATCTGCCGCAGCGGACGCACCTCGACGCCGGGGTCGGTCATATCGCACACGAAGTAGGTGATGCCGCGGTGCTTGGGGACGTCGGGGTCGGTGCGGGCGATCAGGATCGCCCAGCGGGCCAGATGGGCGCTGGACGTCCAGACCTTCTGGCCGTCGACGATCCAGTCACCCCCGCTGTCCGGTACCGCGCGGGTCGCCAGCGCCGCCAGGTCGGAGCCGGCCCCGGGCTCGCTGAACAGCTGGCACCACACCTCCTCGCCGGTCCACAGGGGGCGCAGGAACCGCTGCTTCTGCTCGTCGGTGCCGAAGCGCAGGATGGTGGGCGCGGCCATGCCCAGGCCGATGCCGATCCGGCCGGGGTCGTTGTCGGGGGCGCCGGTGCCCTCCAGCTCCGCGTCCACGACCGCTTGCAGGGAGCGCGGCGCGTCCAGCCCGCCGAGGCCCTGGGGGAAGTGGACCCAGGCGAGCCCGGCGTCGAAGCGGGCGCGCAGGAACTCCAGCCGGTCGGTGGCAGACCAGGGGTGCGGGCCCGCAGGGCCCTCGGTCTGGGGTGGTGGTGGGAGACGGGTGGGAGGGTGCTCGGCGAGCAGCTCGGCGGTGCGGCGGCGCAGGTCGTCGGCGTCGGTCATCGGGCCTCCTCCGCTCCGGGGACCACCACGAGCCGGCCGACGGAGGTACCGTCGGCGACCCGCTGGACGGCGTCGGCGGCCTCTTCCAGCGGGACGCGTCCGCCGATCAGCGGCTTGATGACGCCCCGGGCGGCGAGCTTGGTGAGCTCCTCGTGGCAGGCGTCGACGGCGGCCGGGTCCTTGGTGTTGTACAGGCCCCAATGGAGGCCCAGGATCGCGTAGTTCTTCACCAGCGCGTGGTTGAGCGCCGGGGTGGGGATGGCGCCGCCCGCGAAGCCGACGACGACGATCCGGCCCTCGAAGGCGATGCACTTGACGGACTTGGCGTACGCCTCGCCGCCCACCGGGTCGTAGACCACGTCCGCGCCACGGCCGCCGGTGGCTTCCTTCACGGCGGCGACGAGGTCGTCGGAGCGCCGGTCGAGGACGACATCACAGCCCAGTTCACGGGTGGTCCGGGCCTTGTCCGGGCCGCCCACCACGCCGATGACCGTCGCGCCCGCGGCCTTGCCGAGCTGGACGGCGGCGCTGCCGACGCCGCCCGCCGCGGCATGCACGAGCAGGGTCTCGCCCGCCTGGAGCCGGGCCCGGCGGTGCAGTCCGAACCAGCCGGTCTGGTAGCCGATGTGCAGCGCGGCGGCCTCGGCGTCGTCCAGGGCCTCGGGGGCCGGGCGTACCGTCGCCGCGTCGACGACCGCGAGTTCGGCGAAGCCGCCGTCCGGCAGCGGCGGCTGGGCCAGCACCCGCGCACCGGTCTCCCCGGTCGCGCCCTCCCCCACGGCGAGCACCTCGCCGCAGATCTCCACGCCCGGGGTGAACGGCAGCGGCGGCCGCACCTGGTACTGGCCGCGGCACAGCAGGGCGTCCGGGAAGTTGACGTTGGCGGCCCGCACCCGCAGCAGCAGCTGCCCCGGCCCCGGCTGCGGGTCCGGCACCTCCTCCAGCCGCATCACCGCACGCGGCTCACCGTTCGCGTGTACGCGCCATGCCTTCACCTGGTGCCTCCACAAACCTTGGATACGCGGTGGGGCGGAGGGCACGCCGGCCCCCTCGCCAGCGACATACTAAGCGGTCGGTATCCCGTAGGGAACAGTCTCCGCCACTCCATCGCGGCCCTCGCGCAGACCCCGGCGCACCGCGGGGCGGGGCACACCGCCCCGCGGCCGCCCCCCGGCTACCCCTCGCGGAGCGCGGACCAGAAGTCCGGGTCCTCGAAGCCGAGCGCCCACAGGCCGGTGCCGCGCACCCCGTACTTCCTCAGCAGCGGCAGCTGCGCACGGGCACCGCGGCCGTCCTGGTACCAGACCTCGTGCTCCACACCGTCCTTGCGATAGGTGAAGTGCGGGGTGCCGGACACCTCGTCGAAGAGGTATTCCGCGTCCTCCCGTTCACGCAGCGCCTCGGCCTCTTTCCAGGTCACATGGGCCGCATGGCCGGTGCCCCCGCTGATCCAGTCCCAGCCGTAGCCGGGGAAGGCCACCTCGATCTTGCGCCGGGGGACGGTGTCGGTGGCGTAGCGCAGGAACTCGTCGTACCAGTCCCTGGCGGACAGCGGGCCCGCGTCGCCACCGGACCAGTGCAGGTCGTAGCCCATGATGCGGAAGCGGTCGGCGTAGCGGCCGAGCCGCTCGTAGTCGAATGCCTGGCCACTGCCGCGGACCCGGGCCAGCACCGTGACCACGCACTGCTTGTCACGGTCGTGCAGCCGTGCGCACAGCTCCTTGACGAGCGCGTTGTAGCCGGTGCGCACCCGGTCGCGGTCCTCCCGGTCACCGCTGAGGGCCATCGCCTCGTAGTCCAGGTCGAGCCCGTCGTAGGAGCGGCTCTCGACCAGGTCCAGCAGCGTGTCGACATGGTCCCGCCGGCGCTGCGGATCGTGCATCAGCGCGGCCATCTTCGCGGCGCCGAGGGTCTCGGTCACGGTGGGCACGACCTCGATCCCGGCGTCGTGCAGTCCGTCGATGATGTCGCGCCGCCCGGCGCCCGGGTGCCCCGTGACGGTGGTGTCGGAGGAGGTCTCGTACCAGAAGGGGCTGACGGTGTGCAGCTGGCCGGCGTGCCGCAGCGCGTCGCGGTAGGCGGCGTCGACATCGCCCCAGTAGGGCAGCCAGGCCGAGCCGGTCCGCCGGGCGCCCCTCGGGTCGTGGGCCGCCGCGGCCGCCGGGGTCCAGAGCCCGCTGAGCAACGCCACGGTCAGCAGGAGCGCGAGCCCGGTGCGCGACCGGGTTCCTGATGCTTGATCCATTTACCGAGCGCTACCCGGTCCGATTGCTGACGTACCGTCAGTTCGACCGAACGGACGCGACCGGAGGGCGGGGCGGGTGGCGGGCGCCCTGCGGGACAGCCCTTAGGTGCGCCCGGCCCGCTGCTGGGCGTCCCGCAGCGTCTCGGACGGGGTGGCCCAGCGGGCCCGGATGACCCGGAAACCGGCCTCCTCGCAGGCGTCGCAGACGAGTTCGTCGTCGTCGACGACATGGCGGATCTCGCGGTCGCGGGCGATCCGCCGCAGGATCTCCAGCTTGGTGTGCCGCGCCGGGCGCCGGTCATGGTGGGGGCGCATCCACAACTTGCCCTCGGGCAGGCCGTGTTGGGCGAGCCAGGCCACGGTGTCCCGGCGGCAGCGCTCCGGACGGCCCGTCAGATAGACGACCTCGCAGTCCTCGGTACTGCGCAGTGCCAGGGCCACCCCCTCGGCGAGAGGAGGATCCTCGGTGGCCGCCGCGAAGAAGGCCCGCCAGTCGCGCGGGGTGCGCCGCAGCAGATGCTGGCGGTGACCGGCGTCCGCGAGCGTGCCGTCCAGATCGAAGACCGCCAGGGGGCGCGTCGTCATGCCGTTGTCGTCCTCTTCCGTCGCTGCCGGCCACCGGACCCCTCGGGCGAGGTGACCCCGATCCGGCCGGATTCGATTCCCCGTGCGAGGGAGAGGCGATCGTACGCGATATCGGCACAGGTCGCGGTGTCCATCCGCAGCCGGATGTCGGGGCGCTCGGCCGGGCCGTCCGCGTATCCGGGCCCGCCGTCCGGGCCGCCGGCCACCGGCCCGTCGCCACCGAGGACGACATGGAACTCGCCCTCGTCGAGGGCGATATCGATGACCTCGGTGCCGTCCGTGAAGTGCCGGGCCAGCCTCGCCATGAGGGGCACCGCGAACCAGTGGGCCCGCAGCGCGTCCGTCGGGCGCCGCTCGTCGAGCGCGGGGGCGCCCCAGTCGGCGAGGGCGGTGAGCGCGGGCAGCAGGGCGCGCCCGCGGGCGGTGAGCGCGTAGACGAAGGCGGCGCCGGGCGGGGCGAGTCGGCGGCGGGTGACCAGGCCGTCCCGTTCCATGTCCTTGAGCCGGGAGGCGAGCATGTCGGTGCTGACGCCCGGCAGGTCGGCGTGCAGATCGGTGTAGCGCCGGGGGCCGCCCAGCAGTTCGCGGACGATCAGGAGCGTCCAGCGGTCACCGACGGCGTCCAGGGCCCGGGCGACGGCGCAGTACTGGTCATAGCTTCGGCGCGGCATGACACCAAGCATAGACAGAGGTTGGACTTTCCAAGTACCGGCTTGGTAAAACCAAGTACGTCGTCACGAATGCTGCCGCGCCGCGCGGTGAGCGAGGGACCGGGAGGCCGCCGCATGCAGTTCAAGCAGTCCAGCAAGATGGCCGACGTCTGCTACGAGATCCGCGGGCCGGTGATCGAGCACGCGGACGCGCTGGAGGAGGCGGGCCACAGCGTGCTGCGGCTGAACACCGGCAATCCGGCGCTGTTCGGCTTCGAGTGCCCCGAAGAGATCCTTCAGGACGTGATGCGCAATCTGTCCCGCGCGCACGGCTACACGGAGTCCCGCGGCATCCTCTCGGCCCGCCGCGCGGTCGCCCAGCACTACCAGCAGAACGGGATGCCCGACGTCGGCGTGGACGACATCTACCTCGGCAACGGCGTGTCCGAACTCGTCTCGATGGCGGTGCAGGCCCTGCTCGACGACGGTGACGAGGTCCTCATCCCGGCCCCCGACTTCCCGCTCTGGACGGCGGTCACCTCGCTCGCCGGCGGCAAGCCCGTGCACTATCTCTGCGACGAGTCCGCGGACTGGCTGCCGGACCTCGACGACCTCGCCTCGAAGATCACCGACCGGACCCGGGCGATGGTCATCATCAACCCCAACAATCCGACCGGCGCCGTCTATCCGCGCGAGCTGCTCGACGGCATGCTCGATCTCGCCCGGCGCCACGGGCTGATGGTCTTCGCCGACGAGATCTACGACCGGATCCTGTACGACGGCGCGGTGCACCACCACGCCGCGGTCCTCGCTCCCGACCTGGTCTGTCTGACGTTCAGCGGACTGTCCAAGTCCTCCCGCGTGGCCGGATTCCGCTCCGGCTGGCTGGTGGTCACGGGCCCCAAGCAGCACGCGGCCGACTATCTGGAGGGCCTGGGCACCCTCGCCTCCATGCGGCTGTGCCCGAACGCCCCCGCGCAGTACGCCATCCAGGCCGCGCTCGGCGGCCGGCAGACCATCCAGGACTTGGTGCTGCCGGGCGGCCGGCTGCACGAGCAGCGCGACCGGGCCTGGGAGCGGCTGAACGAGATCCCGGGCGTCTCCTGCGTCAAGCCCAAGGGCGCGCTCTACGCCTTCCCCCGCCTCGACCCGGCCGTGCACAAGATCCACGACGACGAGAAGTTCGTCCTCGACCTGCTGCTGCGGGAGAAGATCCAGGTCGTCCAGGGCACCGGCTTCAACTGGCCGCGCCCGGACCACTTCCGCATCCTCACCCTCCCGCACGCCGATGACCTGGACGCGGCGATCAGCCGGATCGGACGCTTCCTGGCGGGCTACCGCCAGTGACACCGGGCGGCCGCCCGCACCGGGCCGCCGGACCGTTCGGGCCGCCGGGCCGCCGGGGTGACAAACCGCACCCCGCCCCGCACTCACTCGAACGGCCGTACCCCTCCCCGGGCCCCGTCCACCGCCCGCCGATACGGTCCCCGGCCCGTGCGGCGGGCAGGAAGGCCGTCCTGACGCCGAGGAGGCGCCGCGGCACCTCGGGTGGTCTCCGGGCCCCGGCCCTCCCCCTCGCCCGGTGGGCGTCCGCTCCGCCGTCCGCTGACCGAACGCGCTCTTGAGCGCATCGCCCGCAGCAGATTAGGTGGAGGGCGGCAATCCTGCCGTCACCCCACAAGGGAGAGGGATTCGATGCCCGTACGACCTGCGGTATCGGAAGCGGAACTGGAAGCGCACCTGCGCGGAATATGCTTCAAGACGGGCCCGCCGCGCCGTATCGGCGTCGAGATCGAATGGCTGGTCCATGATGCGCGCAACCCCCGATGTCCGGTCGAACCGGCCCGGCTGAAGAGCGCGGTCACCGCCCTGCGCGCGCTCCCCCTCACCTCTCTGCTGACCTTCGAACCCGGCGGCCAGCTGGAACTCAGCTCACAGCCCGCCACCTCCCTCACCGACTGCATCGAGGCCGTCACCGCCGACCTCGCGCAGGTCCGGCCCGCCATGCTGGCCATGGGCCTGGGCCTGGCCGGCCACGGCCACAATCCGTGGCACCCCCCGCGGCGGGTACTGACCGACCCCCGCTACAACGCCATGGAGACGTACTTCGACCGCTGGGGCTCCGCCGGGCGGTCCATGATGTGCGCCACCGCGTCCGTGCAGGTGTGTGTGGACGCCGGCCACGAGGAGCCCGGACCGCTCGGATACAGCCGGCGCTGGCTGCTGGCCCATCTGCTGGGCGCCGTACTGGCCGCGGCGTTCGCCAACTCACCGATCAGCGAGACCTGCCCGACGGGCTACCGCACCACCCGCCAGGTCATCTGGTCGCAGCTCGACCCGGCCCGTACGCTCGCCCCGCCCCCGGGACCGGATCCACGCACCGCCTGGGCGCGCTACGTCCTCGACGCTCCGGTCATGTGCATCCGCTCCGACGACGGCCACTGGGACGCTCCGGAGGGGCTCACCTTCCGCGAGTGGATCCGTACCGGCGTCCCCAGGCCGCCCACCCAGGAGGATCTGGACTACCACGTCACCACGCTCTTCCCGCCGGTACGGCCGCGCGGCCATCTGGAGCTGCGCATGATCGACGCGCAGTCGGGCGACGCCGGCTGGATCGTGCCGCTGGCCGTCACCGCCGCGCTGTTCGACGACCCGGAGGCCACCGAGCGGGCGTACCGCATCGTCAAACCCCTGGCGGAGACGGCCGGTTCCCGCCCCGCGCCGCGCAATCCGCTGTGGCGGCACGCCGCCCGCGCCGCGCTGACCGACCCGGAGCTGCACACCGCCGCGGTGGCCTGTTTCGCCGCCGCGCAGGAAGCCCTGCCGCGCCTCGGGGCCTCGCCCGAGGTGCGCGCGGCGGTCGCGGCGTTCACCGAACGCTATGTGACACGCGGCCGCTGCCCCGCGGACGACCATCTCGACGCCCTGTACGCCGCGGAGGGCGATCTCATCGTTGGGAAGGACAGCCAGTGACCCTCGATCCCGAGCTCCTGCGTGAGCGCGCGGCCTCGGCGCTGCTCGCCGCCCGCGACCGTACCCGTCTGCTGACCACCTGCGTCGAGCATCCCGACCTCGTCGCCCAGCACTCCCCGCTGATGTCCCCGCTCGTCTGGGACCTGGCACACATAGGCAACCAGGAGGAGCAGTGGCTGCTGCGCACCGTCGGCGGCCGTGACGCGCTGCGCCCCGACATCGACTCCGTCTACGACGCCTTCGAGCACCCCCGGTCCGAGCGCCCCTCGCTGCCGCTGCTGGCCCCCGACGAGGCACACGGCTATGTCGCCGAGGTCCGCGGCCGGGTGCTGGACATCCTGGAGAGCGCCCCGCTGCACGGCGGTCCGCTGCTCGACGCCGGTTTCGCCTTCGGCATGATCGCGCAGCACGAGCAGCAGCACGACGAGACCATGCTCATCACGCACCAATTGCGCACCGGCCCGGCCGTGCTCACCGCGCCCGAGCCGCCGCCCGCCCCCGACGACCTCCTGCCGGCCGAAGTCCTGGTCCCCGGCGGCCCGTTCACCATGGGCACCTCCACCGAACCCTGGGCGCTGGACAACGAACGGCCCGCCCACCGCCGGCTGGTGCCCGCCTTCCTGATCGACACCACGCCCGTCAGCAACGGCGCCTACCAGCGGTTCATCGAGGCCGGCGGCTACGAGGAGCAACGCTGGTGGGCCGAGGCCGGCTGGGCGATGGTGCAGGAGCACAAGCTGCGCGCCCCGCTCTTCTGGAAACGGGACGGCGGTCAGTGGCTGCGCCGCAGGTTCGGGGTGACCGAGCCGGTGCCGCCGGACGAGCCGGTGCTGCATGTGAGCTGGTACGAGGCGGACGCCTACGCACGCTGGGCCGGCCGGCGGCTGCCGACCGAGGCCGAGTGGGAGAAGGCCGCCCGCCATGACCCGGCGACCGGGCGGGCCCGGCGCTACCCCTGGGGCGACGAGGACCCCACCCCGGCGCATGCCAACCTCGGCCAGCGGCATCTGCGGCCCGCGCCCGTCGGCAGCTACCCGGACGGCCAGTCGCCGCTCGGTGTCCGGCAGTTGATCGGCGATGTGTGGGAGTGGACGGCGAGCGACTTCCTGCCGTATCCGGGCTTCGCCGCCTTCCCCTACCGGGAGTACTCCGAGGTGTTCTTCGGCGACGGCCACAAGGTGCTGCGCGGCGGTTCGTTCGGGGTCGACCCGGTCGCCTGCCGGGGCACCTTCCGCAACTGGGACCTGCCGGTCCGCCGGCAGATCTTCGCCGGGTTCCGGACCGCGCGGGACGCCGACCCGGCGGCGGTGGACGCATGAGGCCCGCGGCCCCGCCACGTGGGGAGGCCGGTGCCTGATGTGCCGACACCTTGCCTACCTGGGACCGGAGCGGCCCTTCGGGCAGATACTGCTCGCCCCGCCGCACGGCCTCTACCGGCAGTCATGGGCGCCGCGCCGCCAGCGGCACGGCACGGTCAACGCCGACGGGTTCGGCGTCGGCTGGTACGCGCCCGGCGACCCGGTGCCCGCGCGCTACCGGCGGGCCGGGCCGATCTGGGGCGACGATCTGCTGCCCGACCTGGCGCGGGTGGTACGCACCGGCGCGCTGCTGGCCGCCGTGCGGGACGCCACCGTGGCCGGGGCGGACGCCGAGGCCGCGGCCGCGCCGTATGCGACCGGCCGCTATCTGTTCAGCCACAACGGGGCGGTGGCCGGCTGGCCGGACGCGCTCGCCCCGCTGGCCGCCGAGCTGCCGCCGGAGGAGCTGCTGCGGCTGCCGGCCCGCTGTGACGCGGCGTTCCTGTGGGCGCTGGTGCTGCACCGGCTGGCGCGCGGCGACGAGCTCGGCGACGCGCTGGCCGGTACCGTCGCGGCGGTCGCCGGGGCCGCGCCCGGGTCCCGGCTCAATCTGCTGCTCACCGACGGCACCACCATCGCCGCCACCGCCTGGGGCGACACACTGTGCCATCGGTCCCTTCCCGAAGGCGGCACGGTCGTCGCCTCCGAACCGTACGACGATTCCCCCCACTGGACCGAGGTCCCCGACCGCACGCTGCTGCGCGCCACCCGGACCGAGGTCCACCTCACCCCGCTCAAGGAGCCCGCGACGTGAGCCCGCTCAGCATCACCCGCACCCTCCCTGCCGACGCCACCGCGGCCGCACTGCGCGCCGATGTCGCCCAGGGCCTGTCCCGTACACCCAAGCAGCTGCCGCCGAAGTGGTTCTACGACGCCCGTGGCAGCGAGCTGTTCGAGGACATCACCAAGCTGCCCGACTACTACCCGACCCGGGCCGAGCGGGAGATCCTGCTCACCCGCGCCGATCACATCGCCACCGCCACCCAGGCCCGTACGCTGATCGAGCTGGGTTCCGGCTCCTCCGACAAGACCCGCCATCTCCTCGGCGCGCTGACCGGACTGCACACCTATCTGCCGATCGACGTCAGCGAATCCGCGCTGGCCGCGGCGGGCGAGGCGCTGCTCACCGAGCACCCCGGGCTGACCGTGCACGCGCTGGTCGCCGACTTCCAGCAGGGCATGGAACTCCCCGGGACGCCCGGCCCGCGGCTGCTCGCCTTCCTCGGCGGCACCATCGGCAATCTGCTCCCCGAGGAGCGCTCGGCGTTCCTGCACTCCGTGCACGCCATGCTGTCCCCGGGCGATGCCCTGCTGCTCGGTACCGACCTGGTCAAGGACGAGGCGACCCTGGTCACCGCCTACGACGATCCGCAGGGGGTCACGGCCGCGTTCAACAAGAACGTCCTGGAGGTCATCAACCGCGAGCTGGGCGGCGACTTCGACCCGGCGGACTTCGACCATGTCGCCCTGTGGAACGCCGGACAGGAGTGGATCGAGATGCGGCTGCGGGCCCGTAAGGACCTGACCGTCAAGATCCCCGGAGTGGACCTGGCGGTGACCTTCGCGGCCGGCGAGGAGGTGCGCACCGAGGTCTCGGCCAAGTTCCGCCAGGAGGGCGTGCGCGCCGAACTCGCGGAGGCGGGGCTGGAGTTGAAGAACTGGTGGACGGACAGCGCGGACCGCTTCGCGCTGTCCCTGTCCTTCCGGATCTGACAGCGGCGGCTGCCCGGCCGGCGTGCCCCTCGGGTCCGCCGGCCGGGTGCCGTGTTCGCCCACGATGTGGTTCGATGCCCCCCGACCGCGGGCTCGCACCGGACGGCCGGTGCGCACGCACGCAGACTCGACGGGCAGGGGAAGCGGCATGGGGCTGGGACCGGGGCTGGATCGACGGGGATTCCTCAGGGGCGCGGCCGGACTGTCGGCCGCCGGGGTGCTGGCGGGCGCCGGCAGCGGGCAGTTCACAGCCGGTGCCGCGGAACGCCAGGCGCCCGCGGTGTCCGTGGCGGACTGGATGGCGGCGCTCGGCGACGGCACCCCGGTCCAGCGGCTGACGATCCCCGGCACCCATGACTCCGGGGCCCGGCTGGGCGGCCCCTGGGTGGCCTGCCAGAACACCACCATCGACGCCCAACTCGCCTCCGGCATACGCTTCCTGGACGTCCGCTGCCGGGCCGTCGACAACGTCTTCGCCATCCATCATGGCGCGTTCTACCAGGAGCTGATGTTCGGCGATGTGCTCAACGCCTGCCGGGCGTTCCTCCGGGCGCACCCCTCCGAAACGGTGCTGATGCGGGTCAAGCAGGAGTACTCGGAGGTCTCCGCCGAGGAGTTCCGCCGGATCTTCGGCATCTATCTGGACGACAAGGGCTATCGGTCGCTGTTCCGGCTGGACGCCGGGCTGCCGACGCTGGGTCAGGCCCGTGGCCGGGTCGTGCTGCTGGCGGACTCCGAGGGCCTGGGCGGGGTCCGCTACGCCGATCCGCAGCTGTTCGACATCCAGGACGACTACATGGCGGAGCCGTTCGGGAAGTACCCGAAGATCGAGGCCCAGTTCCGCAAGGCCGTCACCCAGCCCGGCAAGCTGTTCGTCAACTACGTCAGCACCGCCGCCCTGCTCCCGCCCCGCTCCACCGCGGACCGCCTCAACCCGCAGGTCAAGAGGCTGCTGACGGGCTCGGAAGGGAGCGGCTGGACCGGCCTGGGCATCGTGCCGATGGACTTCCCGAACGAGGCCGGCCTGGCCGAGACGCTGATCGGGCACAACCTCGCGGGGCGGCGGCTGCGGCGCGCGGCCTGAGGGCGGCGGCCGGCGGGCTCGGCGGCCGCCCACGGGTCACCCGACCGGCCTAAGGAGCGGCGGCCGGGCGGCGGCGTCACCACGCCCGGTGCGACCGGCCCGCCCGGCCCACGGATTCCGCTTCCGCCGGGTGCCCCGGTGCGGGTTTTCCCGGTTCCCCGCGCCGCTCGTGCGGAATGAGGCGGCCGGGTGACCCAACCACAGCGGCCACCCCTGCATCAGACTGGGTGAAATGTCTGGATCCGGTGCCGCCCCTGCGTCCAAGGGGGTGTCGCCGGCTGATGCGGGGAGGCGGCGGCTGGTGGAGACGAGCGAACGCGGGACCGTGCCGGCGGACAGCGCCGGCGGGGCGGCCGAGGACGCCGGGGGGCCGGCGGCCGAGGTCTGCCCGGGTCCCGGCGAGGCGGCGTGCACCGGCCGTGGCCGGGACGGCGTTCCGCTGCGGGTGACCCTGGCGCTCGGCGTGCTGACCGTGGTCGTGGGCAGCACGGTCCTGGCGCTGGGCTCCCCGTCCCGCGATCCGTTCCTGGCCCCCGGGGACATCGCCACCGGCTCGTACTTGGCGAACCGGGCCGACGGGGACCACGCCGCCGCCGCGGTGCTCGCCGGGCCCTACCAGGAGCGGCCCGGCCCGGCGGTGGCCGCCGCACGGCACGACAGCGTCATGGCGTCCCCGCTGTCCCGGTCCCGGCCGCTGCTGGCCGCCCCGGCGGCGCCCTCGCCGGCGATCGGCGCGCTCTTCTCCCCCGACGACGAGGGCAGACCGGTCCACCACTGCACGGCCAGCGTGGTGCAGTCCCCGGCGGGCGATCTGATCGCCACCGCGGCGCACTGTGTGCACGACGACGGCTTCCGCACCCGGCTGGTGTTCGCGCCCGGTCTGCACGACGGCATAGCGCCGTACGGCCTGTGGGTGCCCACCCGGATCCATGTCGATCCGCGCTGGATCCGTGACCGGGACCCCGACCACGATGTGGCGTTCCTGCGGGTGCGCCGGGCGGGCCGGGCCGGCGGCCGGATAGCGGACGTCACCGGCGCCGAACGCATCCGCTTCGACACACCGGCCGGGCGCCCGGCACAGCTGACCGGCTACCCCGAGGACCGGGACGTACCGGTCAGCTGCCGGCACACGGCGGACGCCCAGGGCCCGGCGCAACTCCGTTTCTCCTGCCCGGGTTTCCCGAACGGGACCAGCGGCGGGCCGATGCTCACCGACCTCGATCCGGCCACCGGGACCGGTGCGCTGATCGGTGTGATCGGCGGTCGCGACGAGGGCGGTGACGACCTCGTCTCGTACAGCAGCCGGTTCGGCCCGGACGTGGCCGCGCTCTACCGGCGGGCGACCGCACAGCCGGGACCGCGGCCCCCGCGGGCCGCCGCCCGGGCCGCCGCGTCCGGCGTCAGGCCCCGCGCGGCACCACGGTCTTGAGGACGGACGGCAGCGGATACCAGTCCGCGGTGGCGAAGCTCGCGTGAGCGGCGGCGAGTTGCCGGACCCGGGCCAGCGCCTGGGCCTCGGTCGGACGGGTGCCGTCGATGGCCGGCGGCACGTTGTGGGCGTCGGTCATGATCAGCAGGTAGTGCCGGGTGTCGTACCAGGCGGTGTCGATACTGCCGTTCAGATAGGTCGCGGCGTCACCGTCGAAGACCACGAACCAGGGGCGCAGCGCCGGGTCCGCATAGCGCTCGCGGGGGTCGCCGGGGGCGGCGCCGTGCACCGCGGGGAAGGCCGTCGACCGGGCCAGTTTCCCTTGTGCCGCGAGGTTCTTGAGGTGTCCGGCGTACTCCACGTCCGTCCACAGCTTGTCGAACGGGTTCTTCTCCTCGACGGTGCCGGGTATCAGCTCGATCAGGAACTTGCCGGCCAGGTCGGCACGGGAGGGCCAGCCGCCGGCCCGCACCGCCTCGTCGGGGGTGGCGTGCCCGGCGGTGAGATCGCCGGGGCCGTAGACGGCGTCGCCCAGCTTCTCGCGCACCAGCGCGTCGAACTCGGCGGGGCCGCGGCCGCCCTTGGCGTTGAAGCCGTCCTTCATCTCGATCTTGAAGAGGATCGGACGGTGGCCGGGGTGCGCGTCGTGCCAGGCCCGCACATCGGCGAGACATCCGGCGAAGTCCTGGTTGCGGTCCTTGGTGCGCAGCTCCGAGGGGTTCGCGGCGCCCTCGCAGTTGCTGTTGTTGCCCAGTGGGTTGCTGTGCGAGACCCGGAAGGACCGGCCCAGGCCATTGGTCCAGAGGTCGAGTTCGAGCAGTGCGGCGCCGGAGTCCAGGGCATCCGCGAAGTACGGGTACTTCTCCTTCTCATAGGCGTTGTGAACGCCCACGGACGTGCTGGTGCCGTATGTCGTGCCGGCCGGCTCGGCGCCCGCCGGCACGGTCGTCGCGAGCACCGCCGCCGCCGCGACGGCGACCGTTCCCACACACCGCTTTCCGTTCATGTGCCCCGCTTCCCCTAGGTGTCCGGCCGTCCGGCCACGCGCCCAACGGCCGATCGACCGGTCGGTCACCCGGTCGATCGGGGAGCAGCGTACGGGAGTTGAGGGACAGGGGGCGCACGGGGTGGCTGACGGATAAGCAAAGATCAGACCACGCAACCGACTCGAGGAGGACCCATGTCCGACAAAAGCTCCACCAACCGGATACCGCACACCGGACTGCCGCTCGCGGCCGCCACCCTCACGGGCATCGTCGCGCTCTACATCGCCCTCGTCGCCTTCGGAAACATCACCGACTTCGGCACCAATCAGGAGTTCGTCCGGCATGTCCTGGCCATGGACACCACGTTCAAGGATCCGGACCTGATGGGCCGGGCCATCACCTCACGCACCTGGCAGGACGCCGCCTACCTCGGCATCATCGCCTGGGAGACGCTCGCCGCCCTGGTACTGATCGTGGCGACCGGGCTGTGGGCGCGGGGCATGCGACGCCGGGACGGTCTCGCCCGGGCGCGGCTGGTCAGCACCGTCGGCCTGCTGATGCTCCTGCTCCTCTTCGGTGCGGGCTTCCTCGCCATCGGCGGCGAGTGGTTCTCCATGTGGCAGTCCAAGACCTGGAACGGCCTGGAGGCGGCCACCCGCAATGTGACCCTCGCCGGGATCGCCCTGCTGGTCGTCCACCTCCCGGGGGCGGCCGGACGGGGCAGCACCGAGATCGAGGCGGGCGGAGAAGCCTCCTAAGGGCATGTCCCGGGGGCGTCTCCGCACCAGGGAGGCGGCGTGCGGCTCCTCAGTCCGCCCGGTACCAGAACGCCGTGTGCCAGAAGGGCGATTCCCCGACCGCCGTGTCATGACCGCACATCAGCTCGCGCAGCGCCGCCACGGCGGCGCGCGCCGTGGCCCGGTCGTCCGCGGTCAGCTCGTCGCTGCGCTCGGCTATCAGTCCCAGGAGGACGGCCAGACCGGGCAGCGACGAGGCCGCGGCGCCCTGGTGTCCGGCACCGTGGTCCCAGCCGCTGGGGTCGTAGTGGTCGATGCCGCCGTATTCACCGTCGAGCATCAGCAGCTGTTCGCCGCAGCTGCCGACCGAGAAGCAGAAGTTGACCGGGGGTGAGTCGTCGTCCGGGTAGCGCTCGCCGTACAGCTCGTCGGCGTCGAAGGCGTGCAGCGCATCGCCGTCGTCCGTCCGCAGATGCGTCGCGTCGAAGCCGATGGCGGCGATCCGGACCGCGGGGAATCCGACCGTGGTCAGGAACTCCCGCGACCGCTGGTGGGTGAGCTCCGCCGGCAGCTCGTCCTCGGCGGGCCGCCAGAGGGATCCGGTACCGAACCGCTCCTCCAGCCAGGCCGTGTCCGGTACCCGGGGGATCTTCTCGGCAGTCGTGGTCATGGTGCCTTCCCGCATTCCGACCGGCGCGCCGCCGGTCTCCTGTCTCCAGCAGACCACAGGGGTCTGACAACGCGTTCACCACGCGATGCGAGAGCCCGTCAGCCGCTGATCGCCATCGGCGGAAGCCCCACGCGGGGCGGCGGAAGCGCCGCCCCGCGGTCCCGCGACGGCCCTCAGCCCGCCGCGTACACATCCTCGATGTAGCGGCCGGAGGCGGTCAGTTCGCGGAGCCATGCCTCGGATTCCTGCGGGGAGGCGCCGGTGCGGGCGCCGTGCAGTTCGCGGAAGGCGGCGCGTACGCCGGGGGCCATCCGGCTGCCGTCCCCGCAGACGTACACCCGCGCGCCGGCCTTCAGCAGCTCCCACACCTCGGTGGCCTCGGCGGCGATCCGGTGCTGGACGAAGCGGTGGCCGTTTTCGGGGCGCTCGCTGAAGACGGGGCGTACGGAGATGACGCCGGCGGCTTCGGCCGCGGTGAACTCCGCGGCGTGCAGGAAGTCGGCGGTGGGGTCGTCACAGCCGAAGTAGAGCCGGGCGGGGGACCGCTGTCCCGCGGCGACCCGGTCGGCCACGGCGCCGCGGAAGGGCGCGAGGCCGGTGCCCGCAGCGACCAGGATGACGGGGGTGTCATCGGCCGGGTCGAGGCGGAATGCCTCGCGGCAGGGCTGGACGCGGGCCAGTACGGTGTCGCCGGGCCGCACACCGTGCAGATACGTCGAGCCGGTGCCGCCGGGCAGCAGCGAGACCATCAGATCGGCGTGCCGGGCGTCGGTGGCGGGCGAGGACGACAGCGAGTAATGCCGGGTGCGCAGCGGCGGCAGCAGCTCCAGCAGCACCGGCCAGGGCAGCGCCCCGCGCAGCGCCGGGTGGTCCTCGATCAGCTCGATCAGGGTGCGCGGGTCGTCCTCGGCGAGGGTCTCCAGGGCCTGGCGCTCGGGCGGGCAGGGGTTGTGGGCGGCGAGCACGGCGGCCTGTCCGGGCGTCGGCCGCATCCCCAGCTCCAGGTGGTGGGTGAGCAGCTGCCGCACCGTCAGGGGACGGTCGACCGGCAGGGTGTCGCGTCCGGCGCGGCCGCCGGAGTGCAGCGCGAGGACGGTGTCCGGGTCGGCGCCCAGGGCCCGGGCGGCCCGCTCGACCGCCGCCGGGGCGTTGGCCGGCAGCACCGCGAGGTGGTCGGCCGTGCGGTAGGTGACGCCGTCCGGCAGGGCGATCCGCAGGAAGCGCTTGGGCCGCGGCCGGCCCTCGGCGGTGAGGTCATGGGCCTCGGTGACGGTCATCGGGACGAGGTCATGGCGGGCGGCGAGGGCGTCCAGCGGACCGCCGGTGATCTCGGTGACGGTGTAGCCGGTGTCCTGCCCGGCCGGCGCGGCGGCGCCGGTGGTGGCCGGGTCGCCGTACCGCGTCAGCAGCTCGGCGCGCAGTGCCGCGGCGAACTCCTTGACGGTGCCGCCGAGGTCGCCGGAGGCATCGGCCTCGGCACGCGGCAGCAGCCGGTGGGCGCCGAGCGCGGCGAGCCGGTCGTCGATCAGGGTGGGTATGTGCTGGTAGGTGGCGGCCCAGTTGCGGTCGCCGACGCCGAGCACGGCGAACGGCAGGTCCGCGGCGGCGCCGTCCTGCGCGGTGTTCAGCCACTGGACGAAGGCGGCCGCGTCATCGGTGGGCCGGCCGTTGTAGGAGGCGGCGACGATGACGACCGGGCGGTCGGCGGGCAGCGCACCGGCCCAGGCGTCCAGCGGCGCCACATCGGCGGCGAAGCCGAGCCCGGTGGCCTCGTCGGCGAGCCGCTCGGCGAACTCGCGGCAGGTGCCGTAGTTGCTGCCGTGCAACAGCAGCAGTCCGGTGCCCTGGGGGACGCGGGTCGGCAGCCCCTCGTCGGTGGCCGCGTCGTTCCCGGTGCCCTCGGCGCCGCCGGGGAGCACGGCCAGCGCGGCGCGGACCGCGGCCCGGTCGGCGGGCGTCCGGGCGGCCAGGGTGAGGGTGAATCCGTCGGGCTTGAGGGTCAGCGTCTCCTTGATGCGCAGCCGGTAGTCGCCGTGGTCGATCAGACGGTAGCGGTGGGCCAGGAGGGCGAGCAGCATGGTCGCCTCGTGGAGGGCGAACTGCCGCCCGATGCAGGCGCGTTCACCGGTACCGAAGGGCTTGTACGCGTGCGGGGAGCGGGCCGCCTCGGCCTCCGGGCTGAAGCGGGAGGGGTCGAACAGCTCGGGGTTGTCGCCCCAGGCGGGGTCGCGGTGCAGCATCGGGGTGAGCACCGTGATCAGCTCCCCCGCCTTCACCGGGTAGCGGCCGCCGAGCAGGGTGTCCTCATGGGCCTGCCGGGTGAAGGCGGCGGCGGTGGGCCACAGCCGCAGCGCCTCGTTGAGGACCTGCCGGGTGAACGGCAGCCGTCCGATGTCCTCGAACGAGGGGTCGGGGTCGGCCTGGTCGCCCCACAGCTCGTCGGCCTCACGCTGGACCATGCGCAGCGCGAGCGGGTCCTTGAGCAGGTGGTAGAGGGCGAAGGAGAGCGCGCCCGAGGTGGTCTCGTGGCCGGCGATCAGGAAGGTGATGACCTGGTTGCGGATGTTGGCGAGGTCCAGTGTGGGGCCGTCGCCCGCCGCGCCGCCCTTCTTTCCCCGGGCACCGAGCATCAGGCCGAGCAGATCGTCGTCGCCGCTCTCGCCGCTCGCCGTGCGGGCGGCGATGACCTCGTCGACGACGGAGGCGAGATAGTCGGCGTCCGCCTGGAAGGCCGCGTCCGCCGCGGAGTGGTCGGCGTCGGGGTCACGGGAGAACTTCGCACCGCTCCATTGGAGGCAGCGCACCATGGCCTCGACGAACGGGTGCGGGGTGTCACCTCGGGAGAACGACTCGAAGTCGAAGCCGAAGCCGGCCAGTCCGATGGTGTCCAGCGTCATCCGGGTCATGTCCTCGGCGACCTGGACGGGCGTGCCGTCGGCGGCCCGCCGGTCCCAGGCGGCCATGACCCGGCGGGCGACCTTGAGCATCGCCGGGTGGTAGGTGCGCATCGAGCCGAGCGCGAAGGCCGGCATCAGGACCTCGTGTGCCTTGGCCCAGTTCGGCTCGTCGTTGTAGGCGGTGAACAGACCGTCACCGGCGAACTCTCTGACGTTCTCCAGGATGACCGACACACCCTTGCTGAAGCGGGACTCGTCGGCGACCTCGGTGACCAGGTCGAGCGCGGAGACGAACAGCGTCTCCCGCTCGCCGAGCTTGCGCTTGAAGACGGGGCCGTGGATCCGAGCGAGGTCCATGGACTGCTGGAGGGGCGTGTGGGTGAGCCCGGTGTCCGTCAGGTCGGCCACCGGAATGCCGTCATCGGCGGCGCGTTCGTCGCTGTGGAGCGCGATGGTGTCGGTCATGTCTCCAGCGTGCGGGCCCCCATGCGCAGGTGACGCCCGGACAACTGCATGATTGTGCAGTGGTTTTTCGCTGCTCGCTCTTGCGCGCGGACCGGAGAAGAGGCAATGGACAACGGGACTGCCGGCGGTACACGGGGCGCCGAGGCCGACGGCGCGGGCAAGCCGTCCTGTGACAGCGCGGAGATCGACCCGGCCGGGCCGTACGCGGACGGCCCCTGGCGCAATTACTTCCTGATCCTGCTGGACCGTATCCCCACCCCGATCGCGGTGTGCCGGGCCGACGGCACGGTGCTGATCGCCAACCCGGCGATGGCCGCCCAGTGGGGCGCGGCACCGGGACGGCTCCGCGGCCGCAATCTGCTGGATCTCTTCGAGCCCCGGGCGAAGGCACAGCTCGACCGGCTGACCGAGGCGCTGCGCATGGGGCGCCGGTCGCGCTATCCGGTGGAGGTGCGCTGGCGGGACGGGTCCGACGGCAGTACACGGGAAGGGGAGCTGACGATCGATCCGGTGGGCGATCCGTCGGTGCACCCGCCCGCCCTGCTGGCGCTGCTGCGGGTCGGCGAGCCCGCTCCGGCGCCGGCGCCGCGCGCCCCGGCGAGCCCGGTGGAGGCCCGCATCCTGGCGCTTGCCGCGGGCGGCGCGACCACGGCGTCGATCGGTACGGCGCTCGGCCTGACGGTCGACGGGGTGAACTACCACCTCACCCGGCTGGCCCGCCGCTGGCGGGTGCAGGGCCGTACGGCGCTGGTGGCCAGGGCGTATGTGCTGGGCGTGCTGTCGGCGGACAGCTGGCCGCCGGCGCCCGCCTGACCGGGCGGGGCGGGCCCCGGGGACGGCGGGGCGGCCCGGCGGCCCGGGGGCACGTGTGTGCGGATAACCTCCGTGGTGTGGAGGAGAACGCAGCCGCGCAGTTCGAGCGCGGAACGGACGGCCCGAAGGTCATCGTCGTCGGGATCGACGGCTCCGACTCGTCGTGGCGCGCCGCCGCCTACGCGGCGGGACTGGCCAGGCGCCAGGGCTCGAAGCTCGCCCTGGTCTATGTCCAGCCGGTGCTGCCGGCCGGCGCGGCGATGGGGGCCCCGGTGGTGGATGCCACGAACGAGGTGGCCGAGGAGCTGATGGCCGAGATCCGCCGCGCGACCGAGCGGCTCCAGGGGATATACCAGGTGCGCTGGGAGTTCCACACCCTGCGGGGCGACCCGTACAACGGCATGGTGCAGATGGCCGACGAGCTGACGGCGGACGCGGTGGTGGTCGGCGCCTCGGAGTCGGCCGGGCACCGCATCATGGGCTCGGTCGCGGTGCGGCTGGTGAAGGCCGGCCGCTGGCCGGTCACCGTCGTGCCGTAGGCCCCCGGGCCGCCCGCCGCTCCGCTGGTGGGGTGCGGCGCCCTGATGCACGGTGGAAAGTGGACGGGCGGAGCGCCGCCCCGGCGAGGGAGACCACCGTGACCGACCGCACCTATCGCGTGACCGAGATCGTCGGTACGTCCCAGCAGAGCATGGACGCCGCGGTCAGAAATGGCATCAAGCGCGCCGCGGACACCCTGCGCAATCTCGACTGGTTCGAGATCACCCAGGTCCGCGGGCATATCGTCAACGGCGAGATCGACCATTACCAGGTCGGCCTGAAGGTCGGATTCCGGCTGGAGGACGCCGATTGAACACCTCTCCCGTGTACGTCTCCCGGCGAGTCCCGGCAGTACTAGGGAGTCGCCTTCCTTAGTCGCCCCCGAGGGTCCATGATGATCCGCCGTCGGACCACGACGGAGCTGACGGAGGGATGACGATGGGCCTGCGCGCGGGACAGGGCGTATTGCGCCGTAAACCGATCGAACACATTGAAGAGGCGGAAGGCACCGCGAGCCAGCAGCTCACCCGGGCGCTCGGCCTGTGGCAGCTGACCGCCATCGGCGTCGGCGGCATCATCGGCGCGGGGATCTTCACACTGGCCGGCACCGTCGCGAACGAGAAGGCCGGACCGGCGGTGCTGATCTCCTTTCTCATCGCGGGGATCGCGAGCGCCGCGGCGGCGTTCTCCTACGCGGAGTTCGCCGGGCTGATCCCGAAGGCGGGCTCGGCCTACACCTATGGCTACGCGGTCCTCGGTGAGGTGGCGGGCTGGTTCATCGGCTGGGACCTGCTGCTGGAGTACACCGCGATCGTGGCGGTGGTCGCGATCGGCATCTCCGGCTACTTCGGCTTTCTGCTCGGCGAAATGGGCGTCCATGTGCCCGCCTGGATGCTGGGCGCGCCGGGAACGGGGCCGGGGCACCGGGTGGACCTCTTCGCCGCGGTGCTCTGTCTGCTGATCGCCTATCTGCTGACCCTGGGCATCAAGAACGCCGCACGCTTCGAGACGATCGTGGTGGGCCTGAAGGTCCTGGTGGTCGTCGTGGTGATCGCGGTCGGCTTCTTCCACATCAACACCGCGAACTACCACCCGTTCTTCCCGTTCGGGGTGACCGGCGCCTTCACGGGCGCGGCCACCGTCTTCTTCGCCGTCTTCGGCTATGACGCGATGAGCACCGCGGCCGAGGAGTCCAAGGACGCCCAGCGCCATATGCCGAAGGCGATCATGTATTCGCTGGCGGTCTCGATGGTGCTGTACGTCCTGGCCTGCCTGGTGCTGACGGGTATGCAGAACTACAAGGACATCGACCCGGAGAGCGGTTTCTCGTCGGCGTTCAAGTCGGTGGGCCTGAGCAGCCTCGCGGATGTCATCGCGGTCGGCGCGATCATCGGCATTCTGACCGTCATGTTCACCTTCATGCTCGGGGTGACCCGGGTGTGGTTCTCGATGAGCCGTGACGGTCTGCTGCCGAAGTGGTTCGCCAAGACGAGCCCGAAGCACCATGTGCCGACCCGGGTGACCTGGATCGTCGGCTTCGCCTCCGCGGCCATCGCGGGTTTCCTGCCGATCGGTGAGGCCGCCGAGCTGACGAACATCGGCATCCTGCTGGCGTTCGTGGTGGTCTGCATCGCGGTGATCGTGCTCCGCTACAAGCGTCCCGACCTGCCGCGGACGTTCCGTACGCCGGGCATGCCGGTGGTGCCGGCGATCGGGGTGTGCTTCTCGATCTGGCTGATCACGTTCCTGGCGTGGCAGACCTGGGTCCGGTTCGCGGTGTGGTTCCTGGTCGGCATGGTCATCTACTTCGCCTACTCCTACCGCCGCTCGAATCTGGCACGGGCGGAACGGGAGGCTTCCGGTGCGGGGAACGGCCCGGGGAAGCTGTGAGCCGCGCCCGCTGACCGGGCGGCGGCCGTGCGGCGGGGACCGGCGGGCGTGGGTCCGCCGGCCCCCGCCCGTCTCTCAGAAGACGAACGGTCCGGGCGACTGCTTGGACGTGGCCTTGCAGGTGGCCGTGATGCCGAACACCACGACCTTCAGGGAGGTGGCCTCCAGGCGGTCGCCCGCGGCGACCGTACCGCTGAGCGGTCCGGTGGAGACCGGGCTGCCGGCCGGGATCGCCGGGTTGGCCTTGCCGCTGAACTGCGTGGTCCCGGAGCCGTTCTTGGTGAGCGTGAGGGTGGACGCCACCGAGTTCGCGCCGATGGCTATGGGTGAGGTGATCGCCGAGGTGGAGAGGCTGATGGTCGCGGCCGTGCCGTTCTGGGTCGCGGTGAGCGTCCCCGTACCGGAACCGTAGAAGCCGCAGTCGAAGGAGAGGGTGGCGGTGCCGGGGGTCACCGCGGGGGCGGCAGGTGCCATCGCGAGGGTGCCCGCGGTGGCGACGGCGACGACAAGTGCCGTACGGAGGCCGAATCTGCCGGGTCTGAGGTGCTTCATAGGGGGGTTACCGCCTTCGTGAGGGGGGTGCAGGTCCATGGCACCGGCCGTCGAGGGGTGCGGGAGGAACGACAGGCAGCCACCCGGGGGCCGCGGTCGGACCCCGTGCCGACGCACCGTCCAGATCTGACGGTTGGTCAGCGACCTGAATCGCTGCCCATTGAGGCACGCGCCCCTGAAGAGAGCAAGGCAGAACCCCATGATTTTCCGGGCACCCGGCCGACGGAACGACCCGGCCGGAACACCCTGCTCATCCGTCACACTGTGCTGCCACCAGCACCTCGCCGGCCGCCGTCCGGAAATAGAGCACGGACCGCCCGGCCCGGCGGCGGCCGATCAGCCGGGCGTCGAGCAGCACCTTGAGGTGGCGGCCCACCGACCCCAGGCCCTGTCCGGTCAGCGCCACCAACTGGGTGGTGGTCTTGGGCGAGCCGAGGAGGACGAGTACGCCCGCCCGCGCGGCGCCCAGCAACGCGCCCAGCGCCTCGGGCACAGCCACCTGTCCGGTCTCGGCCAGCACCCCCGAGCACGGATACACCACGGCGGACCGCTGTCGGCCCGGGGCCGGGCGGACGTCCCACGAGAGCCAGCTCTGCTGCGGTGTGACGGGGACGAACAGCAGCCGCGCCCCATCGAGTTCGCGCGGCGGATGGTCGTCCGCCGTGATCTGTAGCCGGTTCGCCCCCAGCCAGCGCATACCGGGACGCATCCCGGCCAGCGCCGCGGTCCAGCCGCCCCGGCTCAGCTGCGCGCTGCGGGTGAGGACATCGGCCTCCAGGACCCGGCGGCGTCGCGCCCAGTACGGCAGCACCGCTTCCTGCCACACCCACTCCAGCAGCCCGGCGGTGCGCTCGGGCAGGTCATCGGAGCGACGCAGCGGGCCGGGGAGCGGCCGGCCCCCCAGGGAAACAGCAAGATCGGCGCGGACGGTGGCGGAGGAGGTTGCCCGGACAGGCGCCAACTCCTCGGCGAGGGAGGGAAGTTCCGCTACCGGGTCACCGGTCGGCGTGGGCGTCAGAAAGGTCGCGTTCCAGCGGTGTCCGAGAGCGGCCCGGACCAGCGCGGCGGTGACCGGGTCGTCGGCCAGCCGCCGGCGGTAGGCGGGCAGATGACGTTCGAGCCAGGACCGCTCCCCCGGATGCGCGGCCGCGCCCCGGTGCAGGGTCTTCAGTGTGGCGAGGGTCTCGGCCAGCGGGGAGATCGCGAAACGGCTTCCGGCTAGGGTGTCCGCGCTCACTTCCCACCAGCCCATCTCCCCTCCCCCGCTTCCCCGCTCCGCGCCGTTCGCCGTGGTTTCGCCGACCCGCGAAACAGTAACGCCCCGCCCGCGCGGCCCCCGAGACTCCGGGACCGTGCGCACCTACCGACAGCTCCTCCGTACACCGGAGTTCACTCCCTTCTTCCTGACCTCCGCCCTACAGGTGGGGGCGCAGACCATGAGCGGACTGGCCCTGGGCCACCGGGTCTACGCCGCGACCGGCTCTGCGCTGCTCTCCGCCCTGGCCATGTTCGGCCCGGCCCTCGCCCAGGTGATCGGCGCGGCGACCCTGCTGTCGGCGGCCGACCGGCTCCCGCCGCGCGCCGCACTGACCGGCCTGGCGCTCCTCCTCGTCCTGGGCACCGCCGTCCAGGCCCTCCCGGGGCTGCCCGTGTGGGCGGCCTTCGCCGTCCTCCTGGCGCTCGGGCCGGTCTCCTCGCTGAGCGGTGGAGTGCGCTACGGGCTGCTCCACGAGATCCTGGCCCGCGAGGGCTACCTGCTGGGCCGCTCGGTGCTCAACATGTCCGCCGGTCTGCTACAGATCTGCGGATTCGCGGCCGGCGGTGTCCTCGTGACCGTCCTGTCGGCGCGAGGCACCCTGCTCGCCGGGGCAGGGCTGTACGCCGCCGCCGCGGCCGTCGCCCGGTGCGGTCTCGGACGGCGGCCACCGCGCTCCGCGGGCCGGCCGTCGGTGGCCGACACCTGGCGCAACAACGCCCGTCTGTGGTCCGCCGGCCCCCGCCGCACCGTCTACCTCGCCCTGTGGGTGCCCAACGGGCTGATCGTCGGCTGTGAGTCCCTCTATGTGCCCTACGCGCCCCGGCACGCGGGACTCCTCTTCGCCTGCGGCGCCCTCGGCATGCTGACCGGGGACATCCTGATCGGCAGATGCGTCCCCCGGCGGTGGCGGCCACGGCTCTGTGTCCCACTGTGTCTGCTGCTCGCCGTGCCGTATCTGCTGTTCGCCGTCCGCCCGGCGCTCCCCCTCGCACTGGCCGCCGTACTGCTCGCCACCGTCGGCTATGCAGCGAACCTCCCCTTGCAGGAGCGCCTGATCTCACTGACCCCGGACGAACTGAGCGGACACGCCCTGGGGTTGCACTCCTCCGGCATGCTGGCCCTTCAGGGTGTGGGCGCCGCACTGGCCGGCGCCGTGGCCGAGCGCACCTCGCCCGCGACCGCGATGGCGACGGTGGCGGCCGCGTCGGTGGTGGTCACGGTTGTGCTGGCGCCCGGTCTGCGAATCTCGCGGCCGGTCGGGTGAGAGCTTCCCTCGCGACACGTGTGGTCGATGACGGTTGACTCAGCTACACCTCTGCATCAGCTCAGTCGGTGGATTTGGTACGGGTGGCGTGCGCTTTCGGGCCCGGGGAGTGGCGAGGGGGAAGCCGGCTCGATCGGTGGCATCGATGGCCGGTAGGTCTGGGCGTGCTCGCGACACAACCAGTACGTGTGACCTTCGGGTGTCGTGATCTTGTTCAGGCCACCCCACACCTCGGCGGGGTCAAGCTCCTTGAGGAGTTGGTACATGCGGCGGTGTTCAGCATGGTCCTCTGCCCTGACCATGGACTGCACTTGACCGTCACTCATCCGAGTGCCGGCTTCCTCGGGCAGCCCATCGAGCAGGGACTTCATCAGCTCGATGTCGTCTTTCAAGAGCTTCTCCAGATCTTCCGAGGCCATTCCCAGTCCGGCGCCGAAAACTGGAACCACGTATTTCAGGACCGAGAGTGTGCGCTGCACATAGGGCAACAGCACGGTATTGGTGAACTCGGACGCCGCAGACACCTCATAGGGCTCGACATCCGCCAACAAGTGCCATTCGCCCGGCGCCTCGCAGCAGAGGTGCAGCTGGAACATCTCGCCCGGCAGCAAGCCCGCAGCACGACGCCGGCCCCGCCGCCGAACCCATACAAGGCTCGGACACAGCACTTCATTTCGCGAATGCTCGCGCCTGAGCGCTGTGAGGAATCCGCGCTGCTGCTCGGCCAGCACAGCAGAAACCTCTGCGCGAGTCCGCCCCAGCTCTTCGGTGAAAATCGTGGTGGCCTGGTCGAACCGACCCCGGACTTCTTCGTGGTGCTCCTGCACGTTCCGCTGCATCTGATCGAGTTTGGCGAGCGCCTCAGCTGCCAGCGCCTCCGAGCGGCGGGCAGTCGGCGGTTCGATTCCCTGAAGCAGCATACGCACGTCCAGGTCTTCCAGATGTTCGGGGCATTCGATGCTTTCGCGGGGCGGCTTACGGGCGAGTCGAGCCACCAGCTGGGTGTGGGGGAACTCGTGAGCACAAGAATTGCCGTTCTCATCCTTGTACGGGCAGGGAACCGACCGGGTGATGTCGAGGCCGGGGTAGCGCTGCAAGGTCTGCTCGAAGCCGTCCTTGAGCACCGCGAAGAAATCGTGGGGGTATGTCCCGCGAACGCGGATTTCCGCTGCCTTGGCATGCCGGTCCACCACCACCAGGCCGAAGTGCTCGCCATCTGGATGTCGCAGCAAGGCACCCGAACGCCAGCGCAGTCCAGCGGAGAACCGGTGCTCCCGAGCGATGAACCAGGTAGGAATTCCCGGCGGCACGGTGTGCATCCGGTACCGCAGCCGCAACTCGCGCTGCTCGTCGCTCAGCAACGCGTCCCACCGCTCCTGGTAGGGCGGCGGGTCCCAAGGGAGAAGTTCCACCACAAGACTGCTCATGCGGTCTTCGGTGCGGTAGGACAGGTCGAAATTCTCCATCATTCTGATGAAGTGCCGGCGCATGGCTCGTTCAACGTCCCGCCAGATTTCATTACCCAGATTGTGGTCGAACAGCCCGCCGTTCTCCAGGACTTTCTCCGAGTCCAGGACCCGACTTATGTAGGCGGTCAGCCATTGCGGGCGCAGGACCACCAAGTCGCACAGCTCCTCGTCCTCCGGGTAGAAGAGCAAGTCGCCCAGGCTGTGCAGGGCGGCGGTCAACGCCTGCTGGTGGGCTTCCTCCGTCACTCCGTGCTTGGCCATCAAGGCGTACAGTTGCTCGGGTTCGACATGCTTGGCCTCGGCTGCCCGAACCGCATCGGCGGCCTCGAGCCATCGGCGGGGCCAAGTCGCCCCCATCAAAGGGAGACGCGCGGCTTCGAAACGGATGAACTCCCGCACCTCGTCGAGACCTTCACGGGTTTCACTGTCTGCGGCGAGACTCGCCACAATGAGCCCTGGATAGGTTTCCTTGAGTTCGGTGAGTGGCAGGTCCGGAGGCCGAGGCCCCAAGTGGGTAGCTACCAATACCACTGGGGCATGTGGGGCACGCGCCTTAATCATGTCAAGCCAATAGTGAAGCTTGCTCCCCTCCCAACCGATCTGTGCATCCCAGAGCAGCAGGAACAGGGAACGGTCGGTCAAGAAGAACTGATGAGTCGCATGGTAAATTTCCTGGCCGCCGAAATCCCAGGTGCTCAGGCGCATGATCACATCCTCACCCCTCGGGGGGTTCGGATGGGCCAGATCGAGGCTGTCGACCGTGAGCCCATGTGTGCTGGCCTCGTGAGGGTTATGAGGTTCTCCTCGAAGAGAACGCAGCAGCGACGTCTTGCCTACTCGCCCCTCACCCACCACCACAACTTTTGAAGCCCATTGACTGACCGGGTCGCGCCCCATCTCGGCAAGAAAGGACACCACTGCCTGAGCGCCGGCAGAAATGATCTCTGGCGGTGGGGTCGTCAGCTGGTTGCCGCTCAGGGAGAGCGTGGTGAGTTGGGTGAGGTTGCCCAGAGTCTCGGGGAGGGACGTCAGCTGGTTGTCACTGAGGCTGACCTCGATGAGGTGGGTGAGCTTGCCCAGGCTCTCCGGGACGGCCGTCAGCTGGTTGCCGTTCAGGTTGAGATCCACGAGTTGGGTGAGGTCACCCAAGCTCTCCGGGACCGACCTCAGCTGGTTGCCGCTCAAGTCGAGCCAGGCAAGTTCCGTGAGGTTGCCCAGCCCCTCCGGGACGGACATGAGCTGGTTGTCGCTCAGGTTGAGCGAGTTGAGTTGGGTGAGGTCACCCAGGCTCTCCGGGAGAGACGTCAGCCGATTTGCGAACAAGTAGAGCTCGGTTACGCGGGTGAGGTTACCCAGGCTCTCCGGGAGAGACGTCAGGCAGTTGTTGTCCAGGTCAAGACGGTCAAGGTGAGTGAGGCCGCCCAGCGACTCCGGAATGACAGTCAACTGATTGATGTCGAGACGGAGCATTTCGAGTTGGGTGAGGTTACCCAGGCTCTCCGGGACGGCCGTCAGCTGGTTCCCGTACAGATTGAGCTCGGTGAGACGGGTGAGGTTACCCAGGCTCTCCGGGACGGCCGTCAGCTCGTTCTCGTACAGATTGAGCCGGGTGAGACGGGTGAGGTTACCCAGGCTCTCCGGCACAGACGTCAGCGAATTGCCACCCAGGCTGAGCTCGGTGAGTTGGGTGAGGTTCCTCAGCGACTGCGGGACAGCCGTCAGCCGGTTGTTGCTCAGGTCGAGCTCGGTGAGTTGGGTGAGGTTCCTCAGCGACTGCGGGACAGCCGTCAGCCGGTTGTTGCTCAGGTTGAGCTCGGTGAGTTGGGTGAGGTTCCTCAGCAGCTCCGGCACACTCGTCAGCCGGTTGCTGCTCAGGTAGAGCGTACTGAGTTGGGTGAGGTCACCCAGGCACTCCGGCACCGTGGTCAGCTGATTGCCGGCGAGATAGAGCTCGGTGAGTTGGGTGAGGTTGCCCAGCGACTCCGGCACAGACGTCAGCCGGTTGGTCGTCAGGTAGAGCGTGGCAAGTTGGGTGAGGTTGCCCAGCGACTCCGGCACAGACGTCAGCCGGTTGTTGTCCAGAGAGAGCTCGGTGAGTTGGGCGAGGTTGCCCAGGCTCTCCGGGACAGACGTCAGCCGGTTGCTCCCCAGGTTGAGCACGGTGAGTTGACCGAGATTGCCCAACCACTCCGGGACGGTAGTGAGGTCGTTGTTGTCCAGATCGAGACACCAGAGGCGGGTGAGGTTGCCCAGGCTCTCCGGCACAGTCGTCAGCAAGTTGCTACTCAGGTCGAGCCAGGTGAGTCGAGTGAGGCTGCTCAGGCTCTCCGGGACGGTCGTCAGCCGGTTGCCACCTAAGTTGAGCGTGGTGAGTTGAGTGAGCTCCGCCATCGACTCAGGCAACGTATTCAGGGCCAGCCCTGAGAGATCCAGCTCATGCGCTCCGGCCTGCCGGCAGATGTCGACGAGCGTTTCAGCAGCTGCCAGCTCATCCCGTGGTTCCACTAGCCCACCCCATCCCATTGCTTTGTGGATGATGCTCTCGCGCCGTGCCAGTCAGGCGCGAGTGAATCCATAAAGTCGATCGCGGCGCTCGCTCACGCTACGGCGCCGTCCGACAGATTCGGAAACTCGGCCCGGCGCGGCGGGAATTACCCCCTTCAGGGCCTTCGGCGAGGGCCTGAGCGGCGCTCCACCCCGAGTCGCTGGTGGCACCCTCCCCTTCCCCGTCCCGGCCCCGCACGCAACTGGTCACAGTGTCCGCACATCCACCCTGATCTGGGCTTTTGCGCCCGCCGACCCTACGATCACTGGAGGGGAAGGGGGGACCGGATGGACCGGAACATCCGCACCGTGGACGACGTACTCAGGCTGCTGGACGGCCTGTTCGCGCCGGAGGCCGACCGATGGACGAGCGAGGGGGCCGCGTGGTGGGACGGCTTCTACGCGGACCGCGACCGGGCGGTGCCGTTCTTCGTGGCGAAGCCGGACGAGCACCTGGTCTCGTACGTCGAGCGCGGGCTGATCGCCCCGGGCCGGGCGCTCGACCTGGGCTGCGGGCCGGGCCGCAATGCGCTGTACCTCGCCTCGCAGGGCTTCGCGGTGGACGCCGTCGACCTCTCCCCGGCGGCCGTCGCCTGGGCCGAGGACCGCGCCCGGGAGGCGGGCGCCCAGGTCGCCTTCCACTGCGGCGATGCCTTCGCACTGGCCGGTGACGCACTCGACGGTCCGTACGACCTCATCCACGACTCCGGCTGCTTCCACCATCTGCCGCCGCACCGCCGCATCAGCTACCTCGCCCTCCTCGACCGGCTGCTCGCGCCCGGCGGCCATCTCGCGCTCACCTGCTTCGCGGCCGGCGCGATGGGCTCCGAACTCCCCGACGGCGACTTCTACCGGCAGTCCCGCCTCCACGGCGGTCTCGCTTACGACCCCGAGTCGCTGCGCCGGATCTTCTCGGACCTGACGGAGGTCGAACTGCGCCGTATGCACGACGAGCCGCCGGAGTCCCCGTACTTCGGCGAGGCATTCCTCTGGACCGCGCTGTTCCGCCGCGACGCCCGGTCATGACCTCCACGGGCCATGGGGGCGCAACCGGCCGCGGCGCCCCGGAGTGTTCAGCGGCTGCCGCTGGGCAGGGGGTGGCCCTCCGCCGGCCGGGCGGCGGTGTGCGCCAGATGACCGGCGGCCGACTCCGCCAGGGCGCGCAGCGCCGGGTGCCAGGGGCGGTCCCGCGGTCCGGTCAGTACGAGGCGGCGCGAGGTCTGCGGTTTCAGCGGCAGCAGGACCAGGTCGGCGGGGATCAGCGAGCGGGAGACCTCGGACAGGACGGTCACACCGATCCCGGCCTGCACCATGCGGATCAGCGTCGCCAGGTCCCGCACCCGGTGCGTGGGGGAGAAACGCAGCCCGGCCCGGCGGTGGAGCGTACGGACCCGGGCCTCGCAGCCGTTGGGTGAGATCAGGAACGGGTCGTCCTCCAGGTCGCGGAGGTCGACACCGGGCTCCTCCGCGAGCGGGTGGTCCCGGGGCAGCAGGGCCCGGTACTCGTCCGTGGCGAGCTGGATGCCGTGATCGGCGTGGGGGGGCTTCCCGGCGGATGCCGGGGGCGGATCGACCAGGACGGCGGCATCGGCCGTCCCGTCCTCCAGCCAGGCCGCGACCTCGCCGCTGTCGCCCTCGAAGACCCGCACGGTGATCCGGGGCTGATCCTCGCGCCAGTGCCGGAGCAGGCCGGGGACCAGCCCCTGGCAGACCGTCGGTGTGGCGGCCAGCCGCAGGGTGCCGGTCATGGTCCCGGTGGCCTCGGCCGCGATCTGCGCCACGGACCGGGCCGCCGACAGCGCCATCCGCGCGTGCGGCAGGACCCGCTCACCGAGCACGGTCGTCCGCACGGGGTGGGCACGGATCAGCAGCGGTGCGGCCAACTCGCGTTCCAGGGAGGCGACGGCGTGTGACACCGCGGACTGGCTCATGCCCAGTTCGTCGGCGGCCGCGCTGAACCCGCCCGCGTCGATGACGGCGAGAAAGGCCCTCAGCTGGGGGAGGTTCAGGGTCATGCGTGGGCCTCATATCCCTATGACGGCTATGCGTTGGCTCCATGATGCCCGGTTCGGTGAGGCTGGCTCCCTGCCGCCGGTTCCGGCGGCGGACCCCCGAGCGCATACCGAGGAGAGCCATGCCGTATTTCCGGGTCACCGTTCCCGACCCCGATCTCCCCACCGACGTCCAGCGCGCCCTCGCCGAGGGGCTGACGCGGCTGGCGGTCACGGTGCTGGGCAAGTCCGGCGCGCGCACCATCGTCCATCTCAACCTGGTGCCGCCCGGCCGCTATTACGTCGACAGCGCGCCCCTGACCGACGGCCGTGACGCGCATGTCGAGGCGAGCCTCACCGCGGGCACCAACAGCGCCGCGGAGAAGGCCGCCTTCATCGCCGCCGCCGATGAGCTGCTGACGGACCTCCTCGGTCCACTCCCCCGCTCCGGTGTCGCGCTGCACGAACTGCACCCGGAGAGCTACGGCTACAACGGGGTGACGCAACTCGACTACTACCGGCGGGCGGTGGCCGCACCGGGCACTCCGGAGGCCACCGCCGCACCCGTCGCCGCCGTCCGCTGAGCCTTCTCGCCGGTTGCGCGCCGGCTGTCCGGTGCGCCCCGTCCGCCCCCAGGAGGCTGCGCCCGGCTCCTCGACGAGGGCCGGGCGCACCGGAGTTACTCCCGCGGGGCCTCTTGACGCGCACGGGGCCGCCGCCAAGAATGAGCGCGCTCTGACAACGTTGTCGGCCGCGCAGGCCGTGTGTGCTCGTCCGCACGGGCCGGCCGGCAGTCCGGCGACCCAACCCCCGGAGGTCCGGATCCATGCCATGGCTCAGTCGTACCCGGCTGCGTACCGCGGGCGCGGTGCTGGCGGCCGCGCTCATCGGGAGCGCGCTCGCGGTCCCCGCCGCGCGGGCCGAGCCGCCCGGCGGCCCGCTCACCGACCTGGTCAATCCGTTCATCGGCAGCCAGAAGGACGGCAACACCTACCCGGGCGCCGCCGTACCGTTCGGCATGGTCCAACTCTCCCCCGACACCGGACACTTCACCGGCTACGGCTACGACGACGACCACATCCGCGGCTTCAGTTCGGTGCACGTCTCGGGGGTGGGCTGCGGGCTCGGCGGTGATCTGCCGGTGCTGCCCACCACGGGCGACATCACCGAGACCGACTATGCGAAGTACGCGGCCGGCTACCGGCACGACGACGAGTCGGCCCGGCCCGGCTATTACCGCGTCGGCCTGACGTCCTACGGCGGGATCACCGCCGAGCTCACCGCGACCGCCCGCACCGGGAAGCAGCGCTACACCTTCCCGGCCACCGACAAGGCCAATGTGCTGCTCAATACGGGCCAGTCGCTGCACAAGACGGTCTCGACCCGGGTCGAGGTGCTGGACTCCCGCACCATCCGCACCGCCCTCACCGGCCGCGGTTTCTGCCAGGACACCAAGCCGTACACCGTTTACACGATCACCCGCTTCGACCGGCCGTTCACCTCGTACGGGACCTGGGACGGCGACACGGTGACGGCCGGGTCCAAGCAGTCCACCGCCACCGGCCGGCACGGTGCCTACGCCCGCTTCGACACCCGCTCGGACCGAACCGTCGAGGCGACCACGGCCCTCAGCTATGTGGACGCGGCGGGCGCGGCCCGCAATCTGCGGGCCGAGGGCGGCAGTTCCTTCGACGGTACGAAGGCCGCGGCCGACCGGGCCTGGGAACGGCGGCTGGGCCTGGTGAAGGCCCGGGGCGGCGATCGGGCACTGCGCCGGACCTTCTACTCCTCGCTCTACCGGTCCTTCCTCGCGCCGAACATCGGCAGCGACGTGGACGGCCGCTATACGGGCTGGGACCAGCGGACCCATCGCGCCAAGGGCTTCACCTATTACCAGAACTGGTCGTTGTGGGACACCTATCGCACCCAGGCGCAGCTGCTGGCGCTGCTGGCGCCGGGTGAGTCCCGCGATATGGCGCTGTCGGTGCTGCGGATCGCCAAGGAGAGCGGCTGGCTGCCCAAGTGGGGCTACGGAACGGTCGAGACGAACATCATGACCGGCGATCCGGTCACCCCGTTCCTGACCAACGCCTATCAGCAGGGGCTGTTGCGGGGCCATGAGGAGGAGGCGTACGCGGCGCTGAAGAAGAACGCCGACGGAGTGCCCCCGGCGGATTCGCCGGCGGTGGGCCGGGAGGCCAACGCGCCCTATCTGAAGGACGGCTTCGCCCCGTACGTCAAGGGCCGTCCGCACACCAAGCCCGGCGACTCCGACTTCGACCACGGCGCCTCGGCGACCCTCGAATACGCCCTGTCGGATGCGATGCTGGCCCAGATGGCGCGCGATCTGGGGCACGACGAGGACGCCGGCCGGTATGCGGCCCGCGCCCAGAACTACCGCAAGATCTTCGACGGTTCGACCGGCTTCTTCCGGGCCCGCGACGTACAGGGCGCCTTCACCGGTCCGGCCGACCCCGCCAAGAGCGAGGGCTTCCACGAGGGCACGTCCTGGCAGTACCAGTGGCTGGTGCCCCAGGACCTGCCGGGGATGCTGCGGCTGATCGGCGGCAAGGACAAGGCCGATGAGCGCCTGGATGCGTTCTTCGCCTACCAGAAGCTGCTGACGGACCCGGAGAAGACGGCCCGCGAGGTGTGGGTCAACGGCCCCTATGACTACTACAACGCCGACAAGTACAACCCGCAGAACGAGCCGGATCTGATCGCGCCGTACACCTATCTCTCGACCGGCCGCCCCTGGAAGACGACGGATGTGGTGCACGCGGCGCTGACCCTGTTCACCGACGCGCCGTCCGGGATGACCGGCAACGACGATCTGGGCACGATGTCGGCGTGGATGGTGCTCTCCTCGATCGGGGTGTTCCCGGTACAGCCGGGCACCGACAGCTGGGGGCTGAGCACCCCGGTCTTCGACCGGGTGGATCTGACGCTGGACCGGCGCTTCTACCCGTCGGGGCACTTCACGGTCACGGCGCCCGGCACCTCCGCCGCCGACCGCTATGTGCGGTCGGTCCGGCTGGACGGCGCCGCCCACGACCGGACCTACCTCACCACCGACGAGCTGCGCTCGGGTCGCGAACTGGCCTTCACCGTGGGCCCGAAGCCGTCCAGTTGGGGCACCGGCGACCAGGCCGCACCGCCGCCGGTGGGCACCGCCTCAGCCGCGCAGCAGCAGTACGGCCGCCAGGGCTGAGATCACCACGGCGGAGAGCAGCGCGGTGACGGTCCGCCCCCGTGGGCCGGTCAGCGTCCGGCCCAGCACGGCTCCGCCGGCGGCCAGGAACAGCTGCCAGCTCACGGAGGCGGTGATCACGGCCGCCACGAAGGCGGCGGGGCCGGCGGCACTGTCCCCCAAGGCCCCGGCACCACCGGCCAGCACCAGCGCGGAGAAGTAGAGGACCGCCCAGGGGTTGATCAACGTCAGCCCCAGGAAGGCGAGATAGGCCCGGCCGGGGCGTCCCAGGACGTCCCGTTCCGGGCCTTCCGCCGTGTCCCGGTGGCGCAGTGCCCGTACGGCGGTGCGGAGCGCCATGCCGAGCAGGACGACGGCGGCGAGCGCGCGCAGCGGGCCCGCGACCGGGGCGAGGGCGCGTGAGAGGGCGGCGCCGCCGGCCACCGCGGCCAGCGCGTAGAGGCCGTCGGCGGTCGCCACCCCGAGCGCCGCCGAGGCACCGACCCGGAACGAGGTCCGGGCGGTCACGCTCACCAGCAGCACGGCCAGCGCGCCCACGGGAACGGCCAGCGCATAGCCCGCCCACAGGCCCGGCAGAAAGGCATCGGTCAGGATCTCGGTCATGCCGTCCACCTTCGGACGGGCCCATGTGGTGGGTCCATCGAAAGTTTCCGCAGGGAACCGTGTGGCATCTCCGCACGGTTGGGGCGGGGCCGGTGGGTCTACGCTGTCCCCGCATGATCGATCCCCGGTTACAGACCCTGCGCGTCCTGCATCAGCGGGGCACCGTCACCGCGACCGCCGAGGCGCTGCATCTGACCCCGTCGACGGTCTCCCAGCAGCTGCGGCAGCTGTCGGCCCGGCTGGGGCTGGAGCTCCTGGAGCCGGCGGGCCGCAACGTCCGGCTGACTCCGGCGGCGTTGGCGCTGGTCGAGCACGCCGATGCGCTGTTCGTGCGCTGGGAGGAGGCGCGGGCGGATCTCGCGGGGTACGCGGACGGGGTGGCCGGGCGGCTGCGGATCACGGGGGTGGCGACGGCGATCGCCGGGGTGATCGCACCGGCGGTGGCGCGGCTGCGCGCGGAGCTGCCCCGGCTGGCGGTGGAGATCGGCGAGGACCCGGGCGAGAACCGCTTCGAGCTGCTGCTGGCCGGCCGGGCGGATATCGCCGTGGTGATTCCGGCGCCGGGTGGTGCTCCCCCGAACTCGCGGCTCCACTCCAGCGGGGAACTCCCCCCGCCGGACGATGCGCGCTTCACCCAGCGGCCGGTTCTGGAGGAGCCGCAGGACCTGTTGGTGCCGGCCGGGCACCGGTTCGCCGGGCGGGTGGCGCGGGGCGTGACGCTGGCGGAGGCGGCCGGGGAGAGCTGGATCCGCGCCGGGGATCCGGCCGATCAGCATCAGCTGCTGCTGACCGCCTGTGCCACGGCGGGCTTCACCCCGCGGGTGCGCCATGACGCGGTGGACTGGTACGCGGTCGCCGCCCTGGTCGCGCACGGTTTCGGGGTCTGTCTGATACCGAGGCTGGCACCGGTGCCGGAGCACTGTCCGGTCGTACGGGTGCCGCTGCGCGGGGAGCCGCTCCCGGTGCGGCGGTTCCTGGCGGCCGTGCGGCGCGGCAGTGAGCGCCGGCCGCCGGTCGCCCGCGGGCTGGCGGCGCTGCGCGCGGCCGCGGGCGAACGGGAGGCGAAGGGGGTGTGAGCGGGCGCGTCAGCCCTGAAGGGCCTGCCAGAACTCGTCGAAGGACATCCGTCCGTCGCTGTCGGTGTCCTTGGCCTTGATGACCGCCTCGGCGACCGGGCCGGTGACGAACGGGTCGCCCATCTCGGCCATCGCGTGCTTGAACTCCTCCGGCGTGACCTGGCCGTCGCCGTCCGCGTCGAACCGGTCGAACGCCGCCCTGGCCTTCTCCATGTCTGCCATGTGAGGTGCCCCCTTCGTGGTGCTGCGCAGTGCTGCGCGGTGGTGATACCTGGTGATCTGACCTGCGTACATTAGCGGACCGTCAAGAGGCGTCCGGCCGCGCCCTCCGCCGGGCCAGGTAGTGGGCGGTACGGCTGCCGGGCGCGTCCGCGACCTCGGCCGGGGTGCCCGCCGCCACGATCCGGCCGCCGTCCGCGCCGCCGCCGGGACCGAGGTCGATGACGTGGTCGGCGCCGGCCACCACCCCCATGTCGTGCTCGACGACCACCACGGTGTGGCCGGCGTCGACCAGGCCGTGGAGCTGGCGCAGCAGCACCTCGGTGTCGGCGGGGTGGAGCCCGGTGGTGGGCTCGTCGAGGAGGTAGAGGGTGTGGCCGCGGCGGGTGCGCTGGAGTTCGGTGGCGAGCTTGATGCGCTGGGCCTCGCCACCGGAGAGCTCGGTGGCGGGCTGGCCGAGCCGCAGATAGCCCAGGCCCACGTCCTGGAGGGTGCGCAGGCTGCGGGCGGCGGCCGGGATGTCGGCGAGGAAGTCCGCGGCCGTGTCCACGGTCATCGCGAGGACGTCGGCGACGGTGCGGTCCCGGTAGGTGATCTCCAGGGTTTCCGGGTTGTAGCGGGCGCCGTGGCAGGCGGTGCAGGGCGCGTACGTACCGGGCAGGAAGAGCAGTTCGACGGCGACGAAGCCCTCGCCCTGGCAGGTCTCGCAGCGGCCGCCGGCGACGTTGAAGGAGAACCGTCCGGCGGTGTAGCCGCGGGCGCGGGCCGCGTCGGTGGCGGCGAAGACCTTGCGTACGGCGTCGAAGAGGCCGGTGTAGGTGGCGAGGTTGGAGCGCGGGGTACGGCCGATCGGCTTCTGGTCGACGCGCACCAGCCGGTTGATCGCCGACAGGCCCTCGGCGCCGCTGAGTTGGGCGCGGGCCATCGGCCCGGCCTCGGCCGCGTCCTCGCCGGCCTCGGGCGTCCCGTCGCCGAGGTGCTCCCGCACGGCCTCCGCGAGCACCCGGGTGACCAGCGTCGATTTGCCCGACCCCGAGACGCCGGTGACGGCGGTGAAGACGCCGAGCGGGAAGGCGGCGTCCAGACCGCGCAGATTGTGCAGGGTGACACCGCGCAGCGTGAGGGTGCCCGCGGGGCGGCGCACCGTGCGCGCGGCCGGCGGTGCGGTGTCGAAGAGGAAGCGGCGGGTGGCGGAGGCGGTGGCGTCCGCGAGCCCGGCGACCGGCCCGCTGTGCAGCACCTGTCCGCCGTGTTCCCCGGCGCGCGGGCCGATGTCCACGATCCAGTCGGCGCGCCGCACCACGTCCATGTCGTGCTCGACGACGAACAGCGAGTTGCCCGCCTCCTTGAGCCGGCCGAGCACCGTGAGCAGGGACTCGGTATCGGCCGGGTGCAGGCCGGCGGACGGTTCGTCGAGGACGTAGACGACGCCGAAGAGGCCGGAGCGCAGCTGGGTGGCCAGCCGCAGCCGCTGGAGTTCACCGGCGGACAGGGTGGGCGCGGGCCGGTCCATGCTGAGGTAGCCCAGCCCGAGTTCGGTGAGCACCTCGATGCGTGCCACCAGGTCGCGGGCCAGTGTGGGGGCCACCTCGTCGTCCGCCCGTGCGGCGGTGGGGCGCAGCAGCCCGGCGAGGGCGCCGAGCGGCATCCCGGCGAGGGCGGCGATGTCCTGGCCCTCGAACGTCACGGCCAGCGCCTCGGGGCGCAGCCGCCGCCCGGCGCACACCGGGCAGGGCTCGGCGACCATGAACCCCTGGACGCGCTTGCGCAGGGTCTCGCTCTTGGAGTCGGCGAAGGTGTGCAGCACATAGCGCCGGGCGCTCATGTACTGGCCCTTGTAGGGGCGTTGGATCCGGCCCACGTCGCGTACGGGGTGGACGGTGACGACGGGCTGTTCGTCGGTGAACAGGATCCAGTCCCGGTCGGCCCGCGGCAGCTCGCGCCACGGCCGGCCGATGTCATGGCCGAGGGCCGCGAGGATGTCTCGGAGGTTCTTGCCCTGCCAGGCGCCGGGCCAGGCGGCGATGGCGCCCTCCGCGATGGAGAGCGCCGGGTCGGGGACGAGGGACTCCTCGGTGACGCGGTGGACGGTGCCCAGGCCGTGGCACTCCGGGCAGGCCCCGGCCGCGGTGTTGGGCGAGAAGGCGTCGGAGTCGAGCCGTTCCGCCGTGCCCTCCGGGTAGTCGCCGGCGCGGGAGAAGAGCATCCGCAGGGTGTTGGAGAGGGTGGTGACGGTGCCGACCGAGGAGCGGGAGGTGGGCGCGGAGCGGCGCTGTTCCAGGGCGACCGCGGGCGGCAGTCCGGTGATGTCCTCGACCTTGGGCGCGCCGACCTGGTGGATCAGCCGCCGGGCGTAGGGGGCCACCGACTCGAAGTAGCGGCGCTGCGCCTCGGCGTAGAGGGTGCCGAAGGCGAGGGAGGACTTGCCCGATCCGGACACCCCGGTGAACGCGACCAGCGCGTCCCTCGGGATGTCCACATCGATGGTGCGCAGGTTGTGCTCACGGGCGCCGCGCACCCGTACGTACGAGTCGGCCATCCCTCCATGATCGGGCACGGCCGGCTCCGGCCGGTCACCGCCTCGGGGTGTCTCCGCCGGCGGCCGTGGCGGCGCCGATCCGCTCGCGTGCCTCCTCCCAGGGCAGCGGGGTCGCGATGACCGCGCGCAGCGCCCGGAGCTGCCGGGGCGGGAGCCCGGCCGCCAGGACGCCCACGGCGCGCCCGCCCCGCCCGTAGAGCGCGAGGAGGCGCCGCTCCGCCCGGTCCAGGACGGTGGTCTCGACCCGGTCGGCATCCGCGGTCAGCCCGTACGCCTGGAGCTTGAGGTCGTACTGGTCGGACCAGAAGTACGGCACGGGGGCGAACGGGCGCCGCTCCTGTATGGGCGCGTCGTTTCCGGCACCGGGGGCGGCGGGGGCCGTCGCGTTCAGTTCGGCCAGGAGGTTGCGGGCGGCGGCCATGCCCTGTTCGGTGGCGTTCATCCGGTGCTCGAACCGCAGCGGCCGGCCGTGCACCGGGTGGTCCCAGCGGGCCACGTCGCCCGCGGCGTAGATGCCGGGGGCGGCGGCGCAGTAGGCGTCGCAGCGCAGCCCGTCGGTGGTGTCCAGGGCCGGGTCGGTCAGCCACTCGACGGCGGGCCGGGCGCCGATCGCCAGCAGCACGAGGTCGGCGGGGAGCCGGCTGCCTCCCCCTCCCCCGGCGGCTGAGCCCGCACTGCCCGGGAGCCCCCCATTGGCCAGCCGTACGGCGGTGACCCGCGGGTCACCGGTACCGGCCGGGCCGCCGGCGGGCGCCGTCTCGAACCCGTCCACCACCCCGGTGCACAGCCGCACGCCCCGGGCCCGGTGCTCCTCGGCGAGCAGCGCGCCGACCTCGGTGCCGACGGCGGCGGCCATCGGTGTCTCCTCGATCCCGACGAGGGTGACCTCATGTCCCAACTCCCGTGCCACCGCGGCGGCTTCACAGCCCAGTACGCCGTTTCCGACGATCACCAGCCGGCGCCCGCGGCCGGCCAGCCGGGCGCGCAGCGCCAGCGCCTCGTCGAGGGTGCGCAGGGTGTGCACACCGGCGATGCGGTCGGCGCCGGGCAGGGTACGGGCCGCGACGCCGGTAGCGATGATCACGCCGGCGCAGCGGAGCTCCCCCACTCTCGACCTTGCTCGAGCGGGCGGGACCCCCACCCCACCGTCGAGAGTGAGGGTGCGGGTCGCCACGTCGAGGCCGGTGGCCCGGGTGCCGAGCCGCAGATCGAGGTCCAGCGGGGCGAGCTGCTCCTCGGTGCGCAGCCGCAGCCGGTCCGGCTCCCAGGCGCCGTGCAGCAGCTGCTTGGACAACGGCGGCCGGTCGTACGGGAGATGGGGTTCGGCGCCGATGAGGGTGAGCGGGCCGCGCCAGCCGCCGCGGCGCAGCGCCTCGGCCGCGGCGAGGCCGGCCGCGGAGGCGCCCACGACGGCGATCGGCCGGGTGGTCATGCGGGCACCTCGCTCACGGCGGCCGGGCGGAGGACATCAAGGGTGATCTTCATGCCAGCAGGCTCCAGGGGAGTCGCCGCGGGGTGAAGACGGAATCCGGCCGTGATCGAACCGGCGGGCGGCGGTGCCGGTGTCACCGCTCCGCGGGCTCACCGCCCCATCGTCAGCCCGTCGGCCGCGGCGCCCCGGCTCAGCACCGCCGCGCCGATGCTCCTGCGGATCCGGTCGTGCCCGCGGGTCGTGGCGAGATTGCGCACCCGGACCCGCGCCCCCTGCTGAACGAACTGCGGGACGTACTCGGCCGCGGTGACCCGCCAGCGCCCGCCGGCGTGGTGCGGCGGCGCGAACCGGAAGCGGGCGATGCTGCCCCAGTTGCCGCCCGGCTGCTTCATGACGCCGGAGAGCTGGTCACCGAGGCCGTAGACGACCCAGGTGCCGTTGACCTTCTCATACGGCTGCGGGGTGTGCGCACGGGTGCCGACGATCAGATCGATGTCGGGCCGGCCGCCGGTCTCGGAGGCGGTGAGCACCCGGGCCAGCCCGGTCTGCCGCGCGTCGGGGGCCGTTCGGTACTCCGTGCCCCAGTACGGGCTGACGACCACGACATCGGCGCCGGCCCGGCGGGCCGCCCGGGCATCCCTGATGATCCGCCCGGCGTCGAGCAGATTCACCGTCCACGGTGCGTACGCCGGACGCCGCGCGCTCCCGGTGCCGTAGGTGTACGCGAGGTGGGCCACCCGTGCGCCGCCCGGGGCCCGCAGCAGCGCCGGACGGGCCGCCTCGGCGGCGTCCCGGGCCGAGCCGGCATGGCGCAGCCCGACCGTGTCCAGCGCCTCCAGGGTGCGCCGCACACCCGGCACACCGCGGTCGAGGGCATGGTGGGAGGCGGTGGCACAGGACTCAAAGCCGGTCGCCTTCAGTGCGGTGGCGATCTGCGGGGGCGCCTGGAGGACGGGGTAGCCGGTGAAGGGCCCGGTCAGCGGTCCGAGCGGGGCGTCCAGATGACACAGCGCCAGGTCGGCGGCGGAGATGACCGGCCGCACGCCCTTGAGCATCGGCCGGTAGTCGTACCCGTCGTGCGGGGCGTCCCGCCGGGCCGTGGCGAGCACCTCGCGGTCGGAGGGGTGCACGTCCCCGGCGGCTACGAGGGTGAACGGCCGCCGGCCGGCGGCCCGGTTGACGGGGGCGCCGGCATGGGCCCGCGGGGTGGGTTCCGGGGAGGGCCGCGGGGCGGGCCGGGGGTCTTGGTGCGGGCGGGTGCAGCCCACGGCCAGCGCGGCGAGCAGGGCGACGGCTGCATACCGGGTGTACGCGCTCATCCCCGACAGATATCAGCAGGGACATGACCGGAAATGCCGCAAGGCGCCGATGTCCGCGGCTCTCCCCCGTACGGACTCACTCCTGCCGCCATCGGGCGGCCGGACGGCTCACGGGTTGTCCGGCTCCGTCTCCCCGGTGAGGGCCGTGGCCTCGTCCCGTGCGGCCTGTGCCTCGGCCGGGCGGTCCAGCGCGGTCAGCACATCACCAAGGGTCTGGAGGGCGCCGGCGAGATGGTGGCTGCCGAGGAGGCCGGCACAGGCACGGTGGAGGTCGACGGCTTCCTGAGCGAACGGCAGCCCTTCGGCCGGGCGGTCCAGCCTTTCCAGCATCTCGCCGAGGGTGTGCAGCGAGAGCGCGAGGCCGGCCTGGTAGCGACGGTCGTCGGTATGGGCCTCGACCACCGTCCGCCAGCGGTCGGCGGCTTCCCGGGCGAACGGCAGCGCCTCCTCCGGGCGGTCCAGCTGTAGCAGCAGCCGGACGAGGCCCCGCAAGAACAGGGCGAGCCCGAGGCCACGACGCGGGTCCGCGTCAGCCGCCGCCCGGTCACGGCCGAGGGCGACGGCTTCCTCGACATACGGCAGCCCCTCGGCCGGGCGGTCCAGCTGCCCCAGCAGCTCGCCGAGGAGGCACAGCGACCGGGCCAGAGCGATACGACGGAGGAGGGGTTCCGCTTCCGCCTCCACCGGCTCGCGACGGAGCGCAATGGATTCCTCAAGGAGCGGCAGCGCCTCGGCCCGCCGGTCGTGATCCTTCAGCCAGGCGGCGTGGTGGTACAGGGCGGCGGCGAGGGCGGGGCGCCGGCCTGGGTCGGCCTCGGCCAGGTCACGGTAGAAGGCGACGAGTTCCTCGGGCTCCTTCTCCAGGGCGAGGGCCTCGTCCCGTGCGGCCTGCGCCGCGGCCGGCCGGACCAGCGTCGTCAGCAGCTCACCGAGCGTGCCGAGGCAATCGGCGAGGAGGGCGCGATGGCGCGCGAGTTCGACGTCGGCCAGGGGGCGGCAGATCGCGACGGCTTCCTCGACGTGCGGCAGCCCCTCGGCCGGACGGTCCACCTTCGCCAGCAGCTCGCCCAGTTCGCGCAGGGACCGCGCCAGCGCGAGGCGGTAGCGAGGGTCCGCGTCGGCCTCCGCCTGACCGCGGTGCGTGGCGACGTCCTTCCTGGCCGCCCGGAGCTGTCCGCCCCACCGCAGCCTCGCCGGCATCGCGCCCCATCGGCGCCCCGCTCTCCGCACCATCGCTCCACCGTTCCCGGAACCGGCCCGCCAGGGCGCGCTCCGTCCGTCGCCTACCTGTGGACCGGCCGGTCCGGTGCCGCGGACCAGCACCTCCGCGCCCCGGCCGAGCCGCCGTCCGACGGCCGGAGCACGACGGACACCCGGGCCGCGGTCCACCACCGTCTTCCCTCCGGCCAGCCTTGATCAGCTCCGCGGCCCGCAGCGACCGCCATGCGGGTAATTCCGCGCGCGGGCCCCCGCGTGCCGCGCCCACCCCACCCGCCACAATCGGCCATCCGGGGACACTCCCCGGCGTCCCGTCGAAGGCGCGCCTAACCTCGGCCCCATGAATCGTGGATCCCCCCGCGACCGTGCCCCGCTCCATGTGACGGTGTGGGACGAGGCGACGCCCGGTGCGCCGCGGGCGGTGCTGGTGCACGGCACGATGAGCTGGGGCACGGAGTGCTTCGCGGCGCAGCGGCCGCTGGCCGGGCGGTTCCGCCTGGAAGTCGTCGACCGGCGCGGCTTCGGCGACAGCCCGGACACCGAGCGGAGCGACTACGCGCTCGACGCCGAGGATCTCGGCCAACTCCTGGGCCACGAGGCCCACTTGGTGGGTCACTCCTACGGGGCGGCCGCCGTGATGCTGGCCGCGTCGGCCCATCCGGCCGCGGTGCGGTCCCTCACCCTCATCGAGCCGTCCCCGCTGCGCACCGCGGCCGGCGATCCCACCGTGGCGGCGGCCCTGGAGCGCATCCGGGCGTCCTTCGGAGACCTCGACCCCGAGCTGAGCCCGGAGGACTATCTGCGGCACTCCACCGAGCCGTACGGGCTGCCGGTGCCGGAGCCGACCCCGCGGCTGCTGCGCGCGGTGCGGTCGGCGATGCGCGAGCGTCCCGTGTGGGATGCGGAGCTCCCGCTCGGTCCGCTGGCCGGGGCCACCATGCCCAAGACCGTCATCAACGGGACCTGGGACACCGCCCACCCCGACCACCGGGAGTTCACCGGCACGGCGCTGATGGCCTGCGGCGCGTACCTCGCCGGGGCGATCGGCGCCCGCCATGTGCGGGTGTCCGGCGCCGGCCACGCGCCGCACCAGGACCGGCCGGACGAGGTGAACGCCGTTCTCGCCCGGCTGTGGCGGAGCTGACCCGGGCGCCCGGGACCGGCCGTGCCGGGAGCCGGGCCGCTCCGCTCCTCTCCGCCCCGCCCCGCCCGTCAGGCGACGTCGATGCCGTACTCCTGCACCAGCGCCTCCAGGCCGCCGGGGAAGCCCTTGCCGCCCCCTACGAAGTCCCAGTCGCCGCCCGCCCGTTGCCGGAACGAGCCGAGCACCAGCGCGGTCTCGCCGCGGCGCCCCTCCGAGACCTCCAGCTGTCCCAGCTCCTCCCCCGACGCGTCCAGCAGCCGGATCCGGGCGTCGGTGAAGCCGGAGAGATCGGCGTCGGGGTTGACCTGGGGGTCGATCGCCGCGACCAGGACCAGCCGGTCGGCGTCCGGCGGCAGTGCCTCGAACCGCACCTGTAGCGCGGCCCGGTCGGGTGCGAAGCCGGGCAGCATCCGCACCGAGCCGTCCGGGTTGCGCGGGTTGTTGTAGAAGACGAAGTGGTCGTCGCTCAGGACGCTGGTCCCCTTGCACACCAGGGCGCAGACATCGAGGGCGACCTCGCCGGACCAGTTCATGCCGAGGACGTTGTGGTCCGGCGCCTCGTCGGCGGCGGCGGGGCCGGCCGGAGCGTCCGTGCCGAGCCGTCCGCGCAGCCCGTACCGGCCGAGCAGATCGACGAGTTCGGAGCCGGCGATCAGGCCGATCGGTTTGCCGTTGGCGAAGGTGTGGGAGCCGGGTCCGAAGCGGGAGGTCGTCACCAGCACGCCCTTGTTGGCGCCCTCGGCCTGGACCGTGCCGTAGAGGTCGCGCACGGCGGTCGGCGGGACGGTGTGGCGGTAGCGCTTGACCTGCACCACGATCTTGCCGCCGCGGATCGGGTCGGGGTCCAGCGCGTCCACATCGACCCCGCCGTCGCCGGAGCGCTGGGTGGTCACGGCCTGCATGCCCATGGCGCGGAACAGCTCGGCGATCAGGTTCTCGAAGGCGAGCGGGTCCATCTCGTACAGATCCGGTTCGCTGTCGGTGCCGTGGGCGACGACCTCGCCCCCGACGTCACCCGGCAGGCGTCCGGGGCGTACCGCGGTCCGCTGGTCGGGGCGCGCGGCGAGCTGCCCGCGCAGCCCCTCGGTCAGACACTCCACCGCGCTGACCTGCGCGAGGTGGAACGCGTCAAAGGCGCTGCGGGCCGCCATGACGGTCGCCAGATACACCTGGGCGGGGCGGCCGGTCACCGGGTCGACATCCTCCACGAACCCGTTCAGGGCCACCGAGTCCAGCGTGCCGTAGGTGTCCGCGGCGAAGAGGTCACGCAGCACCAGCAGCACGCTCTGGGCCAGCACATCGCGGTACAGCGCCCGGCGCTGCGCGGCCGGCCGGGCGGTCTCCTTCTCCTGGTCGGCGGTGGGCATGTACCGGACGGATTTGGTCTCCGGCACGATGTCGTAGCCGGGCAGCTCCCAGTCCAGGACGAGTTGGCGGGCCGCCGGGTCGTATGCGGCGGCGACCTGCCGGGGAAAGCCCTCCGGCCAGGCGGTGGAGGAGTACAGCGCGGCGGAGAAGTACTCGACGGCGGCGTCCGGGTCGCCGTCGCGCAGGCCGGACAGCAGCTCCGCCATCCCGGCGTTGTGCTGCCGGATCCCGGCGAGGGTGCCCGCGGCCCACTGGTCGTACTGCTGGCGGTAGGCCGCGAGTTGGGCCTGCCGCCGGCTCTCGGCGGCCTGCGCGGCATACCAGTCCTGCTCGTAGCGGGCGCGGGCCTCGCCCTGGGCACGGTCCCGGCGGACGCCGGCCTGCCAACCGCCCGGCGGGGCCTGATAGCGCGCCGGGTCGGGCATCGGCACCGGGGTGGCGAGGGCGCCGGGCGCGAACTCCTCGATGCGCTCGGGGCGCAGCAGCGCGGCCGGGGAGAACGCGGGGGCGCGGCAGCCCTCGGCGAGCAGGCCGGTCAGTGCGGCGACCCGGCCGTCCAGCTCCTCGGTGCGGCGGCGGGCGTCGGCCTCGCGCTGCTGCCGGTAGGCCGTCTGCCGCTCGCGGTGCATCCGCGCCATGGCCCGTTCGGCGTCCCGGGCCTGCCGTTCCTGGTCGCGCTGCTGCTGTGCTCGCGCGCGGCGCTGGGCTTCCTGCTGGCGCTGCTGCTGCCGCTGCGCCTCGGCCCAGATGGCCATTAACCCGTGGGAACGGCGGCTCATATCGCTCTGTGTCCTCCCCCCGGGGCGGCTGGCCCCCGGACCCTGTGGAAGCGGTTTCACCTGCGCTGTTGGTGAGACTTTAGCGGGGGAGGGAGCGGCCGGTCACGGTCGGGTACGAAGAATCAGCCCCCCTCGCGGGCGCCTTCGCGGGCGCCTTCGCGGGGCGGGTGCCGGCCGGCGTTCCGGGCCGGTGCCGGCCGGCGTTCCGGACCCCCGGCGGGGCCTCATCCGGCGGCCGCCGCCCGGAGCTTCGCCGCCGTGACGGCCGGGTCATAACCGTCGGGCACCCCCGGCACCAGCACCACATCGCCGTCGACATGGCGGGTGCGCAGCGGCAGGATCTCCAGGTAGGCAGGCGAGTCGTACCAGTCGCGGGCCCGTGCCATGTCGGGGAACGCGATGACGACGACGGTTCCCGGCCAGCTGCCCTCCTTGACCTCCACTTCGGCGCCGTGGACGACGAACCGGCCGCCGAACGGGTCCAGGGTCGCCTGGATCTTCTCGATGTAGTCGAAGACCTCCGGGTGCGGACCCGCGGGACGGAGGTGGGCGAGCGCGTATGCGGTCATGGGACGGCCTCCCGGTGCGTCGGTGGTGCGGTGACACCCACGTTTCCAGCCCTCGGGGTACGGGTCGATTACCTCCGGGGTCATCGTGCCGGCCGGAGGCCCTCTGGTGCGCCGGGCGGTGCGTCCGGTACCTCTCGGCAGCGAGGCCGCACCGTTCCGTCCGCCCCCCGCCCGCGCCCTCCCGCCTGTCCCCCGGTACGCCCCGCCCTCCCGGCCGTCACGAAGGGATCCCGCCATGGACGACCTCCTGCACTTCCGGGCCGCCGGCACCAGCCTGGTGCTGGATGTGTCCGGTACCGGTCTGCCGCGCGTCGTGCACTGGGGTGCCGACCTCGGTGCGGTCGCGCCCGGCCGGCTCGCCGGGCTGCGCGCCGCCGACGTCCCCCAGACCGTCCCCAACGCACTGGACGAGCCGGTCCCGCTGAGCGTGCTGCCCCAGCAGTCCGTCGGCTGGCCCGGCACCCCGGGGCTGAGCGGCCATCGTGCGGGCCGTACCGCCGCGCCCGCCTTCACCGTCCGCGGCAGGTCCGTGGAGCACGAGAGCCGGCGGCTGACCGTCGAGGCGGTGGACCCGGACGGCGGTCTGGCGCTCACGCTGGAGCTCGGGCTGACCGACGCCGGGCTGGTGCGGCTGCGCGCGGCGGTCACCAACACCGGCGACGGGCCCTACCACCTCACCGGGCTGACGCCCGCGCTGCCGGTCCCCGCGCAGGCCACCGAGCTCCTCGGTCTCACCGGCCGGCATCTGCGCGAACGCGCCCCGCAGCGGCATGCGTTCACGCTGGGCACGCATCTGCGGGAAGGCCGGCGCGGGCGCACCGGCAGCGATGCGACGCTGCTGCTGACCGCCGGGGAGGCGGGCTTCGGCTTCCGGTCCGGTGAGGTGTGGGGGCTGCATGTGGCCTGGAGCGGCAACCATCGCACGCTCGCCGAGCGCACCCCGGCCGGGCAGGCGGTGCTGGCCGGCGGCGAACTGCTGCTGCCGGGCGAGCTCCGGCTGGCCCCGGGCGCGACCTACCGCTCCCCCTGGCTCCACGGCTCCTACGGACGCCATGGCCTGGACGAGCTGGCCGGCCGCTTCCACCGCGAGCTGCGGGCCCGCGACGGCCACCCGGCCTCCCCCCGGCCGGTCACCCTCAACACCTGGGAGGCGGTCTACTTCGACCAGGACCTGGCCACCCTGGAACGGCTGGCGCGGGCCGCGGCCGAGGTCGGCGCGGAGCGGTTCGTGCTGGACGACGGCTGGTTCCGGGGGCGGCGGGACGATCACGCCGGGCTCGGCGACTGGTATGTGGACCCGGCGGTCTGGCCGGACGGGCTGCGGCCGCTGATCGACATCGTGCGGGGGCTGGGGATGCGGTTCGGGCTGTGGGTCGAGCCGGAGATGGTCAATCCGGACTCCGATCTGGCCCGTGCGCATCCGGACTGGATACTGGCCGACTCCCCGTCCCGGCTGCCCCCGGCCTCCCGCCATCAGCAGGTCCTCGATCTGGCGCGCCCCGAGGCGTACGCCTACGTCCGCGAACGGCTGGACACCCTGCTGCGCGAGCACCCCATCGACTATCTGAAGTGGGACCACAACCGGGACCTCGTGGACGCCGCGGCGCACCACCAGACCACGGCAACCTACCGGCTGATGGACGAACTGCGGGCGCTGCACCCGCAGTTGGAGATCGAGTCCTGTGCGTCCGGTGGCGCCCGGGTGGATCTGGGCGTGCTGGAACGCACCGACCGGGTGTGGACCAGCGACTGCATCGATGCGCTGGAACGGCAGCACATCCAGCGCTGGACCGGGCTGTTGCTGCCGCCGGAGCTGCTCGGCGCGCATGTCGGGGCGCCGGTCGCCCACACGACGGGGCGGCGGCACACCCTCGATTTCCGGGCCGGGACCGCGCTGTTCTGCCACTTCGGGATCGAGTGGGACCTGACGGCGGCGAGCACGGCGGAGCGGGCGCGACTGGCCGAGTGGGTGGCGCTGTACCGGACGCTGCGGCCGTTGCTGCACAGCGGGACGGTGGTGCGCGGCGACCATCCCGACCCGGCGCTGTGGGTGCACGGCGTGGTGGCCGGGGACGCCGGGCGGGCGGTGTTCGCGCTGGTGCAGATGGCCACGAGTGTGCAGACCCCGGCCGGGCGGGTGCGGCTGCCGGGGCTGGATCCGGACGCGGACTACCGGCTGTCGCCGCTGGCGCCGGGGGACCGCCCGGAGGGGCCGGTCACGTCCGCACTGCCCTGGTGGGAACGGGGCGTGACACTGCCGGGACGGGTGCTGGCCGAGGTGGGGGTGCAGGCACCGACGCTGTTCCCGGAGCGGCTGGTGCTGCTGGAGGCCGTACGGCGGTGAGGCGGTGAGCCACGTGAGCCCTTGAGCTGGTGAGCCGGTGAGCCCGTACGGCGATGAGCCGGTGGCGGGGACTGAGAAGCAACCGGTCGTCCGTAGCGGCGAGTTCGGCCCCTCGTCCGGCGCGCCGCCCGCTCCGGCACCGGAGCTACGGGCTCCTGCCCCTATTTCGCTTCGCCGTTGCCTTCTTTCCTTTATGGCATTACCTTTGTCGGGTGACTACCGGGTCGGCCATGTGCCATGAGCGAGTGAGGTTCCCGGTCACCACGTGACCGCCAGGCGGGCGCCAAGAGGCCCGCCCCCTCCGCTCTTTCAGCTTTCGCGCGCTGCGCGCTCTTCCTTTCCCGCGGGTTCGGCTCGCGTACGGGTTTCACCCTGCCTGCGCCCCACTTCCGCGCGCACCTTCCGTGCAACCGCGCGCCCTTTTCCCCAGCCGTCTTTGCGGCGCCCCCGAACCTCGGCCGAACGCCTTTCGCCCGAGGCCAATTCGCCCTGCCCGATGAGCGGTTCTCCGTCTCTCCCGCAGGGCTTCTTCGCCCTGCCCGCATATCTCAGCGGGCTCACCACACTCCCTCACTCTGGAGAAAACACCGAATATGCCGATCGATTTCAACCGACAGATCATCGAGGAGTTCCGCGCCAACGGCGGACGCGTCGGCGGCCCCTTCGAGGGTGGCCGACTGCTGCTGCTGACCACTACGGGTGCGCGGTCCGGCACCCGGCACACCACTCCGCTCGGCTACCTTCCCGACGGCGACGGACGGGTCCTGGTCATCGCCTCGGCGGGCGGCGCCCCGAAGCATCCGGCCTGGTACCACAACCTGGTGGCCCAGCCCCGTGTCACCGTCGAGGCCGGCGTCTTCACCTACGAGGCGCAGGCCGTCGTCCTGGAAGGCGCCGAACGCGACCGGGCCTTCGCCCGCGCGGCCGCGGCCGATCCCGGCTGGTCCGACTACCAGGAACGGACGGAGCGCATCCTTCCGGTGGTGGCCCTGGAGGAAATCCCGGCCGGGCCACCGCGCATCAACGCATCCTCGGCGGGCGCGGCACTCAAGGCCGTACACGACGGATTCCGCCAGGAACTCGCGCTGATCCGCAAGGAAATCGCCGCCTCGGGCCCCGGTCTCGGCGCCCAGCTCCGGGTGAACTGTCTGACCCTCTGCCAGGGGTTTCACAACCACCACACCGGTGAGGACGCCGGAATGTTCCCGATGCTCGGCCGGAACCATCCCGAACTCGCACCGGCCCTTGAGCGACTTCAGGAGGAACACAAGAAACTCGCGGTCCTCCTCGCCGCCCTACAGAAAGTCATCTCCGCCCAGGACGCCGATCCGCAGCGGGTGCTCGCCGAAGTCGAGCGGCTCACAAAGGAGGTGGAAGACCATCTCACCTATGAGGAGGAGCAATTGATTCCGGTCCTCGACGGCGGAATGTGCTGAACCGCCGGCACCACCGGGCGGGCACGACGGTCAGATCGCGCCGTCGTGTCCCGCCCAGTACGGATCCCGCAGCTGCCGCTTGAAGAGCTTTCCCGACTCATCGCGCGGCAGCCGCTCCTCGAAGACCACGGCCCGGGGGACCTTGTACCCGGCGAGCCGCGCCGCGACATGGCCACGTACCGTCTCGGCACTCAGCAGCACACCGGGTTCGGTCTCCAGATGCACGGCGAGGACCTCGCCGAACTCCTCGTCGGGGATACCGAAGACCGCCACGTCCCGGACCCCGTCGAGGGCCAGCAGACAGCCCTCGATCTCCGCGGGGTAGATGTTGACCCCGCCGGAGATGACCATGTCGTTGCGGCGGTCGCTGAGGTAGAGATAGCCGTCCGCGTCGAGGTGGCCGATGTCCCCGATGGTGACGTACCCGGGCAGGCCCGCCGCTTCCATGGCGGCGCGCTTGTCCGGGTCGCCGAGGTAGGTGAACCGGGGCCAGTCCTCGGCGGGTTTGAGGTAGATGTCCCCGGTGGCGCCGGTCGGCAGCGGTTCCCCGTCGGGGCCGAGGACCGCGACTCCGCAGGTGCCGGTGGCCCGTCCGACGGTGCCTGGGTGGGCCAGCCACTCCGCGCTGTCGCACCAGGTCACGGCGCCGGTCTCACTGCCGCCGTAGTACTCCCGCAGCACCGGCCCCAGCCAGTCGATCATGGCGTGTTTGATATGCGGCGGGCAGGGCGCCGCGGCATGCACGACCGAGGTGAGCGAGGACAGGTCGTAGCGCTCACGGACGTCCTTGGGCAGCCGCAGCAGCCGGACGAACATCGTGGGCACCACCTGCACCTGCTCGATGCGGTGGTGGGCGATCAGCCGGAGGAACTCCTCGGCGTCGAAGCGCGGCATCAGCGTGATGTCCAGTCCGGCCGCGAGCGCGAGGACGGCGTGCTGGCTGGGCGAGGCGTGGTAGAGCGGGGCGGGGATGAGCGTACGGCCACCGGGGGCGACGGCGAAGTACTCCAGGAACCGCAGCACCGCCTCCTCCAGCCGGTCCGCGGCGACGGGTTCGCGCAGCACCCCCTTGGGGCGGCCGGTGGTGCCGGAGCTGTAGATGATGGTGGGCGGGCGTTCGGCGGCGGCCTCGGGCAGCGGCGCGCGGCCCGCCAGCCAGTGGTCGAGCAGCGGGTGTTCGCCGGTGGGGGGCGGCGGGGCGATGCCACAGGCGGCCGCGACACCGGCGGGGACGGCCACCTCGACGATCCGTACGCCGTCGGGGAGCACGGCGGACACCGTGGCCAGCAGATCGGTGTGCACGAAGACGACCTTGCTGCCGCTGTCGGTGAGCACATGCCGTAGCTCGTGGTGCCGGAAGTGCCAGTTGACGGGTACCGCCGAGGCCCCGAGGAGCGCGGCGGCGGCGGTGATCTCCAGATGGGCGGGTTCGTTGCGCAGCACCACGGCGATCCGGTCGCCGGGCTCGACTCCCCACTCCGCCAGGCCGGTCGCTATCCGTGCCGCACGGTCGAGGAAGGCCGGATAGTCGCGTTCATGGCCCGCGCAGCGGATGGCCGGGGCCCCGGCGGCGGATCGGACGACGGCTTCCATGGTGCCTCCAGTGAGTGCGACCGGCTCGCTCATTGAACCGGCAAGTGGCGCTACCCGCCAGGGCGCTGACCATGCGTCAGCACCGCTTCCGGCCATCGGACGCCCCCTTCTCGGCCACTCCCCCGCACTCCTCTTAGATCCGAGGTCTTCCGGCTCACCAGCGGCCAACTCCCCCAACCCTGCGCCTTCTTCCCCAAGATGCTCCGATGTTTGTGCCGCCCGGGGTCTTCCGGTCCGGGTGCCGGGGCTGCACCATGCGGGATGGCACAGGAGGCACGTACGTGACCAACTGACCCGAGGAGCGAGCGATGCACAGCCGCACAAGACGGTTCGGGCTGCTGGGACTGACGGGGGCGCTGGGCGCCCTCCTGCTGACCGCCGGCGGCCCCGGCGCCGCCGCACAGCCCCCGCACCGGCCCACCGCCGGCCCCGGCACCAACCACGCCACCGACGATCCCTTCACCTCGGCGCGCACCTCGTGGTGGCGGCAGAGCCGCTTCGGGATGTTCATCCACTTCGGCGCGTACTCGAATCTGGAGGGCGAGTACACCCGGCCCGACGGCACGGTCTGCCGCAACGCGGAGTGGATCAAGCGCGAGTGCCGGATCCCGGACGAGGAGTACGAGCGGCAGGCGGCCACCTTCGACCCGTCCGCCTTCGACGCCCGTGCGATCGTCCGGGCGGCCCAGGACGCCGGTCAGCGCTATATCGTCATCACCGCCAAGCACCATGACGGCTATGCGATGTGGCCGACGCGGCAGAACACCTGGAATCTGCGCGACCACTCCTCCTTCGACCCGCGGCGCGACCTCCTCGCCGAGCTGAAGAAGGCCGCCGACGCCGCCGGGATCAAGCTCGGCTTCTACTACTCGATCTGGGACTGGCACGACCCGGACTTCGCCGGCCCGGGCACCTTCCCGCGCTACAAGAAGCGGATGTACGCCCAGCTCAAGGAGCTGATCGAGAACTATGACCCGGCGCTGCTGTGGTTCGACGGCGAGTGGGACACGGACAACCCCACCAACCCCTGGTCCCGCCGGGACGGTGCGGACCTCCAGGCGTATCTGCACACCCTGAACCCGCGTCTGATCGTCAACAACCGCGTCGGCAAGCGCGAGGTGGTCGACGGCGACTTCGGCACGCCGGAGCAGGAGATCCCGGCGGAGCCGGTGGACGGGCAGCTGTGGGAGAGCTGTATGACGCTCAACGACCACTGGGGCTTCGCCAAGTACGACACCCACTGGAAGTCGTCGGAGACCGTGCTGCGCAATCTGCTGGACGTGGCGAGCCGCGGCGGCAACTATCTGCTCAACGTAGGGCCGGACCGGCTCGGGCGCATCCCGCAGCCGTCCGTCGACCGGCTGCGGGAGACCGGCCGCTGGCTGGCCGCGCACGGTCAGGGCGACGCGGTGTACGGGGCCGGGCACACCGGGCTGGTGGCGGACCCGCCCTGGGGCGCGGTCTCCCGCCGCGGCAACGAGCTGTATGCCTCGGTCACCTCCTGGCCGGCCGCCGGCGCTGCCCTCCACCTCACGGCCAGGGCACCGTTCGACATCACCGCCGCCCGTGTGCTGGGCAGTTCCCAGCGGGTCGAGGTCGCCCGCTCCGGGGACGGCTTCGCTATCGCGCCGTCCGGCGCGGCCACCGATCCGCGGGCGAGCGTCATCCGGCTCACCATCCGGCCGCCGGCCGCGGCACCCGCCGGTAACGGCACCGGGCTGACGGCGCAGAGCTGGGCCAATGACTCCTTTTCCGGCCCGCCCGCGGTGACCTCCGTCGATCCGACGGTGAACAAGTCCTACCGCTTCGACGGCTCACCGGCCCCGGAGATTCCCGCCGATCACTTCAGCACCCGCTGGACCGGCAGCATCCAGCCTCGCTACGACGAGACGTACACCTTCACCACCGTCTCGGACGACACCGTGCGGCTGTGGATCGACGGCAAGCCGGTGATCGACAGCGCCACCCCGCACGGCCCGAAGACCGACAAGGGGACGGTCACCCTGAAGGCCGGTCACCGGCACCGTATCCGGATCGACCACACGGAGCAGACCGGCGAGGCCCATATGAAGCTGCTGTGGTCCAGCCCGAGCCAGGACCGGCAGATCGTGCCGCGGCGTCAGCTCTACGCCGACTGACCGCGGACGGGGCGGGAAGCGGACGGGAGCGGGGGCGGGAAATCGACCGCCCCCGTTGGGCCGTTCGGGTCACCGCGGGCCCTGAGGTGACCGGCCGTGCGTCGGGGCGCCGTTGTCGGTGCCCGCTCCTATCCTCGGGGAGCATGGACAACGACGAGATCCTGCGAACCCATGGCGAGGCTCTCGCACTCTTCGGGGCCCGGGTGCATGCCGTCCGCGACGACCAGTGGGACGCCCCCACACCGTGCACGGACTGGTCGGTGCGCGACCTGGTGAACCACCTCACCGCCGAGCAGCTGTGGGTGCCCCGCCTGGTGCGGGACGGCGCCTCGATCGCGGACGTCGGATCGGAGTATGACGGCGATGTGCTCGGGGACGACCCGGCCGGGGCCTGGGACCGCGCGGCGGTGGCCGCCGTGGCGGCGTTCGCGGAGCGCGGCGCGCTGAACCGCCCGGTCCAGCTGTCCTACGGCACCCAACGGGCCGGCGCGTACTGCACCCAGATGATGGCCGACGCGGTGGTGCACACCTGGGATCTGTCCCGTGCGACCGGCGCCGAGGAGCGGCTGCCCGGCCATCTGGCGACGGCGGCGCTGCGCGAGGTGGAGCCGTATGCCCCGGGGCTGTCCGCTTCCGGGCTGTTCGCCCCCGCGGTCGAGCCGCCGGCGGACGCCGACGCGCTCACCCGGCTGCTGTGCCTGCTCGGGCGCCGGCCCTGACCCGGGAGGAGGAGGCCCTCGGGTCAGGGCCGGCGCCACACCTGAGATCAGCCGATCAGTCGATGCCGCGGAAGATATTCGGCTCGGCGGGATCGTCCTCGCAACCGGCCAGGCGCACCGGGCCACAGCGGTCCCAGACCTCCAGATTGCGGACTTCCTTGATCCGACCTGGCCGCTCGCCCTGCTTCAAACGGGGCTGCTTGTGTTGAGCCTTGTGCAAAGCCACCACGCACTCCTTCATCGAGGTATTGGTTCCGACGCGGTGGCGCCTTGTTCACAAACCGGGAGGTCAGCCAAGGTTTGTGGCGTTCCCGCGACGGGCCAATGGTGTTGGCGTCTCCCAGAAAGGTCGTCCGTCGCCCCTCAGAGTAACGACGCCACACGCGGCGCGCTCGACGTTTTCCCTTGCGAAAGTCAAGTCCTCGAAAAGCGCGAATATTGCCGCCCTCAACGACGGGGGAAAAGGGTGATTTTTGTGATGCACATCACTCACTCCAATGGCCCTGCGGTTGCTGCATTCGCCTCGCTCCCTACGCTGGGGAAGGAGCGAAGGATCCAGCCATCGGGGCCGCGCGCCATGCGGCAGAGCGTGCGGTCTCGGTGCTACCCATGGGCGGGTGGCATGGTTCTCCGATTCCGGTTACTGGCTGGGGCGGCTGGTCTTCCAGCGCACGCTGGCCGTTCTCTATGTGGTCGCCTTCCTCGCGGCGGCGCGGCAGTTCCGGGCGCTGATCGGTGCCCGCGGCATGCTGCCGGTGCCCGCGTATGTGGCGATGGTGCCGTTCCGCGCGGCGCCCTCGGTCTTCCACTGGCACTACTCGGACCGCTTCTTCGCCCTGTGGTCGTGGAGCGGGGTCCTGCTCGCCGCGGCCGTGGCGGCGGGGGCCGCGGACGCCGTGCCGCTGTGGGCGTCGATGGTGCTGTGGGCCGTGCTGTGGGCGATGTATCTGTCCATCATGAACGTCGGGCAGACCTGGTACGGCTTCGGCTGGGAGTCGCTGCTGCTGGAGGCGGGCGCGCTGTCGGTGTTCCTCGGTAACGCCGAGACCGCTCCCCCGGTGACGGTCATGTGGCTGCTGCGATGGCTGCTGTTCCGGGTGGAGTTCGGGGCCGGGCTGATCAAGATGCGCGGTGACACCTGCTGGCGGGATCTGACCTGCCTCTACTACCACCATGAGACCCAGCCGATGCCGGGGCCGCTGAGCTGGTTCTTCCACCATCTGCCCAAGCCGCTCCACCGGGTCGAGGTGGCCGCCAACCATGTCGCCCAACTCGCCGTACCCATCCTGCTGTTCACGCCGCAGCCGGTCGCCGGATGGGCGGCGCTCGTGATGCTGGCCACCCAGCTGTGGCTGGTGCTGTCCGGCAACTTCGCCTGGCTGAACTGGGTGACCATCGCGCTCGCCCTGTCGGCGGCCGCCCCGCTGTGGGCGCAGCCCGCCGCGCCGCTGCCGGCGCCGCCCGTCTGGTTCGAGGTCCTGGTCCTCCTCGCCACCGCCGGGGTCCTCGCGCTCAGCTACCGCCCGGCCCGCAATCTGCTGGCCCGGCAGCAGCTGATGAACACCTCCTACGAGTCGCTGCATCTGGTCAACTCGTACGGCGCGTTCGGCAGTATCACCCGGGTCCGCCGGGAGATCGTGGTGGAGGGGACGGCGGACGCGGTGACCGGGCCGGACACCACCTGGCTCGCGTACGAGTTCCACGGCAAGCCGGGCGAGGTGCGCCGGCTGCCGCGCCAGTTCGCGCCGTATCACCTGCGGCTGGACTGGCTGATGTGGTTCGCCGCGCTGTCACCGGCCTACGCACAGGCGTGGTTCGTGCCGTTCGTGGCCCGGCTGCTGGAGAACGACCGGGACACCCTGCGGCTGCTGCGCGGCAATCCGTTCCCCGATCTGCCGCCGGCCCGGATCCGGGCCCGGGTCTTCCGCTACCGCTTCACGACCTGGCGGGAACTGCGGGATACCGGGGCGTGGTGGCATCGCACCGAGGAGCGGGAGTTTCTGCCGCCGCTCGCGCGGTCAGCTCTGCGCGGAAGGCGATGACCATATCGCGCGCATGGCGCAGTCCGATGCGTACGAAGTCCTTTTCCAGCGCGTCGAGTTCGGCCAGGGTCTCGTGCTCGTCGCGGCCGAGGTGGGCGCGGGACTTGGCGAGGCCGAGCCGGGAGAGCGCCTCGCCACGGGGCTCCTGCATCTCGCGGAACTCCGCCAGCGAGAGGGTGTAGGTCTCCCGCGCGGACTCGTAACGGCCCGCCCGGTAGAAGACGTTGGCGCGCATCTTGTGGTTGTACGCGAGCGCGCTCGCCAGGTCCATGGTGCGGCAGATGGTCTCCGCCTCGGACAGCAGCGCCAGCGCCCGCTCCGTCTCGCCCTGTACGGACAGGACATCGGCGACGCCGCGCAGCGACCAGGCGCGCCCGCGGAAGTCATCGGCCTCGGCGGCGATCCGGGCGGACTCCTCGAACAGCTCCAGGGCCTTGTCGTAGCCGCCGGTGTTGCGGTGCATCTGGGCTATGCCGGACATCGCCCAGACCATGTGCCGGGCCTCGCCGTGCGCCCGGCCCTGTTCGAGCAGCTGCTCATGGAGCTCGGCGACCGCGGCGTAGTCGCCCTGTATGCGGCCGGTCTCGGCGAGGCCGGCGAGTGAGTAGCCGTGGGCGAGGCGGTCGCCGCTGCCGTCGGCCAGCGCGACGGCGTGGGTGAGCAGCCGGCGGGCGAGCGGCAGGGTCCCGCACTGGCGGGCCAGGGTGCCGCCGCTCCACAGGGCCCAGGCCATGGCGCCCGGGTCGCCGGCGGTGCGGGCGCTGCGGTAGCTCTCCCGCCAGGCGTCGCCCGCCGCCGTCACCCGGCCGAGCCGGCGGTTGGCCTCGGCGACCGCGAGCGCGGCCCGGGACCGCTCCAGTGGTGTGCTCGCGTCGGCGTGTGCCCGGCTCGCCGTCGCCAGCACCTCCTCGTAGGAGGAGTTCACACCCAGGGCCGAACCCAACTCACCCTGATATTCCGGGGCGAATGCCTTGCCGTACATATATCCGTGGCCCTCTCGACTCATCTCCGTGCCTTGATCAACAACCTACGAGCGGTGAGGGGTCCGGCGAATCAGTCCGCGTATGGGTTGTGCCGTACGACTCGAGTGCTACGGATGAGGACCATGGTCATCTTGAGGATGTAGGGGTCCGTCAGGGTCATCCCTCCGAAGGAAGACCCCGCGGGCCCGGTGCACCGCACCCCGCGGGGTGCTCTGCTTGCCCGAGCGGGCAGGACAGGACACCCTGCTGACGACCACCCGATCACGGACCACCGACCGCGAGCACGAGGTGTGGCATGGGAGCAGAAGACACGGGATCACCGGCCGGGACCGGGACCGGCCGCCGGCGGTTCCTCGGCACCGTCGCGGGGCTCACCGCGGCGGCCGGGACGGGGCTGCTGTCGGTCCGGGACCCCGGACCGGCCGGGGCCACCCACCGCCCGGGGCCCCGCCCGCCCCGCGTCCGTCCGCTCTTCCTGGGGACCTACACCTCGGTCCCGGGCGGCGGCACCGGCGTCGGGTTCGGCACGTACGACACCGTGACCGGGGAGATCACCGCCGGCGGGGTGGTGGAGGGGGTCGCCGATCCCTCCTACCTCGCCCTGGCGCCGTCCGGCCGGACGCTCTACGCGGTCAACGAGCGGGAGCAGGGCGGGGTGACCGCCATGGCGCTGCGGCCGGACGGGCCGCCCGCGGTGCTGGGCACCCGGTCCACCGGCGGCGCGGGCCCCTGCCATCTGTCGGTGCATCCCGGCGGGCGCTGGCTGCTCAGCGCCAACTACCTCTCCGGCAGCGTCGCCGTGCATCCGGTCGACCCGGCCACCGGCGCCCTGGGCGAGCGCACGGATCTGGTCACCCACTCCAGCCCGCCACCCGGCCCCGGCCAGGACGGGCCGCACGCCCACCAGATCCTCACCGCCCCGGACGGCCGCCATGTACTGGCCGTGGACCTCGGCAACGACACCGTCTACACCTACCGGCTCGACACCTCGGCCGGAAAGCTGAGCCAGGTGTCGTACGCGTCGCTGCGGCCCGGGGCCGGCCCCCGGCATCTGACCTTTCATCCCTCCGGCGACGTCGCCTACCTCGCGAACGAGGTCGACAACACGGTCGTGGTCTGCCGCTACGACCGCCGCAGCGGACGGCTCACGCCCGGTGCGCCGCAGTCCACCGGCACCGGTCCGGGCACCAGCTTTCCCGCCCAGATCCTGGTCACCAGGGGCGGCCACTTCGCCTATCTCGCCAACCGCGGGCACAACAGCCTGACCCGCTATGCCGTGGAGGCGGCCGGGGCCCGGCTGCGGCTGCTGGACACCGTGCCCGTGGGCGGGGACTTCCCCCGGCAGATCGCCTTCTCGCCGGATCAGCGCCGGCTGTTCGCGGCGAACCAGAAGTCGGGGTCGGTGACGGTGTTCGCGGTGGACGCCCGGACCGGGGCGCTGCGGCGCACGGGAGCCCCGTTCACGGCGCCGGTCCCGGTGTGCGTACTGCCGCGGTGAGCACGGCACTCGGGCCGCTCCGGCCCCCGCCGTGACGTTCCGCAGACGGAAACACCGCGGCAACCGCGCCGCAGGACGGGCTCACTAGCGTCAGCCGGATGAGCACGGGAACGGTACGGGACGACGGCACGGCACGGCATGACAGCACGAGCGGGCCGCCGGCCGCGGCGGGCGGCTTGCAACTCCTACGGCGCGGAAGGGGCCGGCCGACGCGGTCTGGGCCGCGCCGGCCGGCGGAGACTCCTAGGCGGCCTGCTGCTCGTAGCCCACGAGCCGGACGCAGACGGCGAGGCCCTCGATGGCCTGCTCCAGCTCCGCGAGGCCCGGGTAGCTGGGCGCGATCCGTATGGTGGCGTCACGCGGGTCGTCGCCGTACGGGTGGGTGGCGCCGGCCGGGGTCAGCACGATGCCCGCCTCGGCGGCCCGGCGCACGACCTCCTTGGCGCAGCCGTCCGGCACTTCGAGGGTGACGAAGTAGCCGCCCTTGGGATCGGTCCACCGGGCGAGCCCGGTGCCGCCGAGCTCCGTCTCCAGAATCCGGGCCACCAGCTCGAACTTCGGCTGGAGCAGGGCGCGCTGGCGCTCCATGTGGGCCCGCACCCCGTCGGCGTCCCGCAGGAACATCGCGTGCCGCAGCTGGTTGACCTTGTCCGGGCCGATCGACCGCTTGGCGTTGTTGCCCAGCAGCCACTGCACATTCGCGGGCGACGAGCCGAAGAAGGCGACGCCGGCGCCCGCCGCGGTGATCTTCGAGGTGGAGCCGAACACGAACGCGCGGTCCGGGTTCCCGGCCTCCGCGCACGCGGCGAGCAGATCGGCTATCTCGGCCGGCTCGTCGGTGAGGTGGTGGGCGGCGTACGCGTTGTCCCAGAAGATCCGGAAGTCGGGCGCGGCGGTGCTCATCGCGGCCAGGCGTGCCACCGTCGCGTCGCTGTAGCAGACCCCGTCCGGGTTGCTGTACTTCGGGACGCACCAGATGCCCTTGACGGCCGGGTCCTCGGCGACCAGCCGCTCCACGACCGCCATGTCCGGCCCCTCGGCCGTCATCGGCACCGGGATCATCTCGATCCCGAACCGCTCACAGAGCGCGAAGTGCCGGTCGTACCCCGGAACCGGGCACAGGAACGCGATCCGCTCCTGGTCCACCCAGCGCGACTCGGCTCCCGGCAGCACGCTCAGCAGGGCGTGTACCAGGCAGTCGTGCATCAGCTCAAGGCTGGAGTTGCCCGCCGCGAGGAGCTGCCCGACCGGCACCTGGAGCACCTCGGCGAAGATCTCCCGGATCTCCGGCAGCCCCTGAAGCCCACCGTAGTTGCGCACGTCCGTGCCGTCGGCGGCGGTGTGCCGCCCGGCCGGCAGGCTCAGCAGGTCCGTGGAGAGGTCGAGCTGCTCGGGCGCCGGCTTGCCCCGGGTGAGGTTCAGCGAGAGCCCCCGCCCGGCGAGATCCTGATAGTCCTTGCGGGCACGCTCCAGCAGCCCGCTCAGGGCTTCGGCGCTCAGCTCGGTGGTCATGGTGTTTCCTCTCAGGCCGGTGGCGCCGCGGGGACGGCGCCCGGGGCTTCGGTACTGCCTGCCGAGGATACAAACCGCCGTTCGAACGCCCCGGCCAGCCCCGGGTGGATCTTGCTCGGGCCCGGCCTGGTGGGGTTCTCCGCCGCTCCTCTATGCCTGTTTGAGGCTTTTCGTCAGGTATGCGCATGGGTGGGCATTCTCCGAGGTATGCGCAGATGGTCGCGGCCCCGCCCCAGATGCACCGGCCCGCCGCCGGCCGGCCAGGCACCCCGGGTGGCCGGGCGCCGGGCCAGGGCGGGCCGGGGAGCGTGGCGTTCGGGGGAAGGCCGGGTGTCGCAGAGGGGGGCCGGGGGGCGCGGCTCGTACGTTCGGGCGGCATGACGAACGCATCGGCTGATCGCGCTTCCGGCCCCACCCGCCGCACCACGCTGACCGGGCTCGTCGGCGGGGCCGGGGCCCTCCTGGCCGCCGGGTGCAGCGCGTCGCCGGCGACGGCGCCCCCCACCCGTCGCACGGCCCGGGCCTACGCCTCGGCGAGCGATCCCACGCCCGGCGTGATGACGCTCTTCAAGGACCCCGCCTTCAACTTCAACGGGCTCCTCGCGCTCGGTGGATCCGGTTACGGCTCCGCCGAGGTGGGCGAGGTCCTCACCGCCGTGAACGCGATCAACAAGGCCGGGCTGTCCGCGCAGACGTACACCGCGACCTTCAAGTCGCTCGGCGACCAGCTGCGGAAACCGCCCGGCAGCGGTGAGCCCGACACGCAGACCACCCGTTTCCGTGCGCTGCGGGCCGCGCAGTACTACGCACAGGCGCTGTTCTTCGTCCTCGGCTCCGACACCCCCGGCAGCGAGGAGGCGCTCTACAAGGCGGGACGCGGCGCCTGGGACGCGTTCTGCGAGCGGTGCGACCCGGTTCCGGTGACGGCACGCATCCGGTACGGGAAGACGCCGCTGCCGGTGTGGTTCTTCCGGCCGGACAGCTCGGGCGAGCGGCGCCCGACCGTGATCCTCACGAACGGCAGCGACGGGCAGAACGTCGACATGTGGACCTACGGCGTGGCGGCCGCTCTTCAGCGCGGCTGGAACGCCCTGGTCTACGACGGGCCCGGCCAGGGCCAGTTGCTCTTCGTCGACCAGGTGGTCTTCACCCCGCGCTGGGAGCAGGTCGTCACCCCGCTCGTCGACTGGCTGTCCGCCCGCCCGGACGTGGACACCGGCAAGATCGCCCTGACCGGGCTGAGCATGGCCGGGGACCTGGCTCCCCGGGCGGCGGCCTTCGAGCACCGGATCGCCGCGCTGGTGGCGATGCCCGGCGTGCTCTCGCCCTGGCTGGGCTTCCCGCCGGAGATCCGGGAGATCCTCACCCCGGACAAGGCGAAGACCAACGAGATCTGGAACAAGGAGGTGGTCCCCGGCATGTCGCCGGCCGAGGCCGCGACGATGAAGAAACGCATCGAGCCCTTCTCGGTACCGGCGATGCTCGCGGCCCGTGCGGGCAAGATGTTCACCGACTTCTACACCCCGGCCACCCTCATCAAGTCGCTGGACATCACGGACGTCGTACGCCGCATCAAGATGCCCACGCTGGTGCTGGACTACGAGTTCGAGCAGTTCTATCCCGGGCAGCCGCGGCAGCTGTTCGAGAAGCTGACGGCCCCCAAGGACTATGTGAAGCTCACCGCGGCCACCGGCGCACAGCTGCACTGCTCCCCGATGGCCCCGCAGCAGCACTGTGAGGTCGTCTTCGACTGGCTGGACGAGAAACTGTCCGGCGGCTGAGCCCCGCTGCGGCGTAGGCACCGGGCGCGCCGGGGGCCCGTCGGCGTCCGTGCGCGGGCCGTACTGCGCGGTCCGTACTGGGCTGCATACGAGAGCCCTAGCCCGCCAGGTACTGCCGTAGCAGATCGCGCAGCTCGGTCTCGAACTCCGCGTAGGTGCGGCGGAGTTGTGCGCCCGGCCAGTCGTCCGGCAGGAGTTCGGCGGGCAGCAGCGGGTCGGCGAGGAGATGGCGGAGGGCGGCCGCCGCGACCGTGAAGCGGTCGGCGTGGGTGCCGGCACGGTCCAGTGCGGCCGACAGGGCACCGGCCCGCCCGGCCCAGCCGGTCAGGTCCCACAGCCGGCCGGCGAGCGCGACCGGATCGTCGTCCGGGGTGCCGGTGAACCAGGTGCACTGGTCGGTGACGACGGCGGGGCGGGGCCGGTCGAGGTTGGCGGGGCGCAGCCAGCTGCCCTCGCGGAGCTCGGCCAGCCGGAGCCCGGCCATGGCCTGGCGCAGTGCGGTGCGCTCGGCCGCCGGGCGGCGTTCCGGGGTGGCGACGACGGCGATCTCCCAGCCGCCGCTCCAGGGGACGGTCCGCGGCGAGCGGCTCTCGTCCTGCCGGGTCTGGCGGGCCAGCAGCCGGGTGGTGAGGGCGTACGAGCCATCGGTCTGCCGCAGGTCACCGGCGGCCACCATCCGGGAGAGCGCGACCCGGACGGTGCCCTCGGCGATGCCGAAGAGCTCGCCGACCCGTACCAGGGCGCGGGCGGGCAGCCGGGGCGGGTGATGCCCGAGGAGGGTGCTCAGCACGATGGAGCGGGCGGTGAGCGGGCGCAGCGCGAGCGCGGCGGCCTCGGTGTCGTCGATCGTGCGGATGCGGTCGTCGTTCATATGTGCCGGAAATTCTAACGAGCGCGGCTCCGGACGGCATTACAGTCTTCCCACGGCTGTTCGGCTTCTGTAACGTCAACGGTATGACCGTCACCCATGAAGTCGTGAATCAGGCCCCGCCGCTGACCGGGTTCAGCACGGCGGACGAGCCGGCCCTGCTGGAGGCGCTGCGCCGGGACGGCGCCGAGTGGGGCGTGCGGGAGGTGACCGAGCTCGGCGCGCTGGCGGGTTCCGCGGCGGTGCAGGACCAGGCCCGCTGGGCGGAGGAGCAGCCGCCGCGGCTGCACACCCACGACCGGTTCGGGCACCGGATCGACGAGGTCGCCTTCCACCCGGCCTGGCATCAGCTGATGACCGTCGCGGTGGAGCACGGGCTGCATGCCGCGCCCTGGGCCGACGGCCGCTCCGGGGCGCATCTGGTGCGCGCCGCGAAGTTCTACGTCTGGTCGCAGGCCGAGGCGGGACACGGCTGTCCGATCTCGATGACCTACGCCGCCGTGCCCGCGCTGCGTGCCGCTCCGGAGCTCGCCGCGCAGTACGAGCCGCTGCTCGCCGCGCGCGCCTACGACTTCGGGCTGCGGGCGCCGCTGACCAAGTCGGGCCTGATCGCCGGCATGTCGATGACGGAGAAGCAGGGCGGCTCCGACGTACGGACCAACACCACGCGCGCGCTGCCGGCCGACGACGGCACCTACCGCCTCACCGGCCACAAGTGGTTCACCTCGGCGCCGATGAGCGATGTCTTCCTGGCGCTGGCGCAGACCGAGGAGGGGCTGAGCTGCTTCCTGGTGCCCCGGGTGCTGCCGGACGGCACGCTCAACGGGATGCGGCTGATGCGGCTCAAGGACAAGCTGGGCAACCGCTCCAACGCGTCCTCCGAGATCGAGTACGACGAGGCGGTGGCCTGGCCGGTCGGCGAGCCGGGCCGTGGGGTGCGGACCATCGTCGAGATGGTGAACATGACCCGGCTGGACTGTGTGCTGGGGTCGGCGGCCGGGATGCGGGCCGGGCTGCGGCAGGCGCTGCACCACACCGCGCACCGGCGGGCGTTCGGGCGGGAGCTGGACCGCCAGCCGCTGATGCGTGCGGTGCTGGCCGATCTGGCGGTCGAGTCGGAGGCGGCGACCCTGCTGGGGATGCGGCTGGCGACGGCGGTGGACCGCTCGCAGGCCGGGGACGCCGGGGAGGCGGCGCTGCGCCGGCTGGCGCTGGCGGCCGGGAAGTACTGGGTGTGCAAGCGGGGCAGCACTCACGCGGCGGAGGCGCTGGAGTGTCTGGGCGGCAATGGCTATGTCGAGGACTCCGGCATGCCGCGGCTCTATCGGGAGGCGCCGCTGCTGTCCATCTGGGAGGGCTCGGGCAATGTCGCCGCGCTCGATGTGCTGCGGGCCCTGGGCAAGGAGCCGGCCGCGCTGGACGCGTTCCTCGCCGAGGTGGAGACCGCGGCGGGCGCCGACCGGCGGCTGGACGCGGCGGTGGCCGGGGTCCGCAAGATGCTCGGCGGGCTCGCCGATCCGGAGCGGGCGCAGCTGAGGGCGCGGTCGCTGGCGGAGCGGATGGCGCTGGTGCTCCAGGGTTCGCTGCTGGTGCGGCACAGCCACCCGGCGGTCGCCGACGCGTTCTGCGCCTCGCGGCTCGACGGGGAGTGGGGCCATGCCTTCGGCACCCTGCCGGCCGGCGCGGATCTGACCTCGGTCCTGGAGCGGGCCCGGCCGGGCGCGGCGGATGCGGCCGGGAACGCTTCCTGATGTCCGTACGGGTGGAGCGCGCCGGGCCGGTGACGACGGTGGTGCTGTCCCGGCCCGCCGCCCGCAATGCCGTGGACGGTGTGACCGCCCGGCAACTCGCGGACGCCTTCCGTGAGTTCGATGCCGATGAGGATGCCCGGGTCGCGGTGTTGTGGGGCGAGGGCGGGACGTTCTGCTCCGGTGCCGATCTGAAGGCGATCGGCACCGAGCGCGGCAACCGCGTGGCCCCGGACGGGGACGGGCCGATGGGCCCGACCCGGATGCGGCTCGGCAAGCCGGTGATCGCGGCGGTCGCTGGCCATGCGGTGGCCGGCGGTCTGGAGCTGGCGCTCTGGTGCGATCTCCGGGTGGCGGAGGAGGACGCGGTGTTCGGGGTGTTCTGCCGGCGCTGGGGCGTACCGCTGATCGACGGCGGTACGGTGCGGCTGCCGCGGCTGATCGGCGCGAGCCGGGCGATGGACCTGGTGCTGACGGGGCGTCCGGTCCCGGCGGCGGAGGCGCTGGACATCGGGCTGGTCCACCGGGTGGTGCCGGCCGGCTCGGCGCGCGCGGAGGCGGAGTCGCTGGCCGCGGAGCTCGCCCGCCTGCCGCAGGCGTGTCTGCGCAGCGACCGGGCCTCCCTGCTGGACCAGGAGGGCCGGGACGAGGAGTCGGCGATGGCCGCGGAGCTCCGTTACGGACAGTCGGTGCTGCCCGAGGCGGCACAGGGCGCGGCGCGGTTCACCGCGGGGGCGGGGCGGCACGGCGCGCCGGACGGCGGCCGGGCGCCGGGAGCCCCGCGCCCACGGAGCCGGTCCGCCCCGGGACCGCGCCGGACTCCTCCCGCTCCGGCCCCGGTCACGGCGGCTGACGGCGGCCGGGGGCCCGCCGCCCCGCGGACGGCCGGTGTCGTTGAACGCCCGTGGCTCTCCGCGTACCGTCGCTCTGCCCCGCCGTCGCCGCCGTCCTCCAGGAGCCCGCCATGCGCGATCTGAACTACCCCGAGGAGGGCGGCACCCGGCACACCCCGCTGCCGCCCGGCTACCACCACCTCCGCGAGGAGCTGCCGCTGGGCCACGGCCGCGCGGTGCTGACCGCGGCGGGCGAGGCGATCACCACCTTCCGGATGCATCGCGCGGCGGGCACCGGAATCCGCTCGGACGCCCCACGGGCCGCGCCGGGCGTGCAGGTCGAGGTGTCGCTGGGGTTCGGGCCGCTGCGGCTGCGGGCGCCGTGCACCGTGGTGTGGACGGTGGCCGAGGAGAACCGCATCGGGTTCGGGTACGGGGCCCGGCAGGGGCATCCGGAATGCGGTGAGGAGGCGTTCGTCGCCGAGCTGCGCGCGGACGGCTCGGTCTGGTTCACGGTGACCGCCTTCAGCCGGCCCGCCCGGACGATCACCCGCCTCGGGGGCCCGCTGGTCCCGGTCTTCCAGCGCCAGTACGTCCGTCATCTCGGCCGGACCCTCCGCCGCCTCGCGAACAGTCCGTGAATTCCGCCTGCCGGGAACCGGCCACCGCCGCCCGCCGCGGCATCCATCACGACACCCGTCGGGCCCGGCCGGCTCCGGCGGCAGCGCGCTCGCCACGACTTCCGCTCACGCCCTGATAGCCCCTGGAATACGGGTAGTTACCGACGCGTAGCATCGCGGCTGCCGATCGCCATACGTCCACTTCCGCTTCATCTTTTCGTCACCATCGCCACTGGCGACCATGAAAGAAAACCAGACATGTGTGATGACGAACTGATCCCGCCGCAGGCGGATATGACCGAGCGGGAGTGGCTGCGGGCCGGATCGGAGGCGACGGCCGGGGGGCCGTCGATGCGGACGACGGGGCGCGTTCCGCAGTGGGTGAACCGGCGGACCCTGCTGGGCGGTGCGATGGCCGGTGCGGCGCTCGCGGTGCTGCCTTCGCCGGCCCAGTCGCCCGCGTCCGCCGCGCCGCGGCTCGGGGGTCCGGGAGCCTTTCCGTTCCCCGAACACCCCAATGGCAAGGGCGAGTTCGCCGTCCTGGTGACCGGTGACGCGGGGACGGGGGACGAGGCCCAGTACGCGGTGGCGGCCGCCGCCCGGGACCTCTGCCGGTCCGAGGGGATCGGCCTCGCCGTCGGCCTCGGCGACAACATTTACGAGAACGGGCCGGAATCCGACGATGACTCGGAGTTCCAGGACAAGTTCGAGAAGCCCAACAGCGGGATCGATGTGCCCTGGCTGATGGTGCTGGGCAACCACGACTGCTCGGGGCTGATCCCCGGCAGCGGCGGCGACCCGTCCCGCGGTGACCGCGAGGTCGCCTACGCCGCCACCTCACGGCGCTGGTACATGCCGAGCCGCTACTACAGCGTGCCGCTGCCCGCCGCCGATCCGCTGGTGGAGTTCTTCGCCATCGACACCATCCCCTGGTCGTCGTACGTGGCCCAGCTCGACCCGCACTACCGCTGGGACGGGCCGTACATGCGCGAGCAGCGGAGCTGGCTGGACGGCGCGCTGCGCGCCTCGCGGGCCCGCTGGAAGGTGGTGATCGGCCACCATCCGTACCTCAACAACGGCAAGCACGGCAGCGCCGGTTCCTACGACGGCTTCGAGATCGGCAACTACACCAGCGGCGTCCACCTCAAGGACATGTACGAGAACGTGGTCTGCGGACGGGCTGATCTGATCCTGTCCGGTCATGACCACACGCTTCAGATCCTGGAGCCGACGGCCCGTACGGGCGGCACCCGGCAGGTGGTGTGCGGTGCGTCGGCCAAGACGGAGGACGGCACGGCACACTTCGGGCACCCGGCGGCCTGGCAGAACTTCTCCGACCACGGATTCATGGTGCTGAAGGTGTCCGGCGCCCGGCTGACCATCGACGCGTACACCGTCGACGTGGCGACCCGGAAGGCCACCCTGGCCCACCGCACCCGCCAGACCCGCCCGGTGGCGGCCCCGGCCGGCGCACCCGCCTGACGACGGCGGCCGTCCCGGGGCGCGCTCCCGGGACGGCGTTCACGGGGGTCCGGCGGTGCTCAGGGGTGCATACGGGCGCCCTTGAGCACCTTGTCGACCGCGTTGCGCGGTCCGTACACGGCGAGACCCACCAGGTCCAGCCCGTCCTTCGGTACCGCCCGGACCGCCGCGCGGTTGTCCCGGTCGTTGCCGGTGACGAAGAGGCCGGAGGTGAACACCGCCCGGGGAAGCGCGCGGGACAGGGCGCGGCCGTGCGCGGCGGTCAGGGTCTCCTTCGTCCCTTCGAAGACCAGGACGGGCTGGCGGAACATGGGCAGATAGGGGGTGCCGTCGGCATCGGCGTACGGCTCCCCGATGACCTCGGGGAGCTCGGAGCCGAGGCCGCTGACCAGGAACGCGGTCACATTCAGCCGCTGCCAGGGCTCCAGGTCCTCGCGCAGCAGCACGGCGATCTTGGTCTCGAAACGTACGGCGGTGTTCTCGTTCGTCATGCCTCCGAGCGTGCCGCCCACCCCGTCACGCCTTCTTGTACGTTCTTGGCATCCTCGCTGGTCAGGGCGAGAACGAGGGGGCCGGGCGGATGCCGGTCGGCGCTCCCGGCCGGCCCGGCCTTCCCGGCGTACCGGAAATGCGGGGCCCGCGGCCCGCGCCTAGGGTGTTCGCATGGCCGCGTTCCGGTGGATATCGGCCCCGGTCAACGGCCCGCGACCGAGGGCACGCGGGGTGCTCGGCGCGGCGTCGCGGGCTGCCGTCCCGATGCGCCGCCGCCCGCGGGAAACGGGCCCGCACGTCCCGCGCGGCGGGGTCACGAGGCACGGCGCACCATGACCGGCCCGCCCGTGGAACCGTCCGACAAGGACTATGACCCCCGGACCGACCGGGCGTGGCGGCATGTCGCGGAGGACGCCCCCGGGGTGTCGCACCGGGAGCCCATCGGACTGCGCGAGCGGCTCTCGCTCAACCGGATGGGCACCTTCGACTGGGATCTGGATCGCGGGTCCATGGACCTGGACGCCGGTGCCATGGAGGTCTTCGACCTCCGCCCGGGCGAATATGACGGCGCGCCGATGTCCCTGGTCACCCGGGTGCCGCCGGAGGAGGGGCTGCGGCTCGACGAGGCGCTCTCCCAGGCCCTCCAGGACGGCCACTCGTCGTACGGCGCCTACTTCCGGCTCCAGTGCCGCGACGGGACCCAGCGCTGGACGCACTCCCAGGGGCGGATTCTGCACGACGCGGACGGGAAGCCGTACCGGATCATCGGCATCGTCCGGGAGGCGACCAGCGAGCTGGCGGACTCCGCGCTGCTGCGTTCGCTCCAGCAGGAGCGGCAGCGGCAGACCGTGATGGTGCAGCAGACCACCGCCGCGCTGGCCCGTGCGCTGTCCGTCAGGGATGTGACCCGGGTGCTCACCGGGGCCGGCGGCGCCCGGCGGTTCGGCGCGGACGGGCTGGTCCTGGGGCTGGTCGAGAACGACGAGTTCGAGGTCATCGCCACCGCCGGGCTGGAGGGCGAGGTGCCCGACGACATGATCACCTCACGGCTGGACGCTCCCCTCCCGCTGGCCGACGCGGCGCGCTCCCGGCGGTCCATCTTCCTCAGCAGCCGTGGCGAGCTGATCGCCCGCTATCCGCGGCTGCGCCCGTACACCGATGTGCTGCCGGCGGGCAGCGCGGCGTTCCTGCCGCTGATCGCGCAGGACACCGTCATCGGTGCGCTGGGGCTGTTCAACGCCGAGCCGGCGGTGCAGTCGCCGGAGGCCAGGAACCTGGCGCTGGCGCTGGCCGGTGTCGTCGCGCAGTCGGTGCAGCGGGCGACCCTCTTCGATCAGGAGCGGGAGTTCGCGACGGGGCTTCAGGAGACGATGCTGCCGCGCCGGCTGCCGCCCCTCACGGGCGGCGCGGTCACCGTGCGCTACCACCCGGCGAGCGTCGGGCGGGACATCGGCGGCGACTGGTACGACGTGATCGCGCTGCCCCAGGGGCGGACCGGGCTGGTGGTCGGCGATGTGCAGGGCCACGACACCCATGCGGCCGCCGTGATGGGCCAGCTGCGGATCGCGCTGCGCGCCTACGCCAGCGAGGGGCACTCCCCGGAGACCGTGCTGGTGCGGGCCTCCCGCTTCCTGGCCGAGCTGGACACCGAGCGCTTCGCGACGTGTACGTACATCCAGGCCGACCTGGAATCCGGGGCGCTGCACGTCGCGCGGGCCGGCCATCTCGGCCCGCTGATCAGCAACAGCTCCCGGCACATCGACTGGCCCGAGGTACGCGGCGGGCTGCCGCTGGGCCTGGCCACGCACTTCGGGCACGACCACTTCCCGGAGACCCAGCTGTTCCTGGAGCCGGGGTCGACGCTGCTGCTGTGCACCGACGGCCTGGTGGAACAGCCCGGCCGGGACATCTCCGCCGGTATCGACGCGCTGTCCGCGGCGGTCCGCGCCGGGCCCACGGACCTGGAGGCGCTCGCCGACCGGCTCTCGGACCATCTGTGGGCCGATCCCGGCTCGGAGGACGATATGGCCCTCCTGCTGATGCACCGGCTGCCCGGCCCCGGGGGCGCCACCACCCCGCGGCTGCGGCTGCATGTCCATCAGGCCGATCCGTCGGGCACCGCGGAGGTCCGCTCCGCGCTGCGCCGCACACTGGACCAGTGGCGGGCGGGCACCGTGATGCACAACATCGAGGTCGCCGCCTCCGAGCTGATCGCCAACGCGCTGACGCACACCGAGAGCGGCGCCCTGGTCTCCGTGGAGCTGCTGCCCGGCACCCCGCGCCGGATCCGGCTGGAGGTCGAGGACCGCTCCAGCCGCTGGCCACGGCGCCGCAGCCCCGGCGAGACCGCCACCTCCGGCCGGGGCCTGATGCTGGTCGAGGCGCTCGCCGACGAATGGGGCGCGGAGCCGCGGGGCGCGGGCAAGGCCCTGTGGTGCGAGTTCGCGGTGCCGGACACGGCGGATATGACGCACTGAATTCCCGTGCCGGGCAAGCCACTTGGCCGCAACCTCAGCTCATGGACGGCCGTCCACCGGCTCTCGGACCACCAGCAGGCCGGGCCGTCATCGGCGGGTGAGGTCCTCCTGCGCCGGGGGGCGGCGGCCCGCTCCGGGCCACAGGGGGGCCGAGCCGACCAACCTGGCCGTTGGACGACTCGGCCTAACCGGAAAGTACCCGCTCACGCCCCCGCCGAAAACCGCTCCGGCAGGCGCGCCATCGGGGTCAACTCCCGTGCGGGTCTTGGGCCGTCACTCCTCCGGCCCGTACCACAGCGTCGTCATGTTGCAGAACTCCCGCATGCCGTGCCCGGAGAGCTCGCGTCCGTAGCCGGAGCGCTTGACGCCGCCGAAGGGGAGGCCCGGGTGGGAGGCGGTCATCCCGTTGAAGAAGACCCCGCCGGCCTGAAGATCGCGGGCCAGCCGGTCCTGTTCGTCGGGGTCCCGGGTCCAGGCGTTGGAACTGAGCCCGAACGGGGTGCCGTTGGCGACCCGCACCGCCTCGTCCAGGTCGGCGACGCGGTAGAGCGTGGCGACCGGACCGAACGCCTCCTCCTGGTCGATGCGCATCTCGGAGGTGATGCCGGACAGCACCGTCGGCTCGTAGAACCAGCCCGCGCGGTGCTGCGGTGGCCGCTGTCCGCCGCACAGCGCGGTGGCGCCCTTGTGGACCGCGTCATCGACGAGCTCCTCCAGGTCGGAGCGGCCCTGTTCGCTGGAGAGCGGCCCGACTTCGGTGTTCTCGTCCATCGGGTCGCCGACGGTCAGCGCGGCCATACGGCCGGTGAACCGCTCGGCGAACGCGTCGTAGACGTCCTCGTGCACGATGAACCGCTTGGCCGCGATACACGACTGCCCGTTGTTCTGGACGCGCGCGGTGACGCCGACGCGGGCCGCCTTGTCGAGGTCGGCGGAGGGGAGCACGAGGAACGGGTCGCTGCCGCCGAGTTCGAGGACGGTCTTCTTGACCTCGTCGCCGGAGACGGCGGCCACCGCGCGGCCGGCCGGTTCGCTGCCGGTGAGGGTCGCGGCGGCGATCCGCGGGTCACGCAGGATGTCCTCGACGGCGCCGGAACCGATCAGCAGGGTCTGGAAACAGCCCTCTGGGTAGCCGGCGCGGCGGAAGAGCTCCTCGATGTAGAGGGCGGTCTGCGGAACGTTCGAGGCGTGCTTGAGCAGCCCGGTGTTGCCCGCCATCAGGGCGGGCGCGGCGAACCGTACGACCTGCCAGAGCGGGAAGTTCCAGGGCATCACCGCGAGCACGGTGCCGAGGGGGCGGTAGCGCACCACGGCGCGGCGCGCGCCGGAGTCGCTGACGTCGGCGGGGTCGGGGTGCTCATCGGCGAGCAGCGCCTCGGCGTGGGTGGCGTACCAGCGCATGGTCTTGGCGCACTTCGCGGCCTCCGCGCGCGCCTGGGCCAGCGGTTTGCCCATCTCCGTGGTCATGGTGCGGGCGATGCCGTCCTGGTCGGCGTCGAGCAGGTCGGCGGCCTTGAGGAGCAGTTCCCCGCGGCGGGCGAAGCTCGTGGTCCGGTGCTCCTGGAAAGCCTGCTCCGCCCGGACCAGATGATCTTCGATCTCGCCCGCGTTGAGCGCGTCGAAGGTCTTCAGGGTCTCGCCGGTGGCCGGGTTGACCGTGGCGATGGCCATGATCAGCACCTCCTTGGTGGTGCGGGGACGTGGTACCCGCGGTATACGGGGCGAAAGTCCGGGCGGCTCCTAGGAGAGCGGCGAAGGAGCCGGGGACGGCTCCGGGACCGGGTCGGGATCGGGTCCGGGCGGACGGGGTATCGGCGACGGTTCCGGCGGTATGGGTTCGGGCGGCGCGGGCGGGACCGGCGGGCCGGGGAGCGGGTCCGGGACGGGGTTCGGCGGTGGGCCCCCCGGATCCGGCGTGGGCTGTGGATCTCGGTCGAGCGTGCGCGCACTGCACGTATACGGTTGCCGCTGCACTGCGGGCCTCCAGAATGAGACGGCTAGTGGCACATCAGCCCCCGTACCCGAGTTTCGCCCGTCCATGGCCCCGGCGCACGGCGGATTGCCGCGGACGGGTTGCGCGCGGGCGGGGCACGGCGTATATGACCCGATCGGGCGTCGCCGGGCACACCGGTCGCGCCCTACCGTGCGGTCATGCCCATGACGCGGAACGGGACAGGGACGAGATCGCGGTCGAGGTCGAGATCGAGGACGCGCCTGGCGGGGGCCGGCGGCGGGCTCGGGGGCGGGGCGCTGCCGGGGAGGGCCCGGAGCAGGCTCTGCGCCGGGGCCGTGGCGCTGCTGTCGGCGGTCGGTCCGGCGCTGGGGGTGCCCGCCGCCCCCGGTGCGGCGGCCGCGCCACCCGCCGTCTCCCCCGCCCCCGGCGTCGCCCTCCCCGCGGCCATGGCCGACACCGGCGGCGGCACCCAGCTGATCACCGCCCGTGCGGCCACCCTCAGCTCCACCACGGGAACCGTGCAGTGGTGGCAGCGCCACAACGGCCGCTGGCAGCAGCGGGGTTCGGCGCCGGCCCGCTTCGGATCCGGCGGACTGGCCGAGGGCGGCAGCCGGGTGCAGGGCACCTCGACCACCCCGACCGGCCTGTACGACCTCCCGTTCGGCTTCGGGACCGCCGCGCCACCGTCCGGCACCACGGTCCCGTACCGCAGGGTCGGCCCACACTCCTGGTGGTGCGAGGACAACGCCTCCGCCTCCTACAACCGCTGGGTGGACCCGCTGCCGCCCGACTGCGCGGCCGCCGAGTCCGAGCGGCTGGCCGGCTACCCGACGCAGTACAGCCGGGCCCTGGTCATCGGCTTCAACTACCACCGCCCGGTGCACGGCCGCGGAGCCGGAATCTTCCTCCATGTCCACGGGAAGGGCGCCACGGCCGGCTGTGTGTCCGTACCGGCCGGGGCGATGGCGCGCATCCTGTCCTGGGTCCGGCCGTCCGCGCATCCACATATGGCCATCGGGACGGCGTCCGGGCCGACGGCGCTGACGCGCTACTGACCGGGGGCGCGGGGCGCGGCGTACGGCTTACGGCTCACGGCGGGGAAGGTGATCCGCAGTGGCGCCGAACTCCCGCCTGCCCGACGGGATCTGATCCGGTGCTGCTGTAGGGGCGCGCCGGGGGCACACCCGCACCCGGCGCTCGACGGGCCGCGTGCTGTCCCATGGGCGGCTCCCCTCACGGCTGTGGGTCGCGGGCGTCGTAGCGGGCGAAGGCGCGGCGCCCCAGGCCGAGGGCCGTGACGGTCAGGATGCAGGCCAGGCCGCCGCCGATGACCGCGGTGGCCGGGGAGGTCAGGTCGGCCGCCGAGCCGGCGAGGAAGTCGCCGAGGCGGGGGCCGCCGGCGACCACGACGATGAAGACGCCCTGGAGCCGGCCGCGCATCGCGTCCGGCGTCGCCGCCTGGAGCATGGTGCTGCGGAAGACCATCGAGACGGTGTCCGCGCAGCCGGCCACGGCGAGGAAGAACAGCCCCAGCCACAACTGCCGGGAGAGCCCGAAGCAGGCGATGGCCGCACCCCAGGCCGCCACCGCGATCAGGATGGCCAGGCCGTGCCGGCGGATCCCGCCGAGCCAGCCGGAGAACAGCCCGCCCAATACGGCGCCCACCGCGGGCGCGGCGACCAGCAGGCCGACGGTCTTGGCGTCCCCGCCGAACCAGAGCACCGCGACCGCCGGGAACAGTGCGCGCGGCTGGGCGAGCACCATCGCCGCCAGGTCGGAGAAGAAGGTCATCCGCAGATTCGGACGGGTGGCGAGAAAGCGCAGGCCGTCCAGTACGGAGGCCCGGCGCCGCGGCCCCTCCCCCTGGTCGGGACGCATGGACGGCAGCCGCCACATCGCGTACAGCGAGCCGCTGAAGGCCACCACGTCGATCAGATACGCGGTCTGATAGCCCCACAGCCCCACGATGACCCCGCCCAGCATCGGCCCGCCCATCAGGCCGAGGTTGCTGGTCAGGGAGTTGAGGGCGTTGGCGGCCGGCAGCTGCTCGGTGGGCAGCAGCCGCGGGATCATCGAGCTGCGGGCCGGTGAGTTCATCGCGAAGCAGACGGCCTGGAAGGCGACGACGGTGTAGAGCAGCCAGACCCGGTGGTATCCGGCCAGCGCGGCGGCGGCCAGCGCCAGGGACATCACGGTCGCGCCCATGGCGCTGTAGAGGCCCAGTTTGCGGCGGTCGACGGTGTCGGCGATGGCGCCGCCGTACAGCCCGAAGATGACCAGCGGCACCAGGGAGCACAGACCCACCAGGCCGACCGCGAAGGTGGAGTGGGTGATGGCATAGACCTGGAGGGAGACCGCGAGCGCGGTCATCTGCTGGCCCATCCAGGAGATGGTGTTGCCGCACCAGAGACGGCGGTAGTCCGGGGAGGTGCGCAGCGGGGTCAGATCGGCGAATATCCGGGAGCGCAGCGGTATTTCGCCCTTTTCGGCGGTCGTTGTAGGGGGCACGCGGCAGTAAAGCACGTGACGGGGGCGCGGTGGGGCGCCGGGGCGGGAAGCGGCGCTCCGGCCGCTTGCCCCTTACGGCCGGAGCGTACGGGCGGTCCCCCTCACCACCGCCACCGGGTGGCCGCGGCGATCTCCTCCGGCTCGCAGTCGGCGAAGTGGGCCTCCTCGGCGCGCCGGACCGCGAGCACCGCGCCGTGCAGGACCTCGCCCATCGCCTCGTACAGCGGGGCGGACTTCTCCAGCCGGTCGGCCGCCTCGGTGAGGGTGGCGGGGAGCCGTACGATGCCGCGCCGGGCGCGTTCGCGGACGCCGAGGGTGCCGGGGTCGCCGGCGTGCGGTGCCGGCAGCTGGGCCGCGGTCTCGATGCCGTGCAGTCCGGCGGCGAGGACCGCGCCGACCGCGAGATACGGATTGGCGGCGGCATCGAAGGTCTTGACCTCGGCATGGCCGCCGTCCGGGTCGTCGGGCGCGCCGGTGATCAGGCGCAGCGCCGCCTCCCGGTTCTCCACGCCCCAGCACTGGTATACGCCGGCCCAGTGGGAGGGCTGGAGCCGCAGATAGCTGGCGGGCGAGGGGCAGCCGATGGCGAGCAGGGCGGGCAGCGCGTTCAGGACGCCGCCGAGGAAGGCCACCGCGTCCGGGGCCAGGCCCCAGGAGGCGTCCGGCGTGCGGTGCAGGCTGTCGCCGTCGCGGTACAGGCCGAGGTGGAGGTGGCAGCCGTTGCCGACCTGGCCGGCGACGAACGACGGGGCGAAGGAGGCGCGCAGGCCGTGCCGGACGGAGACGGCGCGGACGGTCTCGCGGACCAGCACCACGTCGTCGGCGGCGCGGACCGGGTCGGCCGGGGCGGTGGTGACCTCGAACTGGCCGGGCGCGTACTCGGGGTGGAGCTGGAGGACGTCGATGCCCTGGACGGTCAGCGCCTCGGTGACATCGCGGAGGTAGTCGGAGAGTTCCACGACCCGGGTCATGCCGTACGCGGGGCCCGCGCAGGGGTAGTCGAAGGTCTCGTCCGGGCCGGTGGCGGCCGCGTGCGGCCCGTCCGGGGCGCGGGTGACCACCCATTCCGTTTCGAAGCCCATCCGCAGCTCCAGCCCGGCCGCGCCGGCCCGCTCCACCATCCGCCGGGCGAACTGCCGCTGGCAGGCGGGGTGCGGCCGGCCGAGCTGGTCGTAGCGGTCCACCGGCGCCCAGGCCCAGCCGGGCTGTGCGGCGAGTACGGTGACGCGGTCCAGGTCGGGGAAGAGCCGCAGGTCACCGTCGGGCCCGCCGAGGTGCTCGGATTCGGTGATGGCGTCGTCGGACGTGAAGACGTCGAAGACGGGCGACATCCCGACGCCGCGCTCCGCGGCGGCCGCGAGCCGTTGCACCGGAATGGTCTTGACGCGGGTGACGCCTGCGTTGTCCACCCAGGTCAGCGCCACGTTCCGGACGCCTTCCGCCTCCAGCCGCGCCGCCAACTGGCGGGCTTCCTGGCGCTGTTCCGCAGCCCGCGTTCCCATAGAGCCGTCCTCACTCGACCGTGCCGAAGCCCCGGCACCCGTACCCGTACCCGCTGAGCGCCCGTGCCGGTCCGGCTCGGCGCCGGCCGGTCAGGAGCAGTTGAACTCGCACCATACGCACTTTCCGCTGCCGCGCGGTTCCACACCCCAGACATCGGCCAGCCGGTCCACGAGGAGCAGACCGCGGCCGGAGACGCCGGCCTCGCCCGGTTCCCGGCGTCGCGGCAGGCTGCTGGAGTGGTCCTCGACCTCCAGCCGCAGCAGCCGCCCGACGCTGTGCGGCATACGGATGTTGACGACGGCCTCGCCGTCGGTGTGCAGCAGCGCATTGGTGATCAGCTCGTCGGCGACCAGTTCGATCTCCTCGGCACGGTCCGCCGCGCCCCAGGCGCGCACGGCGGCCCGGATCATGTGCCGGGCGGCGGAGAGGCCCTCGGGGTCGGCGGGCGCGATGTGCTGGCGGAACCGTCCGACGATGTCGTGCTCCGGGGCGCCCAGCCGGCGCAGCAGAAGCAGCGCCATATCGTCCTCCCCGGTCCGGTCGCCCGCCGATTCGCAGAGCCGGTCGGCGAGTTGCTGGACGTCCTGGGGCCCGTCGCGGACCTCGCGGGCCAGCTCCCGCATCCCGATGTCGAGGTCGGTGCCGGGCTGTTCGACGATGCCGTCGGTGCACAGCAGCAGGGTGTCGCCGGGGGCGAGCTGGACCGTGGTGACCGGGTAGTCGAGCCGCCGGAATTCGGACGAGATACCCAGCGGCAGCCCGCCGGCCACCGGCAGCCGGCGGCAGATGCCCTCGGCGTGCCGCAGCAGCGGGTCGATATGGCCGGCCCGGACGATCCGGGCCGAGCCGGTGCTCAGGTCGGCGTCGACATAGATACAGGTGGCGAAGCGGTCGGTGTCCAGCTCGTTGAGGAAGGCGGAGGCGCGGCCCATGACGGTGGCGGGGGCGTGGCCCTCGGCGGCGTAGGCGCGCAGCACGATCCGCAGCTGGCCCATCAGCGCCGCGGCCTGGGTGTCATGTCCCTGGACGTCACCGATGACGGCGGCGACCCGGCCGTCGGGCAGCGGGATCACGTCGTACCAGTCGCCGCCGATGTCCCGGCCCATCCGGGCGGAGCGGTAGCGGACGGCGATCTGGGCGCCCGGGATGCCGGGGATCCGGCGCGGCAGCATGGCCTGCTGGAGGCCGGCGGCGAGATCGTGCTCCTGGTCGTAGAGCATGGCGCGGGCCAGGCTCTGCGCGATGCTGCTGCCGAGCGCCACCAGGACGTTGCGCTCCTGGTCGCGGAAGTCGCTCTCCCGCTCGAAGAACAGGCCGATCACCCCGATGGGGCGGCCCTGCGCGATCAGCGGCAGATAGGCGGCGGAGTTGACGTTCAGCGGCTCGATGGCCGGCCACAGCCGGGGCCACTTGTGCCGGAACTCCGCGCGGCTGCCCACATAGCGCGGGGTGAGGGTGCGGACGACCTCGCTCATCGGGAACTCGTCGCCCACCCGCGTGTATTCGAGGTCGGGGACAAAGCTGCCCGCCTTGCCCTCGGAGATCAGCCGGATGCGTCCCGCCTCGACCAGGCCCAGGATCACGTTCTCCGCGCCCAGCCGGCTCAGCCCCTGCTCATCGGCGAGCACCGCGATCACTTCACCGACCGTCCTGGCGTGGGCCAGGGCGGCGGTGGTGCGTTCGACGACGCTGGTGTGCCGCCGGCGCTCCTCGTCCCCGGCGAGCCGCTCCGCCGCGTGGGTGTATTCGTGGCTGGCGTCGCGGACCACCCCGATGATCCGGCGCGGCCGGCCGGTGCTGTCCCGGCGGATGCTGCCCTGGCTGTGCGTCCAGCGCAGCTCACCGTCGCGCAGCCGGACCCGGAAGTAGGCGCCGTAGGAGTCGCTGCCGTCCTTGAGCGCCCGGGCGACCAGGGCGTCCAGACGGGCCGCCTCATGGGCCGGGACGCGCGTGTTGAGGGTGGCCGGGCGGTCGTCGTACTCCGCCGGAAGCATGTCGAAGACCTCGAGGGCGGGCGGGTCCATATGCATCAGCCCGCTGTCGAGGTCCCAGTCGAAGCCGCCCATGCCGTTGAGGGCCAGGGTCAGGTCCGGGTGGGCGGGCCAGTCGTCCGGCACCGACACGGTGGGCCGCTTCGCTCCCCGGTCAGCCATGTCGTCACTTTGCCACATTCACCCGGATTGCGGCGTGCCCAGCCCATTTATCCGTACTCACGGCGACAGCGGTCGCCGCACTACTGACTCTCCTCTCAGGTTGCCCACACCCTCGCACCCTGAACCCCTTCACAACAGGCCCATACGTCCGCACCCTCCCCCCGGCCGTTGCGATGTTCTCAACACGCTGTTACGGTCCCGGACCATGGAGGACACCCCCGGAGACCGGGTCACCGACGACGCCGGAGAGGTCACGGAGCGTGTCCGGCAGGTGATCGGCCGGCTCGGATGCAGCCAGCGCGAGTTCGCCCGCCGGATCGTGATGGACCCCTCGAAGCTGTCCAGGTCGCTGGGTGGCACCCGGCGCTTCACGCTGGCGGAGATCGTGCGGATCGCCGATATCGGGGCGGTCGACACCGGCTGGCTGCTCGGTGCCCCGGAGCGGCCCGCGGCGCCGCCCGGCCGCGAGCCGGTCGCCGTGCCCGAGGGCGGCCGGCCGCTCCAGTTCGTACGGGAGACCGTCCGGCTGATCGCCGAGCACGGCTTCCACGGCGTACGGGTCGCCGATATCGCCGCCGCCTGCGGCACCAGCCCGGCCGCCGTCCACTACCACTTCCCCGGCCGCGACGAACTGCTGGAAGCGGCGGTGCGCTGGTGCATGGACGAGGACACCGCGCGCCGCGCCGCGGAGTCGGCCGCGGCCCCCGACGCCGGTGCCGAGCTGCTCCAGCTGATCGCGCTACAGATCCCGCGCACCGAGCAGCAGCGCCGCCAGTGGCTGGTCTGGCTCGATCTGTGGGCCGAGGCCGCCCGCTCCACCGCCGTGGGGCGGCTGCACGAGCACTACTACCGGCAGTGGCGCACCACCGTCGCCGAGGTCGTCCGCCGCGGCGTCGGCCAGCGCGTCTTCCGCACCGTCGATCCGGAGTTCACCGCGCTCCGGCTGACCGCGCTGATCGACGGCCTGGCCACCCAGGTACTCGCCACCGCTCCGGACAGCACCGGCCCCGACACCATGCACACCGCGCTGCTCGCCTTCGTGCAGAGCGAACTCACCCTCGCCCCCGCGGTCTGACGCCGTTTTCCGCCGAGCCCGAGCCCCTTAGGACCGAGGCACCCACCCCCGTAGACCGAGGCACCCGCCCCGTAGAAGGGACCCCCGTGAACCACGAGGTCATCATCACCTGCGCGCTCACCGGCGCCGGTGACACCGTCCGCCGCTCCCCGCACGTCCCCGTGACGCCCGAGCAGATAGCCGCTTCGGCCGTCGAGGCGGCGGCCGCGGGCGCCGCCGTGGTGCACATCCATGTCCGCGACCCCGGGACCGGCGAACCGTCGCGCGACCCGCGGCTGTACGCCGAGGTGGTCGAGCGGATCAAGGAGACCGGCACCGACGTCGTCATCAACCTCACCGCCGGCATGGGCGGCGACCTGGTGATCGACCCCGACCGGCCGCTCCGGCAGCTGCCCGGGACGGACCTGGTGAGCGGCCTGGAGCGGCTGCCGCACGTCGAGGAGCTGCTGCCCGACATCTGCACCCTGGACTGCGGCTCGCTCAACTTCGGCGACGGTTCCAACCTCTATGTCTCCACCCCCGACATGCTGCGGGCGGGCGCGAAGCGCATCCAGGAGCTCGGCGTACGGCCCGAGCTGGAGATCTTCGACACCGGTCAGCTGTGGTTCGCCAAGCAGCTGCTGGCCGAGGGGCTGCTGGACGACCCGACCGTCTTCCAGCTCTGTATGGGCATCCCGTGGGGCGCACCGGCCGACCCGGGGGTACTTCAGTCGATGGTCCACATGCTGCCCGAGGGCGCCCGGTGGGCGAGCTTCGCCCTCGGCCGGATGCAGATGCCGTGGGTCGCCCAGTCGATCCTGCTCGGGGGGCATGTGCGGGTGGGTCTGGAGGACAACCTGTACCTCAGCAAGGGCGTCCAGGCCACGAACGGACAGCTGGTCGAACGCGCCGTCCAGATCACCGAGTTGCTCGGCGCCACGGTCGCCACGCCCGACCGGGCCCGCGCCCTCCTGGGCCTCAAGCCCCGCACCTGACCCACGGCCGCACCGCCCCGTTCCCCTTCCCTCTCCTCCCCGCCACCTGGAGCCGCTCCCTCATGCCGGAAACCACCCCTGCCCCCTGTGCCCCCGAGGACGTGCGCCGCGTCGCCTGTATCGGCGCCGGAGTGATCGGCGGCGGCTGGGTCGCCCACTTCCTCGCCCGTGGCTACGACGTCACCGCCTGGGACCCGGCCGCGGACGCCGAGGACCGGCTGCGCCACCTGGTGGCCGCCGCCTGGCCCGCGCTGGAACAGATAGGACTGGCCGACGGCGCCTCGCCGGACCGGCTGACGATCGCCGGCACCCTCGCCGAGGCGGTCGCCGACGCCGACTTCGTCCAGGAAAGCGCCCCCGAGAAGCTGGAGTTGAAGCGCTCCCTGCTCGCCGAGCTGGCCGCCGCCACCCGGCCGGGCGTGGTCATCGCCTCCTCCACCTCGGGCTACCCGATGACCGATATGCAGACGGCGGACGGGAACGCCGGCCGCCTCGTGGTCGGCCACCCCTTCAACCCGCCGTACCTCATCCCGCTGGTGGAGGTCGTCGGCGGCGAGCGGACGGACCCGGAGGCCGTCGCCTGGGCCTCCCGCTTCTACGGAGCGGCGGGCAAGTCCGTGATCACCATGGACCGCGAACTGCCCGGCTTCATCGCCAACCGCCTCCAGGAGGCGCTCTGGCGCGAGGCGCTCCACATGGTCGCCAACGGCGAGGCCACGGTCGAGGACATCGATGCCTCGATCACCGAAGGGCCCGGCCTGCGCTGGGCGTTCATGGGCCCCTGCCTGACCTTCGCACTGGCCGGCGGCGAGGGCGGGATGGCCCATATGCTCGACCACTTCGGCCCGTCCCTGAAGTCGCCGTGGACCCGCCTGGAGGCGCCCGAGCTGGACCGTGCGCTGCGCGACGCCATGGTCGACGGCTGCCGGGAGGCCGCGGGCGACCGTACGTACGCGGATCTGGTCGCCGCCCGCGACCAGGGCGTCATCGACGTCCTGCGCGCCACGGGCCGGCTGGGGAGCACCCGCCGATGAGCGACGCCACCACGGGCGGCCTGCCCCTCTTCCGCCAAACGGTCCGGGACGAGTGGATCGACTACAACGGCCATCTCAGCGAGGCGTACTACGTCCTGGTCTTCGGCTTCGCGACCGACGCCCTGATGGACGCGGCCGGCCTCGACGCCGCCTACCGGGAGCGCACCGGCTGCTCCCTGTACACGGTCGAGGCCCATGTCCGCTATCTCCGCGAGGTCGCCCGCGACAGCCAACTCACGGTCCGTACAACCGTGTTGGGCGTGGACGGCAAGAAGCTCCGGCTGGTCCATGAGATGTTCGCCGGGGAACCCTCCGGCGAGCCGGTGGCCACCGAGGAACTGTTCACCCTGCACATCGACCAGGCCACCGGCCGCTCGGCCGCGCTGCCCCCGACGGCCCGCGAGCGCCTCGCCGGCCTGATCACGCCCGCGCCGGAGTGGGCGGGGCGCGGTATCCGCGAGGTGTGAGGCGGGGCGCGGTATCCGCGAGGTGTGCGGCGACGGCGCGGCGTCCGCGAGGTGTGCGGCGGCGGCGCACGGGCTGGCTGGCTGGCGCGACGGGACGGCGCCCGCCCGTGGCCCCGTGGTGCCCCGCCCGCCCCGCTCCCTCCCGGTGCGATGCTGGACCGGGAGGGAGTCACCTCCCCCGCCCACCGAAGGGAAGTGACCATGAGCACCACCCGAGGCCACCGCATCGACGTCGAAGAAGGCACCGACCACGTCCGCGTCGAGATCGGCGGACAGCTGATCGCCGAGAGCCGCCGCCCGCTGCTCCTGTCCGAGACCGGCTATCCGGTGCGCTACTACCTCCCTCCCGAGGACGTACGCACCGAGCTGCTCACCCCGTCCGACACGCATACCGTCTGCCCCTTCAAGGGCACCGCCTCCTACTGGTCGCTCGCCGGCGGCCCGGAGGACATCGTGTGGGCCTACCCGGAGCCGCACCCCGAGGTCACCCGGATCAAGGACCATTTCTGCTTCTACGAGGTCGAGTTGGTCTGAGCCGTAGCGGCCCGGCGCCCCGCCCGAGGGGAATAGGAAAGAAACCTGACAATGGCCGGGCGCCCGCCGGTACGGCAGCGCGCGCCCGGCCCCCCCGGCGACGCCGGCCGGCCGCACGGCGCACAATCGAAGCGTGAACGACGCGGACAGCCCCCACGACCGGCCCGGCCCCCACGACCGGCCCCTGCCGTCCCGCCCGGCCGCCCCGCACCGGGCGGTCGACGAGGGCGGCGATCCGGCCTGCTGGCTGGACCAGGTGTGTGATGCCTGCGGCCGGATCAGGGAACGGCCCGGCAGTGCGGTCTGCGAGCACTGTGGAGCCGGGACGGAAACGGACGGCGCTGGCGACGGCGCGGGCGCGGCCACAGAAGCGGGCGACGGCGCGGGCGCGGCCGCAGAAGCGGGCGACGGCGCGGGCGCGGCCGCAGAAGCGGGCGACGGCGCGGGCGCGGCCGCAGAAGCGGGCGACGGCGCGGGCGCGGCCACAGAAGCGGGCGACGGCGCGGGCGCGGCCGCAGAAGCGGGCGAGGGCGCTGGCGACCGCATCGCCGCCGGCTCCGGTGCCCCCGACCCCGCCGGGCCGCGCCGCCGGGACCGTGACGAGGAGGGGCGGGCCCGTAACGCCCGCCCACGTGACGGGCTCGGCCGGCCGCTGCCGTACGGCTCCCCCGGCGTGGCCCGGCAGCCCGAGGGCGTGCCCCGGACGCCCGCGCAGTCGCTGGCCGAGGCACAGCGGCTGCTCGACGGCGGGATGCCGTTCCATGCCCATGAGGTCCTGGAGGACGCCTGGAAGGCGGCGCCGCAGGAGGAGCGCGAGCTCTGGCGGGGGCTGGCCCAGCTCGCGGTGGGACTCACCCATGCGGCGCGCGGCAACACCGCGGGCGGAACGGCGCTGCTCGACCGGGGCGCGACGGCCATCGCGCCGTACGAGAAGACCGCCCCCTACGGGATCGACATCACGGGACTCCTGTCCTGGGCCCGGGAGTTGACCGGGCGTCTGACCGGCTCCGGGCCCGTACCGGCGGCGGAGACCGCGCCCCGGCTGCGGCGACGGGAGACATGACCGAAAGACGCCCCACCGGGGACCAGGGGCGGGCCGACCCGCCGGGCCCCCTAGGGGTGTCACTTCGATCTCTACGCGGCCCCTCCCCTCCGTCCGCTGCGGCCGCGAGCCTGCCACCACCTGGCGAGCAGCGGGCCCAGGCCCAGTGCCGCGACGCCGGCGCCGCCCGCCCCGAGGACGAGGGTGGTGCGCCAGGGCGCGCCGCCACGGGCTGCGGCTCCGGTGACCTCGGCCGCCGCCGGGCGCATCGGACCGGCCCCGTCGTCGGCGGCGCGTACGGCATGCAGGGTGCCCACCGGCTGGGCCGTGCCGGCGGTGCGGAAGCCCCAGTCCAGCAGGGCCGCGGCTTCCTTGTAGACGCCGTTGTACGCCTGCGACTGGGGGTTCAGGACGGTGACCAGGAGGGTGCGGCCGTTCCGGCGCGCGGCGGCGATCAGGGTGTTGCCGGCCTTGCTGGTGTAGCCGTTCTTGACGCCGATGATGCCGGGGTAGCGGGCCATTCCGTGCGAGCCCGCCAGCAGGCGGTTGGTGTTCTCGATCCGCGTGGCGCCGCCCGCGCCGGGGAACGTGGCGCGGGTGGTGGCGCAGTAGCGGGCGAAGTCCTCGTTGGCGAGCCCGGCGCGGGCGAAGACGGTCAGGTCGTGGGCGGAGGACACCTGACCGGGCGCGTCATAACCGTCCGGGGACTTGACGGTGGTGTCGCGGGCGCCGAGCTTCCGGGCGGTCTCCTGCATCTCCTCCGCCGTGGTCCGCCAGCCGCCGTTCATCGCGGCCAGCACATGCACCGCGTCGTTACCGGAGCGCAGGAAGACCCCGCGCCACAGGTCGCCGACGGTGTAGCTGCGACCCTGCCGGACGCCGACGACACTGCTGCCGGCCCCGACCCCCGCGAGGTCGGCGGAGCTGACCCGGCGTACCGTGCCCGCCGAGAACTTCGGCAGGACGGTGACCGCGAACAGCGTCTTGAGGGTGCTGGCCGGGGCGAGCTTGCGGTGCGGGCTCTTCGCGGCCAGCACGTTGCCGGTGTCCGCGTCGGCCACCATCCAGGACAGCGCGGACAGGCCGCTGGGCAGCCTCGCGGTGCCGGGGTCGGTGGGCGCCTGTACCCCGGCGGCGGGCTGACGGGCCGTCGCCCCGTTGGCCGCGGCCGGTATGGACGTCAGCGAGACACCGGCGACGGCGATCAGCGCCACCACACCGGCCTTCCTGGACACACCTGCGTCAATTGCCATGCCGTCACGCTAAGAAGCGGTGCGGTGGACCGCAGCGCGGTTGAGCCAGTCGGCTCAGGGCCGCGCCGAACCACCGGGCGTGTCGCAACTGCAACAGGTGCAAAGAAGGACCCGCCCGGTGCGACGGGGGATGCACACCGGGCGGGTCTCAGGAACCTTTCTACCGCATGAGCGAACGGTTATGCCTCAAAAACTTGTTCGTTTGCCGATTACCAGGTGACGGGCAGCGAAATCAGGCCACGCGCCCGCAGCGCCCGACGATGCCGCAAATCACCACGCGGGACGGCCAGTCGCAGCTCCGGGAAGCGGCCGAGGAGCGCCTCGAGCGCCGTGACGGCCTCCAGCCGGGCCAGCGGATCACCGAGACAGTGATGGATGCCGTGCCCCATCCCGAGGTGCCCGGAGAGGTCCCGGCCGCGGTCCAGCACGTCCGGTTCGGGGAAACGCGCGGGGTCGCGGTTCGCGGACGCGATCGACAGCAGCACGCTCTCCCCGGCCGGGATCCGTACGCCGCCGATCTCCATGTCCTCGATGGGGAAGCGACGGATCGCCACCGGATACGGGTTGTCGAAGCGGAGGAACTCCTCCACCGCCGCCGGGAGTTCGGCCGGATTGCGATGCAACTGCCGGAGCTGGTCCGGGTGGTCGAGCAGGGCGAGCACCGCGTTGCCGATGAGATGGGCCGTGCTCTCGTATCCGGCGAAGAGGATCAGGAAGGCGAGCGAGGTCAGTTCGTCCTCGGTGAGCCGGTCGTCCTCCTCGCCGGGGGCCGCCTCGTCGCGCACCGCGATCAGATCCGAGAGCAGGTCGTCGCCCGGTTCCGCGCGCTTGGCCGCGATCAGTCCGGTGTAGAAGGTCAGCATCGCCCCGATCGCCTCCTTCATCAGCTCCGGCCGGCTCGGGTCCGGGGTGATGAGGGCGTCCGACCAGGCCAGGAAATCGGGGCGGTCACGGTGCGGGATGCCCAGCAGATCGCAGATCACGGCGATCGACAGCGGCCCGGCGTAGTCGGTGATCAGCTCCGCGCGGCCGCGCTCCGCCATCGCGTCCAGCAGTTCATCGGCGATCCGCCGGGTGGGCGCGCGCAGCGCCTCGACCCGGCCCGTGGTGAAACCCTTGACCACCAGCCGGCGCACCCTGGTGTGGTCCGGCGGGTCCATGTTCAGCAGATTCGCGTCCAGCGCGGGCGGCAGGGCGAAACCGCGGTAACCGCCCGGCGCGGCATGCCGCTTGTCCAGGGAGAGCCGGGGGTCGGCGAGGGCGCGGCGGACGTCGTCGTAGCGGGTCACCAGCCAGGCGGGGTGCCCGTCGGCTCCGGTGATCCGGTGCACCGGTCCGGCGTCCCGCAGCGCGGCGTAGGCGGCGTACGGATCGTCGAGGAGGGGCGTCATATCGATGGGGGCGTCGGGGCCGGTCTCGGCGGTGTTCTGCATGAGCCCGACCCTAGGCCGTGTCGTTCCCCCTCCCGTCCGGCGCACGCCATCCAGCGACGGCCCCGGTGACGGCCCCTAGGGCGGCACCGGTCCGATGGGCCGGTGCCGCCCGGGTGGTACGGGCGGCCCGGACCCCCGTGCCGGGCCACCCCGTCTGTGGTGCTTCCTCAGCCGTGCGCCACCGAGCTCCGCTGGCGCAGTTCGGTGAGCACGGTGTCGATCAGCGGCGAGTGGTAGACATCCGCGACCAGTGCCAAGTGCTCGTACTCCGCGGTGAGTTCGGCCGGGTCCGTGCCGTTGGCGACCACCACGCTGTCGGCGCCGTGCTCGGGGACATGGCCCACCGCACGGTTCTCCAGTCCACGGCGGAGCGCGGCGGCCTCCGCGACGGCGGCCAGCTGCCGGTCGTCGAGCGCGACCGCGCGGGCCCGCTCGCGGGCGATGTCGACGGCGTCGGACTCCACATGACGGCGGATGCCGCGCTGTACGTCCCGGATCTCGGCCATCTGCCGGTTGGCCCGCCACTCCAGATCGGCGAACGGCCAGCGCACGGACCACGCCGGGGAGCCCATCGTGACCTCGGGGGTCTGTGCGGTGACGGTCCGCCAGAGCGGGGAGAGGCGGCGCAGCCGGCGCCAGGCGGCGACCCGGGGGCCGGCCGCCGGCAGCGCGAATCCGGCGAGGACCATCAGCGCCGCGACCGAGGCGCTCAACGGGGCCACCCCGTTGGAGAGCCACAGCGCCGGGTGGCCCGTCCAGGACAGGACGAAGCCGATGACCTTGCAGGAGCAGTAGACCAGGCCGAGCCAGCAGCCCGCGGCCAGCACCCGCAGACCGCGCGCCAGGTGGGTGCCGCCGAGTTGTGCGGCGTAGCGGGGGCAGAGGGTCCCCAGGGCCGCCGAACTCAATCCGAAAATGGCCAAATACAGCACCAGGAACAGCATGACTCCCGGGGAGTCGGTATAGGCGGTGCTGAAGTCACGGGGGTGCTCGACGGCGTCCGGACGGCCGACCGCGAAGCCGGTGATCGCCACCGCCCACAGCGCGGCCACACTCCCGACGGCGACGCGCGCGCGGCGCCGTACCCGGACCCGCGCCTGCGCGCCCTCGCCCGCCGTCCAGCGCAGCAGCAACACCAGCGCACCGGCGGCGAACACCACGACGGAGGAGTAGAGGAACACCATGGCGAGGTTGGCCACGCCCACCAGCCGGTCGAAGGCGCGGTAGACGCTGGGCGCGGAGAAGAGGAAGACCGTCGCCACCCCGCCGGTCATCACACAGGCCAGTCCCAGATCCGCGTTGCTGCGGTCCCGGAACCACGCGACGGACTTGTACCCGACGATCGCCCAGGCGGCGACCCCGAACGACAGATAGATGACGTCAAACACGCGGGCCCCCGTCCTGCGCCGCGCCCGCCCCCGCGCCGTCGGTCCGCTCGTCCCCGGCCGGGGTCTCCTGCCGCCGGATGTGCTGGAGCGCGGGCCCGAGCGCCGCCGCGAGTTCGGCCGCCCGGCCCTCCAGCGGCAGGGCGCGTTCGGCCGCGGACGGCGCCACCCGCTCCATCAGGAGCGTGCCGAGCACTTCGGTCTCCCGCTCGGCGAGGTTGTCATAGCCGTGATGCCGGGCGAAGCCCATGGTCAGGCCCATCCGCCGCATGGCGGTGGCGACATCGACGGACGGCGTCCACAGCTTCAGCGCGTCCTCGGTGACCGCCGGATCCTGGCCGTGTCCCAACAGCAGGTGGCTCAGCTCGTGCAGCACGATGTGCGCCTGGTGCCACGGTGAGGTCTTGAGCTCGTAGAAGACCCAGTAGCCGTCGTCGGTGACGGCCGTCATCCCCGAGACCACCCCGCCCAGGCTCATCGGCACCAGATGGACGGGCCGCGCCACCCGCGCGGCGACGATGTCACACATCCCGCGCAAATCGGTCGTGGCCGGCAGCGCCAGCTCCTTGATGAGCCGCTTGCACCGCCGGCGTATCTGCCCCACTCGCATGCTCGTCCCGTCCTCGTCTCCGCCCCGCTGCCAGGAAGAGAAGATCTGGCCGCGCTCCGCGGTCCGCACCGGTTCACTCACCGCGTCGGTCACCGCCCTGCTCCGGCGGATCGGCCGGCAGGTTCATCTGCTGCCGGAACTGGGAGATGATCGTCGTCAGGCTGTCCTGCACCTCCGGCGGCAGCCCGACGGAGCGCAGCGCGATCGCGCGCACCCGCTGGTCCCGCATCGCCGCCAGGAAACGGACCTCTTCCTCCACCCGCGCGGCCTGCGGCTGCGAGAGGTCCCCCAGCAGATAACCGACCGGTACGGCAAAGAACTTGGCCAGCGCGCGCAGCAGCTCCGGGCTCGGGTTCGTACGCCTGCCGGTGCGCAGCATCGACAGATACTGCTCGGTGACCTTGACCCCGCCGTACTCCTCCGCTCCCCCGCTGATCTCCTCGGCCACAAAGGCGTTGGTATACGGGGCCCCCGGCGGATGCATGTTCGCGAAGAGGTGGTTGAGCCGTTCCGCGAGCACGCTGCCCGCCCCCTTGGACCGGCTGTCTCCCCCCACGTTCATCTCTACCGTCCCCCGTCGATTGAGCCCAACGAACAGTTAAGGCTCCGTCACCTCGCACTCATCCTGACACGCCAGGAACGCGGTGCACCAGTCCACTTACGGACAGTAGGGATCGCCGGACTTAACCGGGAGTTGAGCGACGAAGGGCGCAGGTCACACGGAGCGTCACACACAGCACGCCGACCGGGGCGTCCGACGGGCTCACGCCCCCCTACTAAGCTGCCGGGCCATGACGGTGACGAACATGCGCCAAGGAACATGCCCTGCCTGCGGTGCACAAGAGGTCTACGCCCTGAAGGCGATCAAGAGGCAGTTCATGGTGGAGCTCGGCTATTGGGGGGCGGAGGACATTCCGAGCCAGGTGCTGGTCTGCGTGGAGTGCGGCCGCTGCGAGCGCTACCTCCAGCTCACGGACGAGCACAAGAAGAAGATCAGGGACGAGGCGCAGCGCGTACCGGGATGAAAGCCGGATCCGGCCTTCGAGCAGGAGCCGGTCACCCGCCGGCCGCCCACCCCGGCACCGTCGGCAGCACCTTCTCGGCGACCCGGAGCAGCACCGCGTCGTCCGGCACGGCGCCGTCCGCGCGCCACAGCGACACCTCGAAGGAACCGCCGCTGTCCTTCGCGTCCTGGGCCACGGTGAGGGTGCGGGCCGGGACTCCGGGACCGCTGTCGGTGTCGCTGCCGTCGAGGCGGAAGCGGATGCTGATGGTGCGGTCCGCGTAGACGACCGCCGGGCGGTCCAGAACCGTCCGCTGCCGCGCGCCGTCCCCCAGAAGCGCGGCGGACCCGGCCACCGGGTGACCGTCGTAGGTGGCCGACAGCGTGACGGTGCAGGTCTCGAACTCGACCTGGGCAGACGGGGTGGCGATCTCCTTGCCGTTGCCGAGCTTGACGGAGCTGCCGCTGCCGCCGGCGGTCTTCGCGGCCTGCCCCGGCGTGCCCAGCAGCTCGGCCAGGTCGGGGCGGTTCAGCGCCGCGCACAGTTGCGCCCCGGAGACGTGCCGGGACTTCTTCTCGGCCTCCCCGCCCGAGCAGGTGGCGGGCGGCTGGGCGCCGTCCGATGACGACGACGTCCCCTGGAACGCCCACAGACCGATACCGAGGGCCGCCACCAGCGCCACGGCCGCGACGGCCTGCCCCCACGCGCCCGCACCCTCCGCGGACGTGCCCTTCGCGGACGTGCCCTTCGAGGACGCACCCTCCGCGGGCGCGCCACCATCGTCCACCATGTCCCCCACCTGCCATGATCCCCCGATAAGTGCCCCCGGACCTTAACCCGCGATCATCAGGCGGACAAGGAATTTCGCCGTCACCACGGCGCCGGCCCGCCCTGCCCGCTCCTGCCGCGGCCCGGTGGCACCGCCGGCTCGGCTCATGGCTCGCCGCCGGGTCCCTGGTCGGCCGGGGCGCCGCCCGGTCCCTAGTCGGCGCGGCCCGTCGCCGCCACCGTGACGCCCAGCCCGATCATCGCGAAGCCGCCCGCCCCGCCCACCATCGACAGACGACGGTCCGAGCGGGCGAACCAGGAGCGGGCCGCCGAGGCACCCAGGCCCCACAGGGTGTCCGTGATCAGGCCGATGGCGACCGGGACCAGGCCCAACACCATCATCTGGAGGGGGACGTGGCCCGCCGCGTGGTCCACGAACTGTGGCAGCACCGCGGCGAAGAAGACGATGCCCTTCGGGTTGGTGACGCCCACGAAAATCCCGTCCAGGATCGTGCGCAGATCGCCACGCCGCTCGCTCACCGGGGCCTCCATGGCCGCCGCGCGCATCTCCTTGCGGTGCCGGAACGCCTGCACCCCCAGATAGACGAGGTACGCCGCTCCGGCCATCTTCACGCCCATGAACACCGCCGCCGAGCTCTCCACCAGCGCACCGAGGCCCCACGCCACAGCGATCACCAGGACGTACGAACCCACCAGATTGCCGAGGACCGTGGCGAGCGCGGTGCGGCGGCCGTGTGCGAGGGCTCTGCCGATCACGAACAGCACACTCGGCCCCGGAATCACGATCACCAGCAGCGACATCGCCGCGAACGCGAGAATGCTCTCCGTGGACACCATGTGTCCGTCACCTCCTGAATTGCGTTCCAGGGGCTCATACAAACAGAGGGCGGACCGTCCGCTCCAGGCCCATCCACATACCGATATCGCCAGGCACCGGCAGGGGCTGCCCCGCACGCAGCGGATCTCGCACGCAGGCGCGGCCGCATGGGTCATGAGGCTCGGCGGGCCCCAACCCGCCAGGCACGCAGGGCATTTGAGCGGAACGGGTCCGGTACGGAGCGCTCCCGCGCTGCTGCCCACGCGCTCCCGAACGCACAGAAGGGGCCATCCGAAGATGACCCCTACCTGCGCTTGCACCGTCGGGACGACAGGATTTGAACCTGCGACCCCTTGACCCCCAGTCAAGTGCGCTACCAAGCTGCGCCACGTCCCGGTGCCCGATCCGGCCGGGATGTCCCGGCTGACCGCGCACGAGAACAATACCGCATGTCAGAGGGTGGGGGCTGCCACTTTCCCGTCTCCCGGCGGGGCGGCGGGTGCGAGATGAGTAGCTGTACTCATGCGCCGGTGTCACCGTGCCGCCACGCTACGCGCATGACTACTCCATCGATTCAGCGGCCGACGACCACGGCCTTCTTCGTGCAGGCCGCGATCTCCTTCGGGCTGTCGCTGGTGGCGCTGGTGATCGGGATCATCAAGCTGCCGGTGGGGCCGTGGGAGCGGGGTTTTCTCGCCCTCGGTCTGATTTTCGTGGTGTCCTCGGCGTTCACGCTGGCGAAGTGCGTGCGCGACCGCCAGGAGGTCGAGGAGGTGACGAACCGGGTGGACAAGGCCCGGATCGACAAGCTCCTCATCGAGCAGGACGTCTTCAAGCCGGGGCAGGTCTGACCCCGGCGGCCGCGGGCCGGGGATCTCC